>NZ_QUEN01000001.1:0-445388 GCF_003478175.1 Faecalibacterium sp. OF03-6AC | reverse complement strand
TGTATTCCTTCAATGGTAACAATCATGGAGATTAGTGTTTATCTGGAGATTACCAAAGGATAAATAGAAGCAGTATTAAAGCCGTTCACCACGCAGATTTTCCAGCGTGGCGAACGGCTTTTTTGCTGCCCCTATATTTACAGGTAGGAGGAATCGAAGAAGTCTTTTAATGTAATTCCTAAACCCTGACAAATTCTTTCAATCGTCTCTACGCTTAACTGCCCTCCCCGACGGGCGGTGGTTTGAATCGTGGAGTACGATATTCCGCATTTCTTTGCCAACACACACAGATTCATATCACGCGCTTGCATCAAATCCTGAACACGCTTGATCGTATCCACGAAAACTCCTCCCATCTTTTTAGTTCAAAACTTTTCCAACAACCTCGAATCTTTGCTCTGGAGATATAAGGATCGGCGAATATTTGGTGTTAAGAGAAACCAAAACCGGTTGGTTATGCACCACGCCATAGCTGTCGGTAAGGAACTCTGCTTGGGATTTGTCTGGGGTATGTTCATCGTATTTTTTCAGATATCCACAGTCATCATATACGAATATCCCGATATCCCCGCATTTAAGTTCTTCGCAGCGCTTCACCCATACGATCTGTCCGTTATGATAGCGTGGCTCCATACTATCACCGCTAACATATATCCCGAACTCGGCACCAGCCGGAACGCTACTGGCAGGCACTTGTATCTGCTGGAACATTTCACCCTCAAGAAAAGCTCCTAGACCTGCCGATACTGGCAACTCTGATACAGGCATCATTATGTAGTCGATTTCCGCGGGCTCTTCTGCGTCTGGCTGGTAGCGCCGGGATGCAATCAAGTCCATTTCGTACTCAGCGACTTTTTTTTGCCCGATGTCATTTAGAAGGGCGGGTTTCTGGAAGTTCTTTGTAAAGTAGGAAGGACCCTCCTTGATGTTCAATGCGTAGCAGATTGCAACTAGTTGGTAGATGCTAGGAGTGGTATAGCCTTTTTCCCATTTGCTGATTCCTTTATCACTGACATCGACGCCATAGTGACGGAGAAGTTCAGAGAAAGTTACAAGTGAATAGCCATTCCTTTTTCGTGTGCCTGCGAGAATCTGACCAACCTCATTGCTATCCCTCGCAGCGACTGCATCATAGCGCACTGTGGATGGGGCTATGTGCATTTTGGTGAGCGTGGTTTTCTTTTTCATAACAAGAACACTCCTTTGTGATCCGGTAGCTCTATTATAGTATAGAAAATATAAGAAATCAACAGGAAATCTCTAAAATGGCGACAAATGCGTAATTGACATCTCCATAAAGTGGGTATATAATCAAACCAAATCCACAAATAACAGCCTTTTGGTGTTATTTTCGTATGGGATTGTGTTTGTTTGGCGTTTTTTTGCGAGGTGATACTATGAGAAAAGAAAATGTAAGATGTCCAATGTGCGGAACCATGAATTATGATGTGGATCTTGATGAAACCGGTGGCTGGACAAAATGCCGTCTGTGCAAAGCAGTGACCTGCTCTATGGATGAGTGGAAAAAACATACAGTGTCCGTTCCGCTGTTGAACGAAAAACAGCTCGTGGCACGCAGTATGATTCGCAAGTAATGCACGCCGTGTTTTGATAAATCCGCAAAAAGGAGGAATTCTGATGTGTGGTGATTACAACCTTCGCCGTGAGAAAAGATACGTCGAAGTGGACGTTCGTTTTACTCCTGACGGTAAGATCCGCCCTCTTGCCATAAACTATGACAAGGCTCACACTTATGGAATTGATCGGGTCTTGGCAGTCAAACATGGGACATCACGCCTAGGCGGAAAAGGTCACTGCTTCACCTGCCTGATCTGCGGTCAGAAGCGGAATCTTTGGCTTGAACGGGGCAAGTGGTTCGTGGAAGCCTACTGCTCCGTGCCGGAAAGCTGTGCTTCGTAATGGCAAGATACTTATCCCGCGCAGATCTTTCGCACATAGCGGGTAAGTATATCGACCAGTACTATACCCGTTTCGGGATCAGTAAAGATGACCCAGAACCCATTGACCCTGAACGGCTCGCAAGTTCTGTTCTTGGGCTGAATGTGAAAATGCTGCCGCTATGCAGCGATGGAAGTATTCTAGGACTGACTGTTTTCCAGAAATGCGGTTTTACCGTAACCTTGGGGGACGGGACAAAGCTTGTGGAGGTGTTCATGCCGAAGGACGTTGTAATCGATTCCGCCCTTGCGTCAGACAGCTGCACCGGATGCCGGAATTTCACGATAGCGCATGAAGCGGCGCACCATATACTGGCTGACCTGTTTCCGAACGACTACGGAAAAGCAGTCAAGTGCCGTGGGCACATTGCCTATCGGGAACGAAACGGACAGCCCTCATGGGAAGAATGGCAGGCGAATACCCTTGCAGCGGAGCTGCTGATGCCAACATTTCTGGTCAACGCCGAAATAGAACGTGCAGCGCTGTGCCTGCCAAATGGAATCCTGTACAAATCCGCATCGGACCCGAACTATGAAAGAATTCTGGAGATGGCTGCACGGATCGGGGTATCGTGGTCTGCGATCAGGATCAGATTACAGCAGATGCAGGTCATCAACGGAAAACCCATCCACTGCCATCCATTGGACGTCATTCGATTTGGAGAATAATATGACTTGGTCAAATAATCGCTCTTTTAAGAGTAAACCGCTGAACAATATACAGCAGGCACAATTCAGCATTGGCTGGAGGTTTTGTCCGGTTTGCGGACACAAGCTCTACCAAAAAAACGAGAGCTGTTCAGGCTCTATCAGCATAAAGTGCCTCAAGTGCGGTAACATAGCAACAGTTGACTTAGCCTACCGCAGACGCTGACTTTTTTAGACAAACCACAATTTCAAAAATCGGGTGCATTGCACCCTGAATATGGACTGTTCGTCACCGAGCAACGGGCCATTGCCGCAAGGCAATGTATGAAACGCGCACCAAATAGCCGGGCAACAGCTGATAGAGTGATTCTGCTTTAGAACCGCTCTGTTAGTTGGTTGTCCGGCTATTTTTTTAGCCTTCAGGTAGCCTGCTCCCGTAAAAAGGAGCAGGCTTTATGTTTGTCCGTTTTTCATGGATGCCCCAAGCGGCGAAATATCCGTAGCCTTCCAAATTTTCGACTTTTTACGACTTATCGAAAATTTGGAGGTTTACGATGTCTTTTAATAAAGGCTATGAGTTGAAGAAGTTTGAAGCACACTGGGAAAAGTTGCGCATCGAGTACGCAGCTGCGGGAATGACGAAAGAGGCCATCCAGAAGATGTACGATTATGACCGTCAGCAATTCAATTCGGAGCGTACCTTTATCGAGCGGACGCAGGAATTCACCGCTCCTGCGTATGAAAGCTCTGAGGAAGAAGCGTCGCCTTTGATGCTACGCTATCAGGATGCGATTACCGTGACAGATACTTACCACGAAACTAAAAGCCGTTTTGCATGGATTGGTGAGATTGAGAACGAGCAGTTGCTTACTGCACTCGAAACTTTGAAAACCGAAGATTTGGAAATCATCACCATGTACGCTTACGAGGGATACGACATCACTGAAATTTCTAAAGTCTACGGCGTATCTCGGCCCACTATTAGTATCAAAATCAAGAGAATTACTAAATTTTTGAAAAACTTCAATTTCAATGCTACGAATTGACCTTTCTCGTCGGCTACCAAGTGAGAGGACAATTTCCCAAGCGGCACCTGCCGCAGGGCGAAACGTCCGACCTCAGGGACCTTGAAAACTGAATAGTTCCGTCATCTGGTACTCCGATAATGATACTTCCGTAATTCGCGGCCCGGTCACAAAGCAGACGGGGTGGCTGAAATGCCAATGAAGCGGTACAAGTCCGCTGCCAGATGTTCATGCCCCACTCGCAGGGAGCCGAGGGCGAATATGCGAGACCTTTAATCATATTGATCCGGGAACTGTCGGGTACGTTCCACGCATCCGGCAGTTCCCGTTTTTTTACGTACTCTTATTTATTCTTTATCCGAATATTCACTTTTGATACATAGGAGGACACTTTTATGGACGAGTTGAACCCCACGGTGCGCGAGCAGGAGATCTACGAGGAGATGGAGCTGACCCCTGAGATGGTCAAGTCCATCCGCACCCTCTGCGGTACCTGTCTGCGGCACTTTGTGGATGCAAAGGCATTCAAGATCGCGCTTGTACCCAGCCCAGACCGGAGCATGGACACATGCACCGTCTGCCAGATGCGGCGCGGCTATGATTATGTGGTCATGCACCGCTGACCCAACCATACCACCATACCTTGAACGAAGCTCGTTGCGGAACATCCGGCAGCGGGTTTTGCACATAACAACATGGAGGTACAATTTTGCAGCAAAACTGGAAATTCCAACGCGGAGACATCTTCTTCACCCATTTCGGGGCGAGCACCGGCTCGGAACAGCACGGTGACCGCCCGGCGGTCATTCTTCAGAATGACGTGGGCAATTATCACTCTCCGACCCTGATCGTTGCGACCATGACAAGCAAGGCGGAAAAGAAAGTAAACCAGCCGACCCACTGCCTGTTGGAAAACGCAGGGTTGAATATGCCGTCCGTTGTGCAGGCAGAGCAGATCTTCACCATCGACAAAAGCCGGGCACTGAAGTATCTGGGGCATCTGACCCCAGAGGAGATGCGCCGGGTGGATGATGCGGTTCGCATCAGCCTTGCGCTGAACCCTATGGGCAGCATCCAGCAGATAGAGCCTATCCGGCGCTCTACGGCGGTTTATGCGCCGCCTGAGGTGGTGGATGGCAAACCGCCTGTCTACCCCTATACGCCCATCCGGTCGTCCTTTGAGAACGCCGGAAGCATCGAGGAAATGATGCTGTACACCGAACTGCAATCCGCGGTTCATGCCATGATCCAGCGGCTCGAATATAGCTTCACCTTCAATCCCAGCCTGCTCACCAGCCCGAAGCGGAAGCAGCAGGTGACTGAGATCTTAGAGGAAGCCGAGAAGTACATTTGGAGAATCAAGGAGGAAATGCGATGCGCCTGAACGACAACAATACTTTCATTGGTATCAACCCGCCGTACCAGCTTTCGGTCATCCACAGCAGCAAGCTGATCTATCCCCGCGAGATCTACCAGCGGGGCGTAGAGCGCAAGAGGGTGGAGCTGATTGCAAGGGACTTCAACGAGTACATCGTTAACGAGCCGAAGGTCAGCTTCCGCAACGGCAGGTACTATGTAATGGATGGGCAGCACACCATCGAGGGCTGCATCCTCCTCAACGGCGGCGAGGACCGCCCGATCCTCTGCAAGGTCTACACCGGTCTGACGATGGAGCAGGAAGCCCTGCTCTTTGCCGAGCAGAACGGTCACGCCGCACCCCTGTCGGCGGGCATCAAGCTGCGCGCCAAGGTGGTGGGCGGCGATGCGCCTTCCAAGGCGTTTGTCGCAGCCACTAACCGGGCGGGGCTTTCCCTCAACTACGACAGTATGCAGCTGAGCGACTACCGCATCGGCTGCGTGGGCACGGCGCTGAAGCTGTACGACCAGCTGGGCGAAGAGATCTACTGCGAAGCTCTGCGGCACATCGTGGAAGCGTGGGAGGGCAAACCGGATTCCTTCCGGGCGGCTGTCCTGCGGGGCGTGATGTACTTTGTGCAGCTGTATCATGGGCAGTACAGCGAGGAGCGGCTTGTCCGTGCGCTGAGCGGCGTCCATCCCATGGAGCTCTACCGTGTCAGCCGGGATAACCCCGCCAAGCTTCCGGGCTGGCGGCGGTACGTTTACCCCATCTACACCACCTACAACGGCAAGTGCAGGAAAGACGCACTGCCGATGAAGTTCTAAGCTCAAATATCTCCTTTGGCAAGTGAGATGGTCCCCGAAAAAGACCATCACACTTTACATATAGTATTTTCTGCTGAATAATCGACATATTGAACTAGAAAGAGAGGACAGGAATGAGCGAGATCGCAGCCTGCACTTTGATTCAGGAAGAGCCTGACCGAAAGACGGAGAGGTATCTGACGATGTTCAAGGACTACCCGGATGTGGTGACGGTGGAGCATCTTCAGGAAATGCTTGGCATCTGCCGGAAGAATGCGTATCTGTTGGTCAAGCAGAATAAGATCCACTCGGCGCGTGTAGGACGCAGCTATAAGATACCAAAACTCTGCGTGGTAGAGTACCTGCTCGATTAGGATCGGCAACTTGGAGGGATGCACCTTTCAAACTCCCTTGTGCCATCCTTGCAAAACACTCCAGAATCTTCTAAACTTATGATGCCTAAGCAAAGGACGTTTGGCTGCGAACAGAAAGGAGCATAACTATGACAAATGTGGCCGGACATTTAAGAGAACAAAACGGTATGTATCAGATGATTCTGAGCTGGAAAGACACAGATGGAAAGCGCAGAACCAAATCCATCAGCACAGGACTTCCTGTTAAAGGAAACAAAAAAAGAGCTGAATCTCTGTTGCGTAAAACACAAAAAGAGTTTAACCCTGAAACGATGCAGCAGGTTTCCGACCTGCCGGTATCGGAATATCTGAACCGCTGGCTTCGGGAAAGCGTGATGAACCTTCCGCCCGAAACCTATGGCAGATATGCTTATGATCTGGGAAGAGTAGTTGTCCCATACTTTGAAAAGAAGCGGCTGTCTTTGAAAGCACTCTCTCCGCGCGATCTGGAAACGTTCTTCCGCTATGAGCGTCAGCAGGAGGAGGCCAGTGTACAGCAGCTTCTGGATTGGCACAAGGAGTTGACCGATGCCCTACAATATGCCGTTGACAATAATTGGCTGAAGGTCAGCCCCATCAAAGAAGTTGACCCCTGCCTTGATAACTCCCCGGTACTTTTCACCGACTTCATCACGGACTGGTTGAAAATGATGAAGTCACGAGTGGAAATCACAACCTATACCAGCTATGAAAGAGCAATCGTTCACAAGATCGTCCCATATTTTGAACCGCTCCACTATACATTGCAGGATATGGAACAGCATCCCAAATACATCCAAGACTTCTACCAGCATGAGTTGGATCGTGGCCTTACGGCAAACACCGTCATTCACTATCACGCCAACATCCGCAAATGCTTGCAGTACGCTTTTCAAATCGGCATGATCCGTTCCAACCCGGCAGATCGCGTTGAACGTCCTCGTAAGGAAAAGTTCAAGTCGGAGATTTACAGCGGTGAAGAACTGGAGCAGCTTTTCAAAGCGATTCAAGGTGACCCTTCGGAGTTTGGCGTTATCATGGCTGCATTCTACGGCCTGCGGCGCAGTGAAGTTGTTGGCTTGAAATGGGATGCCATTGACTTTGAAAACAAGAAAATCAGCATTCAGCATACGGTTGTGACCGCAAAGGTCAACGGAACGCTAACAGAAATCGCACGAGATAAGACAAAAACAAAGTCGAGCTGCCGGACACTTCCCCTAATCCCTGCCTGTGAGCAGATGCTCAATAAAATGAAAAAGGAGCAGGAGCAGAATCGGAAGGTCTGCGGCAAAAGCTATTGCACCGATTATCTTGACTATATCTATGTAGACCCGATGGGAAAACGGATTCGGCCCGATTTCCTGAGCCAACATTTCCCGGATTTTCTGATCGCACACCAGATGAAGCGTATCCGCTTTCACGATCTGCGCCATAGCTGCGCCAGTCTGCTCTATGCCAATGGCGTGAGCCTGAAGGAGATTCAGGAGTGGCTGGGGCACAGCGACATCAGCACGACAAGCAACATTTATACACATCTGGATTTCTCCAGTAAGGTATCTTCGGCGAATGCAATCGTCAATATCTTCCCAGAAAACGCCAAAGTATAAAAAATGGGCAAAAAAGAAAAACAGCCTAAAATCTTTCGAGCCTAAGCTGTTTTATGATGAAGTGCCGATGGTGGGACTCGAACCCACATGGTTTCCCGAACGATTTTGAGTCGTTTGCGTCTGCCATTCCGCCACATCGGCTGATATTCAATTTTGAGACATTCGTACCGGTTTCTGAAGATTGGAGGGATGTTCAGGAGGGATGTAAGAAATCCTGCTTCGACAAACCTTCAAAATTCAACGCACAATCGTGAATTTCTCGTACAGACAAGAAAAATCACGAAGCGGATTTTGAGTCGTTTGCGTCTGCCATTCCGCCACATCGGCTTATATTCAATTTTGGGACATTAGTACCGGTTTCTGGAGATTGGAGGGATGTTCAGGAGGGATGTAAGAAATCCTGCTTCGACAAACCTTCAAAATTCAACGCACAATCGTGAATTTCTCGTACAGACAAGAAAAATCACGAAGCGGATTTTGAGTCCCCCTCGTCTGCCATTCCGACACACCGGCTGATATGCAATTCAAAAGAACGTTACTATTATAGCGGATTCTGCGCACAAAATCAAGACTGAGTTTCCGGCGAAAACACGTGGACCGTTCCCGGGCAGAGCGGGCAGCAGACGGCCGGAAAACTGCACTCCCCAATTTGCGTCGCTTTGTGCGGCACAGTACGGTGCCTGATGAGGAAATTTGACAAAAAATAAAGAGCTTGCGTTGATTTTACAGGATCAAAACGACACATTCCGTACCGCAGGCTACAAGGGTTGAAGATTGACGTATTCTGGTAAAAAATAGTATAATGTTACTTGTGAAAGAATGCCGTGCGGCCCAAAACGCGCGGCTTTGCAGCGGGAGATATGCGATGATGAGCAGAAAAAACAGAACACGCCAGCAGATGGAAGAGGAAATGCGCCAGCTCCGCAAGGTGTTCATGACGGTGCGCCTGATGAAGGCGGACGAGGTGCAGGGCGGCAAAAAGGGCAGCGCGCCCTGCTATGCCCAGTGGCGGCGCAGCCGTCCGTGTGAAAACTGCGTGGCAAGGCAGGCGCTGGAAAAGAACACCCGGAAAACAAGGCTGGAATACTTTGGGCAGGAGCTGTACGAAATCACGGCCAGCTGTGTGCAGGTGGATGGCCAACTCTGTGTGGTGGAGCTGACCCGCAAGATCGACCGCAGCGTTCTGTTGGACCCGGAAAGCGGTGAGCGGCTGCTCAACAGTATTACCGATGAGCGGGAAAAGCGCTACCGCGACCCGCTGACCGGTGCCTACAACCGCACCTATTATGATGAGAACTACCGCTACCGCAGCATTACCGCCGGTGTGGCGATGCTGGATATGGACGATCTGAAGTTCTCCAACGATGTTTACGGCTCCGGTGCGGGCAACAGCGTGCTGGAAACGGCGGTAAGCACCATCCGGCGCGGCCTTTCGGAAAAAGACCGCCTGATCCGCTACGACGGCGGCAGGCTGCTTTTGCTGCTGCCGGACATCCGGCAGGAACAGCTCAGCCCGCGTCTGGAACAGATCCGTCTGCAGCTGCAGGCGGCCAACGTGCCGGGCTACTCCCGCATCCGCATGTCGGCCAGCATTGGAGGCGTGTGGATCGACGACGAAAATGTGGACGATGCGGTGCAGCACGCGGAACGGCTGATGCACTATGCACGCATCCAGAAAAACACCGTGATCACCGAGCGTCAGCCGGAGCCGCACGCCCTGCAGCCCACCCACAGCCGCCAGAGTGTGCTCATCGTGGACGACTCGGCCATGAACCGGATGCTGCTCAGCCAGATGCTGAACAGCCAGTTCGACACTGCCGAAGCGGCTTCCGGCGAGGACTGCCTGCGCCTGCTGGAACAGAACCCCACCGGCATCTCCGTTGTGCTGCTGGATATCCACATGGCCGGCATTGACGGCTTTACCGTGCTGGAAGCCATGAGCCAGCGCGGAATGCTGGAAGAGATCCCGGTCATCATGATCTCCAGCGAGGACAATGTGGACACGGTGCGCCGCGCCTTTGATCTGGGTGCGTCCGATTATATCAGCCGCCCCTTTGATGCAAGGGTGGTGTATCAGCGCATTACCAACACCATCCGCATGTATGCAAAGCAGCGCCGCCTGAGCGCCATGGTGGCGGATCAGGTGTCGCAAAAGGAAAAGCGCAGCCAAATGATGATCGGCATTCTGAGCCGGGTGGTGGAGCGCCGCAACGGCGAGAGCCGCACCCATGTGCAGCACATCAGCACCCTGACCGGAATGCTGCTGGACCATCTGGTGCAAAAGACCGAGACTTACCCCCTGACGCAGGAGATGCGCCGTACCATCAGCATGGCCTCGGTGCTGCACGACATTGGCAAAATGGAGATCGGGGAGCAGGTCCTGAACAGTCCGGAGCCGCGCACGCCGGAGGATGAAGAAACCATGCGCCAGCATACCCTGCTGGGTGCACGGATGCTGGAAGAGCTGGATGCCTACCGCGACGAAGATTTTGTGCGGGTAGCCTATCAGATCTGCCGCTGGCACCACGAGCGGTACGACGGCAGCGGCTACCCGGACCAGCTGGTTGGCGAACAGATCCCCATTGCGGCACAGGTGGTCGGCCTTGCGGATGCCTACGAAACGCTGACCACTGGCAGCGGAAGCCAGCCGCCGGTACCCTGCGCGGCTGCAGTGCAGATGCTTTGCACCGGCGAGGCCGGGGCGTTCAATCCGGTGCTGCTGGACTGCCTGCGGGAGATCGAGAACGAGATCGACGATGCCATGCGTCGTCGGCCGGAGACCTTATAAATCAGACCGGAGAGCAGCCCGAACGGGAAAGGCCCTCCGGTTTCTTCTTTGTCCGGAAGCAAAAAACGAAAGTCCAGTCCTTGCCCGCAGGCGCAGGCTGTGTTACACTGTAAAAAACACAGTCAGAAATCTGCAAAAAACAGGAGGAGATCACTTTTGAAACATCTGCATCGGTTTGTGCGTCGCGCGGCGGCGTTTGTGCTGGCAGCAGCGCTGTGCGTTTGCGTTCTGGCCCCGGCGGCTTCGGCAGCCACCACTATAGGCGGCGCGGACACGACCCTGATCCCTGCCGAGGAGGAAAACTGCCTTGCATGGCTCTTTGGCACCAGTGATACCATCACCATGCCCTACCTGAACATCAAGGGACAGGGCCTGCGGCGCAACGTCACGCTGAACCTTGTGGACTGCCTTGTGGGCATTACCTACACGGAGCTTGGCTCCATTGGCAGCTATGTCAGCGCCAGCGCCGCCCAGCAGGCGTGGAAGGCACAGGCGGTGGCCATCCATTCCTATCTGGAATACCACAAGCAGTACGGCTCCTCTTCCAATGCGCTCATCTACACTCCGGTGGATCAGATCCCGTCCTCGGCACGGGAAGCCATCCGCAGGGCGGTGGAACCGGTGAAAAATGAGATCCTTACCTACAACGGCAGCGTCTGCGATGCCGTGTGGTCGGCCAGTGCGGGCTATAACACCCAGACCGGCGTGTACGGCACCTGCTCCAGCCGGGACGCATGGGGCACCGATGTGCCGTATCTGCAGAGCGTGGAGAGCCCCTACGAGGAGCAGTACCACAACAAGCTGCGCCGGGTCATCGGAAAAGACTATACCTATAAAGAGTATAACGACAGCCGCACCGGCGAGCCCTACGTCAGCGCCGACACCACCCACAAGGATCTGGGCGGCTTTGTGCAGTACAACACCTTTGTTTCCAATGGCCGCAGCTACCGCTATATCGGCCAGTTCGTTTCCTCCCGTTACTGCTTCGACTTTGGCGCGGACGAAAGCGGCACTCCCTGCATGACCTATTACGGCTTTGGCCATGGCGTGGGCATGAGCCAGTGCGGTGCTGTGGGTTACGCACAGGAGCAGGGCATGGGCTACCGAGAGATCCTGAGCCACTACTACACGGGTGTGAGCATTTCCACTTCCAGCAGCTCCGGCGGTGGGTTCTTTGGCTGGCTACACAGCCTGTTCCACTGGTAAGCAGTGGAAAACTGCAAAGAAATGCGCGCAAAACCTTCTCAAATCATGCCGGATTTGGTATACTATAAATCGTGTGATTTTTTGAGAGATCATTTTTTAAGATAAAAAAGTTCCATAGGAGCGGAGATCGGAATGGATCAGGAAAAAGAAACCAAACGACAGGCCGAGCGCTGCCGTGCACTGGCGCAGCGCATCGTGCGGGAGCTGACCCCTGCCAGCATTCAGGTGCTGGGCGGCAGCGGCGCACTGGCCGAAGCACTGGAAAAGGCCGGCGCACAGCTGCTGCCGGAGAATGCAGAGCAGGGCACCGCTGCCCTGCTGGTGGTGGAGGACCCGGAATGGGTGAATCTGCCCGCACTGCAGTGTGCACAGGTGCTGCTGGTATGCACCGATGCATCGGCCATGGCTGACTGTGCAAAGCAGTTGGCCGCACAGGGCCTGTACCGGGATTTTGAGTGGAAGAACCGCGGCAAAGCCCAGCAGACCGCGCTGTTCTGCCGCAGCGCCGCTGTGCAGGATGCACAGCAGCTGCTGGCAGGCTACGAGATGACGCTGGACGATCTGCGAGAGCGGATGCAGCAGGCCGAGCGCACCGGCGAAGAGCTGACGGCTCAGCTGGAACGCCTGCGCAGTGATCTTTCGCTGAGCCGCAGCCATGAGCAGGACCTGGAAAAGACCCTGAACAATGTGACCAGCTCTACTTTCTGGAAGATGAGCTGGCCGCTGCGCTACTTTGTCAGCAAGGGCCGTCAGCTGGCACACACCTTCCCGCCGTTCGTCTTTCTGGGCCAGCTGCGCCGGGTGGGCATTTCCGGCGTGCGTGCGCAGGCAAAGGCCAAAAAGGAATATGCGAAGCTGTTCCCGGGCAGGACCATGCGCGCCGACCGCTTTGCCAGCGCAGAGCTGCTGGTAAGGCAGGCGGCCGACCAGCCCGCCGCGCCGCGCATCAGCATCGTGGTGCCGCTGTACAATACGCTGCAGCAGTTTCTGGTGGAGCTGCTGGACTCGGTGCAGAACCAGACCTATCAGAACTGGGAGCTGTGCCTTGTGGATGCCGGTCAGGACGAGACGGTGGGCCAGACCGTAGCAGCCCGTGCTGCGGAAGACCCCCGCATCCGTTACCAGAAGCTGGAAAAGAACGAGGGCATTGCGGGCAACACCAATCAGGGCTTTGCACTGGCAACGGGCGAGTTTATCGCCCTGCTGGACCACGATGATATCCTGCACCCCTGTGCTCTGTGGTACGTGGCACAGGCCATTGCAGAACAGGGCGCAGACTTTGTGTATACGGATGAAGTGACCTTTGAGGGCGACATCGACCATCTGACCGTTTACCATTTCAAGCCGGATTATATGCTGGATAATCTGCGCTCCAACAACTATATCTGCCACCTGAGCGTGTTCAGCGCAAAGCTGCTGGCCGCTGTGGGCGGCGATGAGCGTGCAGCCTACAACGGCAGTCAGGACTATGACCTCTACCTGCGCCTGACCGAAAAGGCGCACAAGATCGTGCATATCCCGCATCTGCTGTACTACTGGCGCTCCAGCCCCACCAGCGTGGCAAGCAACATTTCGGCCAAGACCTACTGTCTGGAAGCTGCGGTCAAGGCCCTGTATGCCCACTACGAGCGTGTGGGTGTGCCGGTGGATGAAGTTTCCATGATCCCGGGTACGCCGGGCTTCTATAAGACGGACTATACCATCACAAAGCCGGGCCGGGTCAGCATCCTGATCCCCAGCTGCGACCATTCTTCCGACCTGCGCACCTGCGTGGAGTCCATCTACCGCAGGAGCACCTATGAGGATCTTGAGATCATCGTCATCGAGAACAACAGCAGGGAGCCTGCCACCTTCCGCTGCTATGAAAAGCTGCAGAAGGAGCACAAGAACCTGAAGGTGATCACATGGCAGGGCACCGGCTTCAACTACAGCGCCCTGAACAACTTTGGCGCAAAGGAAGCCACCGGCGAATACCTGCTGCTGCTCAACAACGATACCGAGGTCATTTCTCCGCGCTGGATCGAAGAAATGCTCATGTACGCCCAGCAGGACCGTGTGGGCTGCGTGGGCGCAAAGCTGCTTTATCCGGACAACACCATCCAGCACGCGGGCATCGGCTTCGGCTTTTTGACCCTTGCGGCCCACATGCACAAGAACTTCCCGGTGGGCCACCCCGGCTATATGGGCCGTCTGGTCTATGCACAGGATGTGTATGCGGTCACTGCCGCCTGCCTGATGGTGCGCAGGAGCGTCTACGAGCAGGTGAACGGTCTGGACGAGAGCTTTGCTGTGGCCTTCAACGATGTGGACTTCTGCGTGCGCGTGCGTGAAGCGGGCTATACCAACGTGTTCACCCCGTTTGCACAGCTGTACCACTACGAGAGCAAGAGCCGTGGTCTGGACGAAAACCCGGTCAAGCGCAAGCGCTTCATCTCGGAGGTGGAGCGCTTCCAGAAGCGGTGGGCAAAGCAGCTGGCCGCAGGCGACCCCTGCATGAACCCGAACTTTGACCTGATGAAAGAGGACTTCAGCTTTGACATCAAACCGCTGGAGTGAACGACATGGAACTTTCTGCTTGTATTGTAGTTTATAACGGCGCAGATGAAGCGCTCAGGGCGGCACAGACCGTGCTGGACTGCACCCGCCGCCACCCGCTGACGCTGTATCTGGTGGACAACGCCAGCCCGGACGGCAGCGGCCAGTGCCTTGCCAAGGCCGCGAAGGACGGCACCCTGCACATCCGCGAGGACCAGAAGGTGGAGGTGCTCTGCCGTACAGAGAACGGCGGCTTTGGCACCGGCCACAACACGGTGCTCAGCCTGCTGCAAAGCCGGGTGCACTTTATCCTGAACCCGGATATCCAGCTCACTGCGGATACGCTGAGCGACCTTGCGGACTGGATGGCACAGCACCCCGGCGTGGTGATGGCGCGGCCCGCGCTCACCTTCCCGGACGGGCGGCCCCAGCGTCTGCCGCTGCGCCGGTGCAGTGTGCGGGCCATGGTGTACCGCCAGCTGCCCTGCCTGAAATTCTGGGCAAAGTACAACGAGCGCTATCTCATGGCGGACAAAGACCTGACAAAACCCACCGAGATCGAGTTCTGCACCGGCAGCTTCTCGGCCGTGGATACTGCGGTGTTCAAGGCTGTGGGCGGATTTGACGAGGACTACTTCATGTACGTGGAGGATGCCGACCTCACCCAGAAGATGCGCACCCGGGGCAAAGCGTATCTAGTGCCCCAGTATACGGCCATCCATGCGTGGCACCGCGCCGCGCACCGCAGTCTGAAGCCCTTTTTGTGGCAGCTGCGCAGCCTGCTGCGCTATTTCTCCAAGTGGGGCTTTGCGTGGTAACTCCCCCAGTCAATGCCTGCGGCATTGCCAGCCCCCTCGGAGAGGGGGCCTTTTGGGCGGAACAAATGCGAGATTGAAGGAGTTTCAGAACGGCTTTTCCGGAAAATTTTTCGGGAAAGCCGTTCTTTCTTGCTTTTTGTGTGATTTGATAGTAAAATAAAGTGAACTGCTATTCCCATTTTGCCATTTTGGGCAGGGGGGAGCGGCTCCTGAATTTGTTTACAGCGGACGCAGCTCCGCTTTGAATCCATACGTCATCCGGGCGGTCTCCCGTCTGGGCGGCGTACAGCTGCACAACTTTTCAATCTATTTTAAAGGAGTGCACAAATATGAAAGGTATCATTCTTGCCGGCGGTGCCGGCACCCGGCTTTACCCGCTGACCATGGTCACCAGCAAGCAGCTGCTGCCGGTCTACGACAAGCCGATGATCTATTACCCCCTGTCCACGCTGATGCTGGCAGGCATTCAGGACATCCTAATCATCTCCACCCCGACCGATACGCCTCGCTTTGAGGCGCTGTTGGGTGATGGCAGCCAGTACGGCATCCATCTGCAGTATAAAGTTCAGCCCTCTCCGGACGGTCTGGCACAGGCCTTCATTCTGGGCGAAGAGTTCATTGGCGACGACTGCTGCGCCATGATCCTGGGCGATAACATCTTCTACGGCAACGGCTTCTCCAAGATCCTCAAGACCGCCGCTGCCAATGCGGAAAACAAAGGCCGCTGCACCGTGTTCGGCTACTATGTGCAGGACCCGGAGCGCTTTGGCATCGTGGAGTTCGACAAGGACGGCAAGGTGCTCAGCGTGGAGGAAAAGCCTCAGCACCCCAAGTCCAACTACGCCATCACCGGCCTGTACTTCTATAACAAAGAGGTCGTGAAGATGGCAAAGCAGGTCAAGCCCTCTGCCCGCGGCGAGCTGGAGATCACCACCCTGAACGACATGTATCTGAAGAAGGACGAGCTGGATGTTCAGCTGCTGGGCCGCGGTTTTGCATGGCTGGACACCGGCACCATGGACAGTCTGGTGGAAGCAGCCGATTTTGTGCGCATGATCGAGAAGCGCCAGGGCATCAAGATCAGTGCGCCGGAAGAGATCGCCTTCAAGTACGGCTGGATCGACCGCGACACCCTGCTGGAAAGCGCTGAGCGCTACGGCAAGAGTCCTTACGGCCAGCACCTGAAGAACGTTGCAGACGGCAAGCTGCGCTATTAAGCAAAAGAGAGGCATACCCATATGAAAATCATTGTTACCGGCTGCAAGGGTCAGCTGGGCACCGAGATCCTCAAGCAGCTGCGCGAAGGCCGCAGCGAGATCGGCCCCATCCCCGAAAAACTGCTCAATGCCACGGTGATCGCCGTGGACCTGCCGGATCTGGATATCTCCAACTACAAAATGGTGGACGAGTTCATCCGCCGCAACCGCCCGGATGTCATCATCAACTGCGCTGCCTACACCAATGTGGACGGCTGCGAAGTGAACCATGATGCCGCCTTCAAGGCAAACGCCCTCGGCCCCCGCAATCTGGCACAGGCAGCGGAAAAGACCGGTGCACGACTGGTACACGTCTCCACCGATTATGTGTTCTCCGGCCGTGAGAACGGCGGCGTTGCACAGGACGAAGCCACCATTCCCGGCCCCATCAGCGCCTATGGCTCTACCAAGCTCATGGGCGAAAAGTATGTGGAGCAGTTCTGCCACCGTCACTTCATCGTGCGCACCGCGTGGCTCTACAGCTACTACGGCAAAAACTTCGTCAAGACCATCGTGAACGCAGGCAAGAAGTTTGGCAAGCTGGAAGTGGTCAATGACCAGCGCGGCAACCCCACCAACGCGGTGGATCTGGCCCACGAGATCCTGCAGCTGTGCGTGACCCACGAGTACGGCCTGTACCACTGCACCGGCGAGGGCATCTGCTCGTGGTATGATTTTGCGTCCGAGATCATCCGCCTGTCCGGCGTGGATGCCGCTGTGGCACCCTGCACCAGCGAGGAATACAAGGCAAAGCACCCGGAAAGCGCCGACCGCCCCAAGTGGAGCGCACTGGACAACCGGATGCTGCGCTGCACCGTGGGCAACGATGTGCGCGACTGGAGAGACGCTCTGGCCTGCTTCTTCGCCCACTGGGACGGCGACAATGGGATGAAAGACTGAAAAGAGGAAATTGAACCTATGAAAACCTATCTGATCACCGGCTGCGCCGGTTTTATTGGCTCCAACTTTGTGCATTATATGCTCAAGAAATACCCGGAGATCCTGCTGGTCAATCTGGATAAACTGACCTACGCCGGCAATCTGGAAAACCTGAAGGATGTGGAGGGCGACCCCCGCCATGTGTTCGTGCAGGGCGATATCTGCGACAAGGAGCTGGTGGAAGGCCTGTTCCAGAAGTACGATTTCGATTACGTCATCAACTTTGCCGCCGAGAGCCATGTGGACCGCTCCATCAAGAACCCCGAAATTTTTGTGCAGAGCAACGTGATGGGCACCGTCAACCTGCTGCAGCGCGCCAAGGAAGCATGGTATGATGCCGATGCCAAGACTTGGAAAGAGGGCAAGAAGTACCTGCAGGTGTCCACCGATGAGGTGTACGGCGCACTGGGTGCCGAGGGCTACTTTATGGAGACCACCCCCCTGTGCCCCCACAGCCCCTATTCTTCCTCCAAGGCCAGCGCCGATATGTTCGTCATGGCCTTCCACGACACCTACGGTATGCCCGTGAACATCACCCGCTGCTCCAACAACTACGGCCCCTACCAGTTCCCGGAAAAGCTGATCCCCCTGATGATCAACAACGTCAAGCACCACAAGCAGCTGCCCATCTACGGCGATGGTATGCAGATCCGCGACTGGCTGTATGTGGAGGATCACTGCAAGGCCATTGATATGGTGGCCAACGGCGGCAAGGTCGGCGAGGTGTACAACGTGGGCGGCCACAACGAGCGCCCCAACATCTTCATCGTCAAGACCATCATCAACCAGCTCCACGACCGTCTGCAGGACGAGGGCATCAGCGAGGACCTCATCAAGCACGTTGCCGACCGTCTGGGTCACGACCGCCGCTACGGCATCGACCCCACCAAGATCAAGAACGATCTGGGCTGGTACCCCGAGACCCCCTTTGAGAAGGGCATCGTGCTGACCATCGACTGGTACCTGAACCATCAGGAGTGGATGGACCACGTCACCAGCGGCGACTACCAGAACTATTATCAGGATATGTACAAGAATAAGTAACAGACCGTAAAACACGAACTGCGTAAAAAAAGCGCCTGTCATGGAGATTTTCCGTGACAGGTGCTTTTTGTATGGATGACTCAGTTGGGCGTGGTGTCTATCGCAAAATCTGCTTTGACCTCAACATTGTACTGCGCAAAATATGCTTCCTCCAGCGGCACCCACCGGGCGGCAAAATTGGCATATCGCTCCCCCTCCCGCGCCTGCAGGCGGCGGGTCTGCTCTTCTTTTGCGCAGGTCAGGAACACCCGCAGCGTTTCGTAACCGGTCAGCAGCGGGTGGTGGCTGTAGCTGCCCTCCAAAATCACCAGCGGCTGCGCGGCCAGCTCCCGCGCGGGCAGGTACGCACCCTCGCGGCAGGAATAGGCACGGTACTGCACCGGCTGGCCCTCGTAGGCTGGGCGCAGGGCTTCGTCCCGCAGGCGGGCAAGGTCCATATTGGCGCAGGGCGTTTTCTCCCAGCCGCGGATGCGCTGTGCAGGCGGCAGGTAAAAATCATCGGTGTGCAGGGTGATGCTGGCCGGGAACTGCCGGGCCAGCGTATTTGCAAGGGTGGTCTTGCCGCTGCCGCAGCGGCCATCCAGCGCCAGCACCAGCGGCTTTGTGGGCTGCTGTGCCAGTGCGGCGGCAAGAAGGGAGATCAGGCCCGGCGGTGCAATGTTCTGTGGCATGGGAAACATGCTCCTTTTATAAGATAGAACCCTCTCAGTCATTGCTGTGCAATGCCAGCTCTCCCGAAGGGGAGAGCTTTTGAATGCGCTGACTCTATAAAGAGCTCCCCCTTCGGGGGAGCTGGCGCGTTAGCGCCTGAGAGGGTTTTCCTTATTATACCATACCGTATCTCAAAACGGTAGAATGCACAAAAAGCGAGGTGAAGAAAACTGCGGTTTGTTACGAATAACTTTTTTCAAGAAAAGTGTTGACAACGGCCCACCGCTGTGGTAAGATACAGTCACGTTAGAAATAACTAACCACAAGAAACAGATCGGCAGGCCGAAGCCTTGAATGCTCCGCGCAAAGCTGCTTCTTTTTTGGAATCCTGGTTAGAAATATCTAACTTATAACCACGGCGCATCCGGGGAACAATAGCCCGGAGAAACAAGGCGGGAGGGCACAGACATGGAGCGCAATTTTGAAACGGTCATGATCGAACAGTGTGCCCCGGTGCTGGCCGGCCTGAAACCGGCAGGCCTGTTCCGCTATGAGACCCGCGACTGCGCCGACCTTGCGCGCCGGGTGAAAAACTGGAATGCCCAGCTTCAGCCCAAGGGCCTGCGTGTGCGGGTGCTCAAGGGCTGCGTGCTCAACCACCGGTATCTTGTGTATGTCTACCGTGAAAGCAGGCTGGCTGCCGTGCTGGCAGATGAAAAGGTGCAGAGCTTTCTGCGGCAGGAGGGCTACCGCCTGCCGGAAGCGGGCGAAGCACCGGATGTGGGCAATATGCTCACTCAGCTTTCCCGCAAGCTGTGCTGTTCGGCAGAATTTCCGCATGAGATCGGGGTGTTCCTCGGCTATCCTCTGGGCGATGTTGTGGGCTTTATCGAGAACCGCGGCAAAAACTTTACCTGTTGCGGCTGCTGGAAGTCCTATGGCGACCCGGATGCGGCGCAGAAGCACTTTGACCAGCTGAGCAAGTGCACAGCAGTCTATCTGCGGCTGTTCCACAGTGGAACGCCCATTCTCCGCCTTGCCGTGGCGGCTTAAAATTTGTCATTCTCTTTTCAAATACTCTCTTTTTATCCTGGCACCTGCTGGTGTCCACGCACTGGCAGGAAAGAAATCCTCCTTTTGACACGCGGCCGCGCGGTGCAGACTGACCACTGTACCACGCGGCTGTGTCATTTGCAGCAAAAGAGCACAGCAGGTCAGAGAAAAAGCTTTGTGATAGTTTACAAGATGCCGCCAAAAAAGAACAAGAAAATGTAAACAATGGCTAACTTTGATTCAATAATTTGAGTTAGTTGTTGTTGATTGTGGTGAAAAAACGGAAAAAATCGGGCAGAAAAATTGTTTGTTCATATGAACTAACTTTTAATTGTGAAAAAACTATTGACATAAAAGGTTAGTGAGCGTAAACTATCCACGTTGGTAGTTGCGGCTGACTAACCGCAGCGATATCCCAGATTCAAACAGGAAGGGAAGCGGAAGTATGATGCCTTTGACAATGGCAAAAGCAGGGGAGACCGTCACCATCAAAAAGATCACCGGCAAGGACGAAATCCGGCTGCATCTGGCAGAGCTGGGTTTTGTGGTGGACAGTGAGGTAACGGTCGTCAACGAGATCGCAGGCAACCTGATCATTCAGGTCAAGGAGAGCCGCATCGCGCTGGACAAGACCATGGCAAACCGTATCATGATTGGCTGAACAGTGCCCAGGCGCTGTTTGGGAGCTGCTCCGAAACTGGAATAGTCTCTCTATAAAGACAAGCAGAGGAGGATGGTTAAGGATGAAAACTCTGAAAGACGTAAAGGTCGGCGAGACCGCTACTGTGGCAAAGCTGCACGGTGAAGGCCCGGTCAAGCGCCGCATCATGGACATGGGCATCACCAAGGGTGTTGAGATCTATGTCCGTAAGGTGGCACCTCTGGGCGACCCCATGGAGCTGACCGTGCGCAACTACGAGCTGAGCGTGCGCAAGGCCGATGCTGAAATGATCGAAGTAGTCTGATCCCAAAGGGAGGAAGGATTAAGCAATGAGCATTAAAATTGCACTTGCCGGCAACCCGAACTGCGGTAAAACGACCCTGTTCAACAATCTGACCGGCTCCAACCAGTATGTCGGCAACTGGCCCGGCGTTACGGTGGAAAAGAAGGAAGGCAAGCTGAAGGGCGACAAGGATGTTATCATTCAGGATCTGCCCGGTATCTACTCGCTGTCTCCGTACACGCTGGAAGAAGTGGTTTCCCGTACTTATCTGGTCAAGGAGAAGCCCGATGCCATCCTGAACATCATCGATGGTACCAACATTGAGCGTAACCTGTACCTGACCACCCAGCTGATCGAGCTGGGCATCCCGGTGGTCATGGCTGTGAACATGATCGATCTGGTGCGCAAGAACGGTGATAAGATCGACCTGAAGAAGCTGAGCGCAGAACTGGGCTGTCAGGCGGTGGAGATCAGCGCACTGAAGGGCGAGGGCACCGAGGCTGCTGCAAAGGCTGCTGTGGCTGCTGCAAAGGCTACCAAGGCTGCTGAGCTGCCCCATGTGTTCACCGGCAGCGTGGAGCACGCCATTGCCCACATCGAAGAGTCCATTCAGGGCAAGGTGGATGACCGCTTCCTGCGCTGGTATGCCGTCAAGCTGTTCGAGCGCGACGAGAAGGTCATGGATGAGCTGAAGCTCGACAAGAGCCTGATCGACCACATCGACCAGCACATCAAGGACTGCGAAGCTGAGATGGACGATGACGCTGAGAGCATCATCACCAACCAGCGCTATGCATATATCAACACCGTCGTGGGCAAAGCTGTTAAGAAAAAGGCCCGCGTGGAGCACCTGACCGTTTCCGATAAGATCGACCAGATCGTGACCAACCGTATCCTGGCTCTGCCCATCTTCGCACTGGTCATGTTCCTGATGTACTCCCTGTCCATGGGCACCTCCATTGCAGACGGCGGCTGGGCCATTGGTACCTTTGCCACCGACTGGACCAACGATGTCCTGTTCGGTGAGATCGTTCCCAATGCTCTGGGCGGCTTGCTGGAGAGCATCGGCGTGGCAGGCTGGCTGTACGGCCTGATCATGGACGGCATCGTTGCCGGTGTCGGCGCGGTTCTGGGCTTCGTTCCCCAGATGCTGGTGCTGTTCTTCCTGCTGTCCATTCTGGAGGATGTGGGCTATATGTCCCGTGTCGCCTTCATCATGGACCGTATCTTCCGCAAGTTCGGCCTGTCCGGTAAAAGCTTCATCCCCGTGCTGGTCGGTACCGGCTGCGGCGTGCCCGGTGTTATGGCTTCCCGTACCATCGAGAACGAGCGTGACCGCCGCATGACCATCATGACCACCTGCTTCATCCCCTGCGGCGCAAAGATGCCCATCATCGGCCTCATCGCAGGTGCGATGTTCGGCGGTTCTTCTCTGGTGGCTGTCTCTGCTTACTTCATTGGCATGGCTGCCATCATCTGCTCCGGCGTGATCCTGAAGAAGACCAAGCTCTTCGCAGGTGATCCCGCTCCCTTCGTGATGGAGCTGCCCGCATACCATGTGCCTGCATGGGGCAACGTGTTCCGTGCAACCTGGGAGCGCGGCTGGTCCTTCATCAAGCGCGCAGGCTCCGTCATTCTGGCCGCTACCGTTGTGCTGTGGTTCCTGCAGGGCTTCGGCTTCGAGAATGGTGTCTTCGGCATGGTCGAGGATCAGGACAACTCCGTGCTGGCTGCGATCGCTACCAAGGTCGCATGGATCTTTGCACCTCTGGGCTTCGGCAACTGGCGTGCAACTGTCGCTTCCGTCTCCGGCCTGATCGCAAAGGAGAACGTGGTTGGTACCTTCGGTGTTCTGTATCACTTCGGCGGCGAGCTGTCTGAGAACGGCGATGAGATCTGGGCTGCTGTTGCGCAGGACTACACCGCTCTGTCGGCTTACGCCTTCATGATCTTCAACCTGCTGTGCGCTCCCTGCTTCGCTGCTATGGGCGCCATCAAGCGCGAGATGAACAACGGCAAGTGGACCGCCATCGCCATTGGTTATATGTGCGCTCTGGCTTACTGCGCCGCTCTGGTGGTGTACCAGCTGGGCGGTATCATCACTGGTGAGATCGGCTTCAATTTCTTCACCATCGTGGCTGCTGTGGTTCTGGTCGGCTTCATCTACCTGCTGGTGCGTCCCAACAAGTACGCGAGCGACAACGAAGTCAAGATCGACGTGACCAAGATCTGATCGAACCGCATGACATTGTGAAAGGGTGTGTTTTGTATGATGGAATTCCTCGCTGCAAATTTTAATCTGCCCACGATCATTGTGGCAGTCATCGTGTTTGGCGGTGTGGGCTGGATCACATGGCACTCCCACAAGCATGGCGGCGGCTGCAGTGGGTGCAGCGGCTGCGGCGAAGGCGGCTGCAATGGCAGCTGCAGCGGTTGCAGCGGCTGTCACTGAGCATTGAAATGATCCGCAAAGGGCGCGGGCTGGAACATTCGGCTCGCGCCCTTTTTTCAAAAACAAAAAGTTAGCTTTGGATAACATTGGAAATTCAGAACGAAAGAGAGTGATCGGGATGGAACTTACGTCGGCGCATCTGCGCTATCTGCTGGCGATCTACGAAGTCTCACAGACCCATCTGGATATCAGCTCCCGCAGCATTGCCGAAAAGCTTGGCGTGACCAAGCCCTCGGTGGTGCGTATCATGAATCTGCTCATGGAGCGCGGCATGATCGTAAAGGAGCACTACGGCAAGATCTATATGACAGACCGGGGCATCTGGGTGGCAAAACAGGTGGATCGGGAGCTGAAAACGATCCTGACCCATTTCCCGCCGGTCGGTGAGCCGCTGAGCGAAGAAGAGCGCTTTACCGCTGCCCTTGCCATGACCAGTGCACTGCCGGAGCGCATCTTTACCGGCGAATATGAGCGTCTGTTCGGCAGTGATGCAGAAAAAACAGAAACGGAGAAAGCCCAGTGATCAATAAAAAATTGCTGTCCTTTGACCACGGTGCACTGCGCTATGTGGGAGCCAATGTGGCTTTCCAATGGCTGGGGATGCTGTGCAACGTGATCTTTGTGCGGGCCATTGCCCAGCTGGTGGGCGCAGCCTTTGCGGGCAGCCTGACCAGTGCACAGCTGTGGCAGAACCTTGTGCTCTGCCTTGCCACGGTGCCCATGCGCTTTGCCTTTACCATGCTGGCATCAGCCATGAGCGATCAGGCTTCCAAGGATGTCAAGCGCACTCTGCGCAGCAGCATCTACGCAAAGCTTGCCCGCCTTGGCCCCAACTACACCGAGACGGCGGCCACCAGCGAGGTGGTGATGCTGGCCAGCGAAGGTGTGGAGCAGATCGACACCTACTTTGCAAAATACCTGCCGCAGCTGTTTTACAGCCTGCTGGCACCCGTTACCCTGTTTGTGCTGCTGGTGGGTGTGCACGCACGGTCGGCCATCATCCTGCTGTGCTGCGTGCCGCTGATCCCCATGTCCATTGTGGCGGTGCAGAAGTTTGCCAAAAAGCTGCTGGCAAACTACTGGGGCGAGTACACCACCCTTGGCGACAGCTTCCTTGAGAACATTCAGGGCCTGACCACCCTGAAAATTTATCAGGCCGACGGCTGGAAGCACGAGCAGATGAATGCGCAGGCCGAGCGCTTCCGCAGGATCACCATGAAGGTGCTCACCATGCAGCTGAACTCGGTGACACTGATGGACCTGATGGCTTACGGTGGTGCGGGCCTTGGCATCATCAGCGCGGTGGCTGCATTTGCGGCAGGCCGGCTGACCCTGACCGCCACATTGACCATCGTGCTGCTGGCGGCGGACTTTTTCCTGCCGCTGCGGCTGCTGGGCAGCTACTTCCACATTGCCATGAACGGTGCCGCTTCGGCAGAGAAGATCTTCAAGCTTCTGGCAGCGGAAGAGCCTGCCGATGGCGACCGCGTGCCCGGAGAGAATACGACTCTGAAGCTTGAGCATGTCACCTTTGGCTACGAGAAGGACCGCACCATCCTGAACGATGTCTCCTTTACCATTCCGCAGGGCAGCTTTGTCTCGCTGGTGGGTGAGAGTGGCTGCGGCAAAAGCACCATTGCGGCGCTGCTGTCCGGCAGCCGCACCGGCTATACCGGCAGCGTGACGCTGGGCGGTGTGCCGGTGCAGGAGCTGCAGCAGGAACAGCGTCTGCGCACCCTGACGCTGGTGCCCCACAACGCCGCCATCTTCAAGGGTACGGTGGAGAGCAACCTGCGCATGGCAAAGCCGGACGCGGACGAGGCACAGCTCTGGGCGGCATTGGAACAGGTGAATCTGGCCGATTTCTGCCGCAGCCAGAACGGCCTGCAGACCGCTCTGCATGAGGGCGGCAGCAATCTTTCCGGCGGTCAGCGCCAGCGCCTTGCCATGGCCCGCGCCCTGCTGCACGATACGCCCATCTACCTGTTTGACGAAGCCACTTCCAACGTGGATGCCGAGAGCGAGAACGATATCATGCAGGCCATCCACAGTCTGGCCGGAAAAAAGACGATCATCCTCATTTCGCACCGTCTGGCCAATGTGGTGCACAGCGACTGCATCTATGCAATGAGCAATGGCCGGGTGATCGAGCAGGGCACACATGCCGAACTGCTGGCCCGGCAGGGAGCCTATAGCCGCCTGTATACGGCCCAGAAACAGCTTGAAACGCTGGGAAAGGAGGATGCCTGATATGAATAAAATCAATCGCCGCAGCCCCTTTGCCATTGTGGGGCGGTTGATCGTGCTGGTAAAGCCCATGCTGCCTATCATGCTGGCAGCGATCGTGATGGGTGTGGCAGGCCACTTCTGCGCCACCTTCATTACCATCTTTGGCGGTTTTGGCATCCTGCGTGCGCTGGGGCTTGCAAGCCCGGTGAGGACCGTGGGCACGGCCTTTGCCTGCATTCTGGTGTTTGCGCTGCTGCGCGGCGTTCTGCGTTACGCAGAGCAGGCGTCCAACCACTATATCGCCTTCAAGCTGCTGGCCCTGATCCGCGATAAGGTATTCGGGGCGCTGCGCCGTCTGACCCCTGCAAAGCTGGAAGGCCGTGACCGCGGCGACCTGATCTCGCTCATCACCGCCGATATCGAAGCGCTGGAGGTGTTCTATGCCCACACCATTTCGCCCATCTGCATCGCGTGCATCTGCGTCATCGGCATGACGGGCTTTGTGGGCAGCTGGCACATCCTGCCTGCGCTGGTGCTGCTGGCGGGCTATCTGCTGGTGGGCGTGGCCCTGCCGGTGTGGAGCGCAAAGCGCGGTGACCGTGCCGCCCGGGAGTACCGTCAGGCACTGGCCGATACCAACAGCTATGTGCTGGAAAGCCTGCGCGGCCTGAAGGATACCCTGCAGTATCAGGACACCGCAGCCCGCGCCGAGGGCATCACGGCCCACAGTGAGATGCTGGGCGAAAAGCAGAAGGCGATGAAATACCGCGAGGGCCTGACCGTGGCCATCACGAACACCTTGATCCTGCTCACGGTGCTGGCCGTGCTGGGTGTGAGCCTGAACCTTTACCAAAGCGGTAAAATGGGCGTGGAGGGCGTACTGGTGTGCACCCTTTCGGCCCTCAGCTCCTTTGGCCCGGTGGTGGCGCTGGCAAACCTTGGTGCCAGCCTGACGCAGGTGTTCGCCAGCGCAGACCGCGTGCTGGACCTGCTGGACGAACAGCCCGTCACCGCCGATGTGACCGACGGCACAGACACCGCATTTGCAGGTGCTGCGGCAGAGCATGTGAACTTTGCCTATGCCAATGAGGAGGTGCTGCATGACCTGAGCCTGACCATTCCGGAAAAGAAGATCGTGGGCATCACCGGCCGCTCCGGCAGCGGAAAGTCTACCTTCCTGCGGCTGCTGATGCGCTTCTGGGATGTATCCAGCGGCAGCATCCGCTTTGGCGCAGAGGATATCCGCCGCGTGAACACCGCCGCCCTGCGCGAACAGGAAAGCCTTGTGACGCAGGAGACCGAGCTGTTCGACGATACCATTGAGAACAACATCCGCATTGCAAAGCGGGATGCCACCCGGGAAGAGGTGGAAGCAGCCTGCAAAAAGGCTGCGCTGGACGGCTTTATCCACAGCCTGCCCAAGGGCTATGATACCCCGGTGGGTGAGCTGGGCGGTGCACTTTCCGGCGGCGAGCGCCAGCGCATCGGTGTGGCGCGTGCCTTCCTGCATGATGCACCCTTCCTGCTGCTGGACGAGCCTACCTCCAATCTGGACAGCCTGAATGAGGGGGTCATCCTCAAGGCTGTGCGGGCAGAGTGCAAAGACAAAACGGTGCTGTTGGTCTCCCACCGCAAGTCTACCATGGCTGCGGCAGATATCAGCTTTTCGGTGGAAAGCGGCCGGCTGAGCTGAAAACAGAACAGCGCAAACAAAAAGCCTGTCTCGCAAAAATGAGACAGGCTTTTTTGATGGAAAGCTCACTTCAGAGCATTCAAAATCTGGTTTGCAATGTACTGGTGGCCCTTAACGGTGGGGTGGCCGTCGGCAGCGGTCTGCGCACGGGGAATGGCAACATAGGTCAAGCCTTCCTGTGTGGCAAGGTCTTTGGCAAAGCGGTTCAATTTGCTGAAATAGCGGTTCCATGCGGGCAGCAGAGGCACGGGATTGGTATAGCCCAGCAGCACGATTTTGGCATCCGGGTTCAGTGCGCGAATACCGGCCACGATCTGCGGCAGGCTGTTGGTCACATTGGTATAGGCCTGATCGCAGATCTCATCCATGCCGCGGAACAGCAGGCGGTTGGTGGCGCGGCTCTCGTCAAAGGTAAGGGTCATACGGTTCAGCGCTTCGAGGAAGAGCCCCAGCTTCTGGAAGTTGAAATCACGCAGGGCACCGCTGACCATCAGTGCGGCAAGCTGCTCGCTCTTCCAGTTGGTGGCCTCGCCCAGACCTACGATGCAGGGCACCAGCGCGTCGTTGGAGCCGATCTGGATGGAAATGATATCGGCCTTGCGCAGATACTCCTGATATTCCGGGTAGACGTAATATGCGCCGGAAGCCTGATTCATCTTGGGCATGGCGCTGTTCTGCACCATATCCACCATGTCAGGGCTCATCAGGCCGGGCAGGCCCAGATTGATGGCGTGCTGGCGGTCCAGCCCAAGGCCCTTGCCCACAAGGGCGGTGTAGCATTGGGAAGAGTAGCCCTCAAAGTTCGGCTGCAGATCGTAGCCGATCTGGGCGATGTTGTATTTCATATCGGCAAGGCCGACACCGGAGGTGATGCTGTCGCCCAGCGCCACATAGGTGAGCTGCTGCTCCGGTTCGCCGGCTGTCTGGGCATCGGCGGGCAGGGCGGTCTCCTGCTCGGCAGGCGCTGCGGTCTGCTCCTGCTGCACCTCTGCCGCTTCGGCGGCAGGCAGCTCCGTCTGTTCGTCGGCAGCAAATGCAGGCATGGCCAGCAGCACAAGCGCTGCCGCTGCGGCCAGAAAGCTGGCAAACTTTTTGTTTTTCATTGTAATTCCTTCTTTCTGGAATGACTGCACCTGTGCGGCACAGCTGTTGTCTCTATGATAAAATGGAAAGTAAAAATTGTCAACTGACAAAATTCAAAAAATTGCGGCCATTGCTGCATCCGTATTCTGCGGTTTCTTCCATACAAAAAAGCTCCCCCTTTCGGGAGAGCTCAGTGTCTGAAAAATTACAGAGTGAAGTTCAGGATCAATAATCGCGGGGAGTGATCTCTTCTTCCAGCTTGCGGTAGTCCACCTTGCCAACAGGGGTAAAGGGCATTTCGGAGATGAACTTGTAGCCCACCGGCTGCACATACTCCGGCAGCTCTTCCTTGCACAGCTGGCGCAGCTCCCGCACGATCTGGCGCTTCTTCTTGTCGGCCTCCGGGTCCAGCACCACATACACGAAAGGCAGACGGCCCTGCACATGGTCCTTATCGGTGCAGCCCACCACCGAGCACTGATGCACGGCCGGGTGGCGGCTGATGACGTTCTCGATCATGGACGGGAACACCTTGAAGCCATCGTGACGGATGATCATGCGCTTGATGCGGGAATCCAGATACACAAAGCCGTCCTCGTCCATGTAGCCGACATCGCCGGTGTGTGCCCAGATCTGGCCGTCTGCATGGCGGCGCAGGATCATGTCGGTCTCCTCGGGCTTATTGTAGTAGCCCTTCATGACGGTGGGGGTGCAGATGCAGATCTCGCCGCGCTCACCGATGGGCAGTTCGGTCTCGGTGCCAGGCTCAAAAATGGACACCACCGTGTTCAGCATGGGAATGCCCACGCTGCCGGGCTTGGTCACGTTGCCGGCGGCAACGGTAGCGGCAGAGGCGACCTCGGTCATGCCGTAGCCCTTGGCCAGCGGATATTCCACGTTGTGCGCCTTCAGGAACTCGTTCACAGTCAGCTCAGCGCCCAGCGGCAGCGAGTCGCCGCCGGCAGCATAGTTGCGGATGAAGGAGAGATCCTTCTTCTTCTTGAGCAGCGGGGAAGCTGCCATCTGCTGGTAGTGGGCCGGAACGCCGAACATGTGCTCGGGCTTGTGCTTCCAGATCAGTGCGCCCAGCTTGTCGGGGTCCAGATTGGGGATGATAACGACGTGCAGGCCCATGACCAACGGCATGTGCACGCCGCAGGCATAGCCGTAGGCAATGAACGGAGGCATGACGTTCATCAGCTTCTGGCCGCGGCAGAACAGGTTGCTCTGGGCGATGAATTCGTGGGCCAGAGAGTTAAAGCTGTCGTCGGTCAGCATAACACCCTTGGGCGAACCGGTGGTGCCGCCGGTGTGCACCACCACGCAGGCGTGCTGCGGGTCGTAGGGCTCGGCATTCATGCTCTGATCCTTGCCCTGTGCAATAAAGTCCTTCCAGTGGATCACGTTGGACTTGTAGCGGTTCTTATCGGGGTTGGTCAGCTTGTAGCCGACGGCCAGATGCAGCGGCAGGGAGTCTGCGGGGCTGATGACCAGAACGCGCTCCACATTGGTGCGCTTTTCTGCCTTGTGGCAGCGCTCATAGGTCACATTCAGGCAGATCAGCAGACGGGAATCTACCTCTTCGATGTACTCGTGGATGCCCTCAACGCTGTAGCGCGGGTCCACCAGATTCAGCGTTGCGCCGATCATATCAACAGCGTAGAAGGCGTAGATCACCTCGGGGGTCATCACACTGACAACGGTGATGATGTCGCCCTTCTTCACGCCGAGAGCACGGAAGGCGGCCGCGGTTTTCTTGACATTCACAAAGAGGTCTGCAAAGGTGAATTTGCGGCCATAATACTCCAGAGCGGTCTCGCTCAGGTGGTTTTTGTTCTGATGGCACAGAAACTCAAAGGCGCTGCACTTGGGCAGGGGCATGTCGATGTATTTCTGGTCATAGTACTTCAGCCAGGGCTTCGCAGTGGACGCATAGAGCGGTTCACGCTGTTCAGTAGTCATAGAATAAAGTCCTCTTTTCTTTCTTCTTTTCATTGCTAAAAGCCGACAGCTTTGCAAGAAAGATGAAAGCCGTCGGTCAGAACAAGCTAATAACTCAAAAATCAGAATCAATGATGCAGATTCTATTGTAGTGGAGCTGTCTGAGAATGTCAAGGAATAAACTATGAACGTTGCGTAAAAGAGCCGTAAAACAACGATTCAGCCCGAAATGTCAGGGGTCAGCGCGGCAGCCACTGCTCCGCCTCGGCGGCGCTGCACAGCACAAAATGCGCAGGCCGCAGCTCGCGCCACTGGGGGGCCTCTCTGGAGTAGTCGTGCATGGCGGGGTCGTACACCAGCAGCTTTTTCTGCCGCTCCCGGCGGGGGTCCGGCATGGGAATGGCGGAAAGCAGGCTGCGGGTATAGGGGTGGATGGCGTGGACCGTCAACTCTTCAGCTTCGGCCAGCTCCACGATGCGGCCCTTGCGGATGACGGCGATGCGGTCGGAGATGTAGCGCATCACGGAAAGATCGTGGGCGATGAACAGGTAGGTGATGCCGCGTTCCTTCTGCAGGCGGCGCAGCAGGTTCAGCACCTGTGCACGGATGGACATATCCAGTGCGCTGATGGGCTCATCGGCAATGATGAACTCCGGTTCCACGATCAGGGCCCGGGCAATGCCGATGCGCTGGCGCTGTCCGCCGGAAAATTCGTGGGGGAAGCGGGAGGCAAATTCCGGCAGCAGACCCACGTCCAGCAGAGCCTGACGCACCTTTTCCTCCCGCTGGGCGGTGGAAAAATCAGGCCGGACGTTCTGCAGGCCCTCGCCCACGATATAGCTCACCTTGGCGCGCTCGTTCAGCGAGGACTGCGGGTCCTGAAAGATCATCTGGATCTCTTTGATGATCTGCCTGTCCAGCTGGCGGGAAATTCTGCCGTTGATCTTCTGGCCCTTATAAAGGATCTCGCCGCCGGAGGTGGGCAGAATGCGCAGGATGGCGCGGCCAATGGTAGTTTTGCCGCTGCCGCTTTCGCCTACAAGGCCGAAGGTCTCGCCCTTATAAATTTTAAAGTTGGCATCCTGCACAGCTTCATATGCTTTTTTGCCGGAGCCGTAAGTCACGTTCAGGTGGTTCACTTCCACAAGAACTTCGCGTTCATTTCCCATCTTACAGCCCCTCCTCTCGCAGCATTTTTACCGCAGCAGGCGGCTCGATCTTGGGTGCCCGGGGGTCCAGCAGCCATGTTTTGGCCTTGTGGGTGGGCGTTACCTCAAAGTAAGGCGGGCGCTTGACAAAATCGATTTTGAGCGCCTGCGGGTTGCGGGGCGCAAAAGCATCGCCGCGAATTTCCGCAAACAGGTTTGGCGGTGTGCCCACGATGTTGAACAGGTCCTCGCCCTTCACGCCCATCTGGGGCATACTGGAAAGCAGTGCCCATGTATAGGGGTGGCGGGGATCGTAATAAATTTCGTCAGCAGTGCCGATCTCCACGATATCGCCTGCGTACATCACAGCCACGCGGTCTGCAATGTTTGCCACAACGCCCAGATCGTGGGTGATCATGACGATGGTCAGATCGTACTTGAACCGCATCTCCTTCAAAAGCTGCAAAATCTGGGCTTGAATGGTCACGTCCAGTGCGGTGGTAGGCTCGTCGCAGATCAGAATTTTGGGGCTGCAGGCCACCGCAATGGCAATGACCGCACGCTGGCGCATGCCGCCGGAGAACTCGTGCGGGTACTGCTTAAAGCGCTTTTCCGGGTCAGAGATGCCCACATCCCGCAGGTATTCCAGCGTTTTTTCCTTGGCGGCAGCACCCTTTAAGCCCTGATGCAGGGCAACAGCTTCCATGATCTGAGCCCCGATGGTCTTCAGCGGGTTCAGGCTGGTCATGGGGTCCTGCATGATCATGGCAATCTCTCGGCCGCGCACCCGCAGCCAGTCCTTTTCGGTTCTGATGTCAGAAAGGCGCAGCGGTGCACCCTCTGCCATACCGTAGTAATCAATGGTGCCGCTGGTAATGGAGCCGTTGGCATCCAGCAGGCCCATGAAGCTCTTGGTGAACACGCTCTTGCCGGAGCCGCTCTCGCCCACGATGGCGAGCACTTCGCCCTGATAGAGGTCAAGGTCGATGCCGCGGATGGCATGCAGCACTTTTCCACGCAGGTTGAACTGGATGTTGACATCTTTTGCGGAGAGAATGAGCTGGTTGTGTTCCATGATATCCCCTCCTTACTGCAGATGGTTCTTCGGATCGGCAGCATCCGAGAAAGCGTTGCCGATCAGATAGAACGCAATGGTAACAAAGCTCAGGATGAGGGTGGGGTACAGCAGCTGGTAGCGCAGCCCGGCCTGCATCATCACCTTGCGGCCGTCGTTGACCAGGTTGCCCAGCGAGGGGGTCTCCACGGACAGGCCCAGACCGATGTAGGTGATGAACACCTCGTTGCCAATGGCTTCCGGGATGGTGAGGGCCATGCGCAGCATGATGACCGAGACGAGATACGGCAGCAGGTTGCGCAGCACGATGCGGATGGTGGGCGTGCCGATGCAGCGGGATGCCACATTGTAATCCCGGTCGCGGATGATGAGGATCTGATTGCGGATGAAGCGTGCCATTTCGATCCAGCCCTTGATGGCCATGCCAAGGACCATGGTCCAGATGCTGGGGGTGGCTACATAGGAAATGAGGATCAGCACGATGGCGGTGGGAATGTTATCGAAGATGTTGTACAACTCGGTGAACACAAAGTCCAGCCCGCGCACATAGCCCCACAGCACACCGGCGGTAATGCCCACCACAGCTTCGATGAGGGCCACGAAGAAGGCGATAGTCAGACTGGTGCGTGCACCGGCCCAGATGCGTGTCCACAGGTCCTGACCGATGGAGTTGGAACCCCAGATAAAGCCGTCCTGCCCGGGGGCGATGTTGCGGTACTGGATGCCGGTCACAGGGTCCACGGCGCACAGGTTCGGGTCAGCCTGGCCGGGCAGGTGGGGCTGGATGAATGCAAAGGCAACCACAGCTGCCAGCGCGATCAGCAGGGCCACGGCGAACTTGTTCTTGAAAAAGGCACGGAAGGTGCTGCCCCAGTAGCTGTAGTTGGAGCTGGCGGTGGCTTCGGCCTGCGCCTCACTGAACCCGGCGGGGGTGAACAGCTCATCCTCCGGCAGATTTTCCCAGCCGGTGCGGCGCTGTGCCTGAGCAGCATTCAGCTTATCCTCCAGCTGCTTCGATTTTTCGCGTTTCAGAAAAGAGAGCATCAGCGTCCACCTTCTTTCTTGCCAAAGTTGATGCGGGGGTCAATGAGCACCATGAGCACATCGCCCAAGATCAGGCCGATGATGCCCACGCAGGCGTACAGCAGCACGATGCCCTGCACCATGGTGTTGTCGTGGCGCTGCACACAGGTGACCAGCAGGCCGCCCATGCCCGGGATGCTGTACAGGCTTTCGATGTAGATGGAGCCGACGACGGTGTTCAGGAATGCGGAGGGAATGTACTGCACTAGTGGCACCATGGCGTTGCGGAATACGTGGTGCAGGGCGATATTGTTCTCGCTCACGCCCTTGGCGCGGGCCAGCTTGACGTAGTCCTTGTTGCTCTCGTCCACCATATAGCGGCGCAGCCACATGGCGTAGAACGCAAGGTTTGCAAGGCTCATGCTGCACACCGGCAGCACCCAATAGCGCCAGTCGGAAGCGTCGAACAGCAGGCCCACGCCCATGGCGGTGGTGCCGTACATCTGGATATACAAAAAGTACACTGCCGCAGGCACCGCCTGAATGAGCACGATGAATGCCGTGCCCAGCTTATCCGGCCAGCGGCCCTTATAACGGCCCATGACAAGGCCCAGCGGGATGCCCAGCACAAGGCTCAGCAGCATGGCCAGCACACCCATTTCGATGGAAATGGGCAGCTTCTGGGCAAGGATCCTGGTCACGGGAGCGTTGAGCTTGTAAATGTGGCTCACGCCCAGATCACCGTGCAAAGCGTTCACCCAGAAATGGCCGATCTGTACCGGCAGCGGGTCCAGCAGGCCCATGGACTGCAAACCGGCCTGGATCTGTGCCTCGGTCATTTTTTCGTAGTTTGCAAAGTAGCCTTCCACCGGCATGAGCCGCAGCAGGCAGAACACCAGCGTCACAATGACGAACAGGGTCAGAATGGAACGCCCGATGCGTTTTGCGAGATATTGCACCATAGCTGTGCACCTCTCTTTTCGATTGAAATACAAGTAAATATAGCATACCGCAAATTGCGCCTTTTGGAAAGGGATTTGTGAGTTTTTGCGGGAAAATGAGGAGCAAACAAAAACTCCCTCAGCCTTTGCTGCGCAAAGCCAGCTCCCTCGGGGAGGGAGCCCTTGGCATGACGGGAAAGTTTCCGGTTTCGCCAGAGGCCCCATCCCAGAGGGGGCTGTCTGCGCAGCAGACTGGGGGAGTTTCCGATTCAGTTTTTACCGCGCATCCCGGTTGGCATTATACTCGTCCATGGAAACGTAGTGGTCGAGGATGTGCACGCCCTTCAGACGGTTGGTGGAAAGGCCTGTGGGCGCGTACTGGCCCTCCCACAGGTTCAGGCGGGTGGCAATGTAGGGCGGCACCGGCATCCCCAGCGGGATGACCAGTGCGTTCTCAATGAGAAAGGCTTCGGCATCCGCAAAGGCTTCGTACCGGGCATCCAGATCCTCGGTGATGGTCTTGGCGTTCTCCACCATGGACATGTACTGCATCACGAGGTCGGCGGTCTCGCCGGTCACGATGCCGTCCTCCACGCCGGTGCGCAGGAAGCTGTAGCAGGTGCCGCGGTCGCCGGCTTCCTGATAGAAGGGGTACACCTCGGTCTCGGGGTCGGAGTAATCGGCACCCCAGTAGTAGGACATCAGCTGGTAGGCACCCGCCCGGCGCACCGCGTTCAGGAAGTTGTCGGACGGACCCTGCGTGATGATGATGCTGATGAAGTCGAAGCCGTCGTTCAGCACGGCTTCCACCTGCTGCTTGAACACCTGACACTGCTTGTCCCAGTCCACCACAGCGGGGTTGTACGGATACTGGATCTTGATGGGGAAGGTGACACCGGCGGCGGTCAGCTCTTCCACGGCGGCATCACGGTACTCTTTGGCCTTGGCTTCGTCAAAGAAGTCGGAGAGGTTTGCAAGGCCGCCGCACTCAGTATAATCCACGCCTTTGCTGTTGGCACAGAAGGACGGCGGAGTGATGGTGTGCAGCTTGTAGTTATCGTAGCCTTCCGGCGCGGTGACGGCCAGCGTCACAGACGGATTGATGGCATACAGGAAAGCCCTGCGGAAGTTGGTGGAGTTGATGGCCTTGGCCCAATTGTCCGGCTCGTACTGGGCATCCACGCCGGTCACGGTCCAGTTTGAGAACTCGTGGCGGTAGGGCAGGAAGTTGAAGATGTAGAAGTAGCTCTTGCCGGTTTCCGGGCGCTCCATGGAAACCATGTCCTTGGTGGTGTCGTCGGCCAGCCAGCTGTCCAGAATGTCGGAGCTGATGGTAGCCTGATCGATCTCGCCGCGCTTGACCATCTCCGGGCCGCTGATCAGCTCTTCCTGATTGTAGATGTAGCGCACCGTGTCGATGTAAACGCTGTCGGCATCGTAGTTTTCGGGGTTCTTCTTCATCACCCAGTTTTCCAGCGGAGTGTACTCGGCCAGATAGAACGCGCCGCAGCTGCAGGCGGTCTCGGCACTGGTGCAGAACTGGTCGGCAAACTCCTCCAGCAGCGGGCCGTAGGCAGGCTCGTAGGGAGCATAGCTCAACAGGCTGAGGAAGCCAGGAAAGTCGAAGTTCAACGTGTAGGTCAGGGTGTGGTCGTCCACAGCCTTCACGCCCACTGTGGAAAAATCCACAGCCGGGTATTCGGTGGTGGTGCCGTCGGCGGCAGCGGCGGTCACGGTGCCGTTGGCATCAATGGCGTAGGTGGTGCCGTCCTCGGCCACGGTGCCGTTATTGGCGTTGTTGCGGTAAACGCAGTAGTTATAGTAGTCGTCCGCACCGGCCACATAGGGGGTGACAAGGCTTGCAGTGGAGGATGCGTAGTCCGGGTCCAGCACATAGGCCAGCGCATCCACAAAGTCCTGCGCGGTCACAGGGCCAAGCACCTCGCCGTTGCAGTCCACCCAGTTCTCATCCCGCAGGTGGAAGGTCCATGTCAGGCTGTCGGCATCCCACTCCCAAGCAGTGGCAAGGCCCTCCCGGATCTTGCCGCGGTTGTCGTACTCCACCAGCGTGTCGATGCACTGGGTGCCGTGGTAAAGGTCCGGGTCAGCTGAGCAGACCAGATAGTTCAGGGTGGCGGGCTGACGGGAATACAGCACGGTGTAGGTGGAGCTGCTGCCGGCAGCGCCGGTGCTGCCGCCATTGGAAGCGGAAGAGCCGCCGCAGCTGCTCAGCAGACCAGCCGCTGCCACAGAAAGGGCGGCTGCGCCGCTGCCTTGCAGGAACTGGCGGCGGGAGATGGAATGAGCCATAGTAAAATCCTTCTTTCGTAAGATCTTGGCAAAAGCTTGCTTCGTGCTTTGGGATAAGAAAGGGGTAACGGAAATAGCTCCGTTACCCCTTTGTAACAGTCGGTGGCCACGGTGCGTGGTCTTATGGTCAGTATAGCATTGAATCTGTGCGCCGTCAATCGTTTTTCGGTGTGTCGGGCACATCCTTTTCTGCGGTGTTTTCCGGTGCGGCAGCAGGGGCTTCGTCCAGCGCGGCGGGGGCTGCTTTTTCCGGGGTCAGCGCTGTGATGACGGAACCGGCCGCAGCAGGCACGGCAGCGGCCACGGCGGTTTCCGCGGGGGCGGCAGCGGTCTCGGCAGAAACAGCGACACCGGCTTCCTCCGCTGCCTTTGCGGCCTCCTCGGCAGCCTTTTTGGCTTCGCGTTCCTCACGCAGCTGCTTTGCCTTGGCAGCGGCTTCTTCCTGCCGCTTTTTGGTGCGAGCCTTGATGCGGCACACGGTGCACACACCATCCACACTGCCCGGCGCAATGGGCTTGCCGCATTCCTTGCACAGGGTCTTGGTGCATTTGTGTACACTTACCGGGCCAAGGGTGGTGAGCTGGCGCAGCTTCATGCCGTCGATGCCATGGTTGGAGCAGGAGGCCACGCACACCTCGCACTCGCTGCACTTCCACGGCGTGATGACGATGCGGGTCTGGCCGTCGGGCAGGTCCTCCAGCTTCAGCGCACCGGCGCGGCAGGCCTTTTCGCACTTGCCGCAGCCAAAGCATTTATCGGTAAAGTTGGGCAGGTAGTAGCCGTACTTCAGCGGCGTTTCCATGGATGCCTTCAGCTGCTTTGTGCGCTGGTGCAGCAAAAGGCGGAAATCCACACCGCCGTCGTCCTCGCTGTGCAGGCCGGGCAGCATCTGCAGCAGCTTTTTGGTGCCGCTCTTGGAGCCGTGGCTCACCTGCTCAAACATTTCGCGGCGGCTCAGCTCCTTTACGTGGTAGAGCGCTTCGTCCGGCTCGTAGGCCAGAGTGAACCGTGCCTCGAACATGGGCTGGCCAAAGAAATCCACAAGCCTTGTCAGCTCCTTGCGCAGCTGGGCGGCGCACAGGTCGTTCTCACATTCACCGCAGGGGGTCAGGTCCAGCACGATCTTTTTGTTCAGGGCAAGGTAGGCCAGCGTCTCCCATGTGAGGGCCGCAATGCAGGTGCGCACCACGCTATTTTTGCGGGTGGATTTTTCACAGCCGATCCAGATGGTGTCATTGTCGGTATCGGCGGCAGAGGTGTCCCGCTGCACCTGCTCTGGCGAAGGGATGATGCAGCCGCTGCGGCAGGCAGAGACGCACAGGCCGCACTCGGTGCAGGGGTCCCAGTCCTTGACGAGGTTCGGGCGGGTAAAGATCTGTTCGCCATAGGGGCAGATATCCTTGCACTCGGTGCAGGGCTTGCGATGGGGATGCAGGTTCCAGCACTGGCGGCGGTTGATCTCGGGATGGGTAGTTTTCATCAGCATATCCATCGCGGTGCGTGTAAAAAAGCCCATAGTTTACTCCTTTTCCACAACCGAAGTGATGTTTGCGTGGTCGATCAGGAAACGCTGCACCTTCTGAGTGGTCACGGCAGAGGCCACAGCGTCCCGGCTGAGCACATTGCGGATCTCGGCTTCCGGGGTATCGTGCAGCTTGGAAAGGCGGACGTACTCGGCATCCACCTCTGCGTTGGACACGGTGATCTGTTCGGCCTTGGCTATGGCCTGCACCGCAAGGATGCTGCGCATCTTGCGCTCGGCATCCCGGCGGAAGGCGGCGCGCACCTCGTCCGGTGTGGTCTGGCCTGCCTTGCAGTACAGCTCCATGGTCATCTTGCTGCGGCGCAGCCGTTCGCGCAGGGCGTTCATGTCATGGTCGGCATTCTGGTCCAGAATGGCGTTATCCAGCTCCGCCGTCAGGTTGGCACCGGCCATGCCCAGCAGGGCGGCTCCGGCAATTCGGTCGGCGTTGGCCTCGTGGGAGCGGCGCTTCTTTTCGCGGATGCTCTCCTTCAGGGCATCCACCGTATCAAAGCCCAGTGTCTTGGCAAAGGCATCGTCCAGCGGTACAGGCTGCTTTTGCTCCACGGTGTGCAGGGTGATGGCGAACTGTGCTGTTTTGCCGGAAAGCTCCGGCACCCGGAACTCGGCGGGATAGGTAAAATCGAACCGGAAACTCTCGCCTGCCCTGTGGCCGTACACGGCATCCTCGGCGGCGGGCATCAGCTGACCGGTGCCCAGCACCACCGTGACATTTTCCATTCGGCTGTCCGGGATGGGTGCGCCGTCCATGAAGCCCTCAAAATCCAGCGTGACGCGCATCCCGCGTGCGGCGGGCAGCTCCACCGGCAGAAAGGGGGCATGGGTGCGGGTGAGGTTTGAAGCCTCCAGCTCCACGGCCTTTTCCGATACCGGGCGCACCCGGCGGGTGAATTCCAGCCCCTTGTATTGGCCCAGCGTGACCTTGGGCAGGGCGTTCGCATTCTGTTCCATGGGAAATACTCCTTTTATATCCAAAGCGTTTGCAATTTAAAGTCCATGTCCGGCAAGCCAGGCTTCCGCCACCTGCGAGAACATTTCGGGGTAGAGGGCATCCTCCTGCGCGAAGGCATCCAGATAATATTCCACCTCAGCCCGGTCGGCAGGCTCGGTGCGCTCCCACACGGTGAACACGGTGCCGTTGCCCATGTCAAAGCTGGCGGCCTGCGTAAAGTGCTCATCCCGCGCGGCGCAGAAGAGGGCATTCCACCGGCCGGAGAGCTCGCCACCGCTGACAAAGGTCTGGGGGAGCGGCTCTGCGGTGAGCACATACTTCGCCTCAAAGAACCGCACCGGGAACTCGTGGGTGCCCGGGATGGAGATGCCGGCGGCCAGCTTGCCCTGCAGCTGGATGTCCGGCAGGGCGGCGTACTGGAATATGTCCGAGTTGTACAGCATATCGTGGGGGATCATGTAGGCGAACTCGCCCTTTTCCGCATCGCAGTGGGCATCGATCCAGTCGTCCACGCGCTGGATCTGGGCGGCATCGGTGCGGTCGTAGGTGAGCTTGTCCAGCCGGACGAATTCCGACACGGCCTTGAGGGGAAAATGATCCACCACAAAGCCCGGCAGAGCAACGGTGGTCAGCGGCGAGCAGCGCACGGACACCGCAAACACCATGGTAAAGCCCCAGTAGCAGAGCTTGACGGCGGTGTGTTTTTTCAGGCCGTCGGCCAGTGCGGCGGAACCAACGAGGAACAGCAGCAGCCACCCCGGCACGAACAGCAGCATCTGGTGGGAGCCGGTGTTCTGTACCCGGGTAAACAGCACAAGGCTCACCAGCAGCTCTGCCCCTGCAAGGCAGGGCAGGGCAGGCAGACGGCGTTTTGCGGCAAACCACAGCCCCATTCCGATGAGGATGAAGTTCAGCAAACCGATGCGCAGTGTCTGTGCGGCCAGCTCCAGCGTGATGCCGCCGAAGTTGTAGTAAGAGTAGCGCCCGGCGTAGTCAAAGCTTAAAATTTTGCGCACCATGGGCAGAAGCAGCAGCACCATGGCCCCGGCCGCACACAGGCCGAACACGGCCAGCCGGACGAGGCGGTGCACAGCCCGGGACTGCTGGCCGCTTTTTGCCAGCCGGATGCTGGAAACTGCCAGCATCACCACGTAGGCAAAGCAGTAGCCCACCACAAAATATAAGTACCAGCGCCGGGTGAGGATGATGCCCGCCGTGGCGGCGAAGATGAGCAGATAGCGGGGCAGATCGATGCCGTCAAAGCGGTAGTCCAGTGTGAGCAGCATAAGCATGAAGGCAAAGATCAGCCCGAACCAGTCCGGCTGGCCCAGCACCGCCGACATGCGCACGAACGGGAAAGTAGCGCACCACGAAAAGCCGATGAGGAAATACCAGAACCGGTTCTTTACCCGTAGCATCCGGCCCACCTTGACCGTCAGGCCCGCCAGCAGCACCAGCAGGCTGGGCAGTACGCTGAATACCTGACAGAATGCGTAGTCGTCGCCGGTCTTGCCGCTCAGGCAGAACGGGAACTCGGTGAACAGGGTGATGAAATTCGTATAGTCCTCGGTGATGGAATCGAGGAGAAACCGGAAGCCTGCGCCTGTGCTCTGGGCAAAGGCGGCTTCGGCATGATACTGCTTTAGAATGTAGTTTACGTAGTCCCAGTGGTAGAGGAAGGTGCGGCTGCTGAGGGTCCAGTAAAAGTAAAGCACGGCCGCTGCCCACAGGCCCACCAGCACCGCCTTGTGGAACAGGTCCAGCTCCACACCGGCCCGGCGCAGCACCAGCAGCGCCAGCGCAAACAGCGCTGCATTGCACCACAGGCTCAGCAACGGGAAAAACAGGCCGCTGCCCGGTGCGGCAAGGCCGAATACGATAAGCGCCATCGCTCCGGCAGCAAGGCCCAGCCAGACCTTGCCAAGGACAGACAGACGGGAAACGATTCCACTCATCCCAAAAACCTCTCAGCTGCAGAATATCACAGCTACAGTATAGCAAGCAAAATCTGCACTGTCCAGCCGCTGTGCACGGAAAACAACAAAATGTCCCGCCGCTTTGAACGCAGACGGGACATTTTGAAACGAATATTACTTGCTGGAATTGGCTGTGGCCTTTGTGCTGCGGGCAGCGCGGCGCTTTGCGTTCAGGGCTTTGTTGGCGCTGATGCGGGCCGCATCGGGGTTCGGGGCCTCCGGCGCAAGGCGCAGCAGGCAGCTGCCCATGGCAGGCAGGTCTACTGTAAGGGTATAGTCCCGACCAAACACACCGCCATCGGTGGTGTGAAGCTTTGTCTTGCGGCGGCCCTTCAGTGCACCGCCCCACTCGGGGGATTCGGTGTTCAGCACCTCCTCGGCACTGCAGGGAAAGCGCAGATACAGCGGGAACTTTTTGTGGGCGTGGTCCTGCGTGTTCATGATGCACAGCAGGTTTTCGCCCCGGCCCTTGCGCAGCCATGCGTACACGCCCTCGCTGCGGCTCTCGCAGGCCACCCACTCAAAGCAGTCGGGGTTGTACTCGCCATCGTAGAGTGCAGGCTCAGTGGAATACACCCGGCACAGGTGGGCAAAGTACTTCTGGAACGCATCGTGGAAGGGGTATTTCAGCAGGTCCCAGTCCAGCTCCCGTTTTTCGTCCCACTCCCGGAAGTGTCCCATCTCGTTGCCCATGAAGTTCAGCTTCTTGCCCGGGTGCATGTACATATAAAAATAGAGGGTGCGCAGCTGGGCGCATTTTTCCGCATAGGTGCCCCACAGCTTATCAATGATGGTCTTTTTGCCGTGCACCACCTCGTCGTGGCTCAGCGCCAGCAGATACAGCTCGTTGTAGAAGTAGTGCATGCTGAAAACGATCTTGCCGTAGGCATTTGGCCGCTCACCGAAGGGGGTGGCAAAATAGTCCAGCGTATCATGCATCCAGCCCATGTCCCACTTGTAGTCGAAGCCCACGCCGTCGTAGCGGGTGGGAGCTGTCACCTTGAGGAAGTTGGTGGAGTCCTCTGCCATGTAGATGCCGGTGGGCCAGCGCTCGTTCAGGCCGTGGTTCAGGCTGCGCAGAAAGTTCACGGCACCCTCGTTCACGCCGCGGTTCGGGTCGCCCTGCCAGTACAGCGCGCGGGAGATGGCATCCATACGGATACCGTCACAGTGGTATACGTCCATCCACAGGGCGGCAGCGCTGTTCAAAAAGCTGCACACCTCGCGGCGGTAGTAGTTGAAGTTGCAGGTGCCCCACTCGCTGTGGCCCACATCGCTGTCGTACTCGTAGAGGTAGGTGCCGTCAAACTTTGCCAGAGCGTCGGCGTTGGCGGCAAAGTGCACCGGCACAAAGTCCATGATGACGCCGATGCCCATGCGGTGGCAGGCGTTGACGAAGCCGGCAAACTGGGCGGGGGTGCCGTAGCGGCTGGTGACGGAAAAATAGCCGGTGGTCTGGTAGCCCCAGCTGCCGTCGAAGGGATGTTCGGCCAGCGGCAGCAGCTCCACATGGGTAAAGTGATGGTCCAGCAGCCATGGGATCAGCTCCTTGGCCAGCTCCTCATAGTTGTACCAGCCGTCTGAGCCGTCCTCCTGCTTGCTGCCGGGCTTGTGCCGCCAGCTGCCAACGTGCATCTCGTAGATGTTCAGCGGGCGGTTGCGGCATTTGTCGCGGCGCTCCATCCATGCACTGTCATCAAAATGAAAGTCCAGTTTTGCCAGACGGCTGGCCGTGCCCGGCCGCAGCTCGGTGGAAAATGCGTAGGGGTCGCTGCGCATCACCACACTGCCGTCGGCGCCATGCACCCGGTATTTATAAAGGTCGCCCTCTGCAAGGCCGGGGACGAATGCGCTCCACACGCCGGTATCGGCTTTTTCCATGGGCACGCCTGCCTCCCAGCCGTCGAAGCCGCCGCAGACTTCCACTGCCGTGGCACCGGGGGCCCACACCGCAAAGCGCCACCCTTCGGTGCCGTTGTCGGAGCAGGGATGCGCACCAAGGATGCGATAGGCATCAAAGCAGTCTCCATTGAAGAATTCACGGGGAATGGCGGGGTAATTCATGCAAAGATCTCCTTACATTCTATGATAGGCAGCGCCCGGCGGCACTGCATGTGACACAGGTGTTTGGGCAATATATCCAATAAGAACAAGACGAAATGGGGCATAGTGGCTGATATTCTTGTCGATTCTTGACAAAAATCAGCAAAAATTAACATGTTTTACAGATTCTGTGCTATACTATTCCTGCCGCCGCAGTGGGCGGAGGCTGATTTTTTTGTATGGGAGCGGTATGAACAATGGCTTGGTATGACAACGCGGTATTTTATCACATCTATCCTCTGGGGCTGTGCGGCTGCGCACACGAGAACGATGGGCAGGCGGTGCCCGGCGCGTTTAATAAACTGAACGCATGGGCTGAGCACGCAGCGGACATCGGCTGCACGGCCATTTATATCGGCCCGCTGTTCGAGAGCGGTTCCCATGGCTACGACACCATCGATTACCGGCTGGTAGACCGCCGCCTTGGCACGAACGCAGAATTCAAGGACTTTGTGGCCCGGTGCCATGCCCGGGGACAGAAGGTGATCGTGGACGGCGTGTTCAACCATGTGGGCCGCGATTTCTTTGCGTTTCAGGATCTGAAGGCAAACCGCGAGAACGCCCGCTATAAGGACTGGTTCTGCGATGTGAATTTCTGGGGCAACAACGAGTACAACGACGGCTTTTCCTACGGAAACTGGGGCGGCTTCAATCTGCTGGTCAAGCTGAACCAGCGCAACCCGGAGGTGCAGAACTACCACTACGATACCATCCGCTTCTGGGTGGATGAATTTGACATTGACGGCATCCGTCTGGACGCAGCCGATGTGCTGGACTTTGACTTTATGCGCGGTCTGCGCCGCCTTGCCAACGAGGTAAAGCCAGAGTTCTGGCTGATGGGTGAGGTGATCCACGGCGATTACAGCCGCTGGGCAAACCCGGAGATGCTGCACTCGGTCACGAACTACGAGCTGCACAAGGGCCTGTGGAGCGGCCACAACGACCACAACTATTTCGAGATCGCCCACACCATGCGCCGTCTGCAGGGCCTGTGCCACGATACCCGGCTGTATCTGTTCTCGGACAACCACGATGTGGAGCGCCTGCCCAACAAGCTGCGCAACCGGGAGCACATCCGCCACATTGCAATTCTAGTATATACGCTTTGGGGCATTCCGTCCATCTATTATGGCTCAGAATTTGGCATTGAAGGCAAAAAAGAGTGGGGAAGCGATTGGCCGCTGCGCCCCTGCCTGGAACTTTCCGACTTCAAGGACGCTGAGACCACCAACCCTGTCACCAGCGTGTATGCCGCACTGGGCAGACTGAAGGCGGAGCTGCCGGAGCTGACCGACGGCGAGGTGAAAGAGCTGCAGCTCACCACCCAGTGCTATGCCTTTGCCCGGGTGCTGGATGGAAAGGCCTGCGTCGTGGTGCTGAACAACGGCGACAGTCCCGCACAGCTGGAATTCCAGCTGCCGGTGGAGGCATCCTCTGCAAAGGACCTGTTGGCCGACACGGTGGGCGCACAGCCCGTTTTGACCAGCATGGAGTGGGGCCGCATGAAAGTGCAGCTGCCCTCCAATTATGCTACCATCCTGCAGCTGGAAAAGTAAACGCATTCTTGCATGATCCGCCGTCTTTTGCTACAATAAGAGCATAATACCGTAAAGCGGAAAGGAAGCTTTGAAAACCATGAATGCAGCGCAGCGCAGAGAATCCATTCTGAAACGGCTCAGCGGGGCCGAAGCACCGGTCAGTGCCAGCGCACTGGCGGCTTTGCTGGGGGTCTCGCGCCAGATCGTGGTGGGGGATGTGGCTCTGCTGCGGGCAGGCGGTGCGCAGATCGATGCAACGCCCCGGGGCTATCAGCTGCATCCGGCGGAAAAAGGCTATACCGCCATTCTGGCCTGCGTGCACAGCACCGAGGACGAGATGCGCACCGAGCTGTACACCGTGGTGGATCAGGGCGGCATCGTGGTGGATGTGGCCGTGGAGAACAGCCTGTATGGCGAGCTGCGCGGCAACCTGAACCTTGCCAGCCGCTACGATGTGGACAACTTCATCCAGCAGGCCAAGGACACGCCGGAAGCGCTTTTGAGCCGCATGACTGGCGGAGTGCATCTGCACACCCTGCACTGCCCGGATGCCGGGAGCTTTGAGCGCATCAAAAAAGAGCTGGAAGAAAAAGGCATCCTGTACCGCAAGGAGTGATGCGGATGGGGATAGACCCAGTATAAAAAAGGCTGAGGGCCTTGTCTATCCGCAAAACAGGAAAATGGTTGGATAATCAACGAAAAAGCAAAAGAGGTGGGTTTTCTGGATATTCGCATTGAAAAAACGGAGCGTGCCATCAAGCAGGCATTCATGGAGCTGCGGGCGCAGAAACCGCTGGAAAAGATCAAGGTCAAGGAACTGTGCGATCTGGCCTGCATCAATAAGTCCACCTTTTATGCGCATTATCAGGATATCTATGCGCTGGCCAACGCCATGGAGGACGAAATGGTGGAGGTGGTGGTGGAAAGCCTGCCGCAGCTGACCGCCCGTGATGTAAGCGAGCGCACCGAGTGGCTGACCCGGGAAATGTTCCGGGCGTTTACCCGGAAGCAGACCGAGATCGGCATTCTGTTTTCCGGCTCCCGTCAGGGGCTGTTCATCAACCGCGTGGAAGCTGCAATGAGCAAATGCATCTCGGAGAGCGACCCCTCGTTTGATGCCGATGTGGTGCGTAAGATCGTGCTTTCCTTCTGCGTGCAGGGCTGCTACTACACCTTCACCAGCTACTGCGGCCAGATGGACGAAAAGCGGCTGGTGGCTCTGCTTGCGTCCATTGCACGCGCGGCACAAAAAATCAGGATGTAACACAACAATTTAGAATGTCCGCCGCGTGCGCTTTGGGCATGAATAGCGGAAAAATAATTTTAATAGAGCAATGCCGGGCGGTCTGCGGACCGCCCGGCATTGCATTTTCACAGATGGTGCTTGGACGTCAAGGGGCGGATGCTGCGCCTGCTTCCTATGGAAGCGGCGGCGCAGTGGGGGAAGAGCTCGCCCTCTCAGCCTCGTTCCGCTCGGCAGCTCTCCCAAAGGGAGAGCCCTTGGCATGGCGGCAAGGTTTCCAGCTCAACTGCGAAGTTTCCAGTTTCGCCAGAGCCTCTCCCTTTGGGAGAGGTGTCACCGCAGGTGACGAAGAGGGTTCCCTCTCGTGAAAAAGTAGATCGGGAAAATCCGCAGATTTTCCCGATCTACAAATTATAGAATATTCTTTCCGCTATTCATGCGCAAAGCAAAGCGGAGCGCATTCAAAATGGTCTGGCGTTACACGCCGGAAGCACCGTAGTTTGCCAGCACACGGGCCGAAGGGTCGTTGACGTTGCAGTTCGGCCATGCCTTGTTGGGCATCCAGAAGCCCACGATGGTGCGGCTCTGGTCGTGGTAGTACTTCTCAAAAATTTCGCGGTAGAACAGGCTTTCCTTGGTGAACGGCATGCAGTGGGCCGAATAGTTTGCACGGCGCAGTTGGAACTCCTCGTCGGTGTAAAGGCTTTCGGCATACTCCTTGATGTCGTCTACCATGCTGTGGCCTACGGCATCCGAGAAGGCGGCCTTTTCGCGCCACAGGATCTCCGGCGGCAGCCAATCGCCCTCAAAGGCCTTGCGCAGCAGATACTTGCCCTTGCCGTAGCTGTTCAGCTTCTTTTCCGGGTCAATGGCCATGACGTAACGCACAAAATCCAGATCACCAAAGGGCACGCGGGCCTCGATGCTGTTGGAGGAGATGCAGCGGTCGGCGCGCAGCACATCGTACATGTACAGCTCACGGATGCGCTTCTGGCTCTCCTGCTGGAAGGCATCGGCGGTGGGGGCGTAGTCGGTGTACTTGTAGCCGAACAGCTCATCGGAAATTTCGCCGGTCAGCAGCACGCGGACATCGGTCTGCTCGTGGATGGCCTTGCACAGCAGGTACATGCCCATGCTGGCGCGGATGGTGGTGATGTCCCAGGTGCCCAGCAGGCGGATGACCTCTTCCAGACTGTTGATGACCATATCCCGGTTGATGATGATCTCGTGGTGCTCGCTGCCCAGATATTCTGCGGTCTGGCGCGCATATTTCAGATCAATGGCGTCGGTGTCCATGCCAATGGCAAAGGTGCGGATGGGCTTGCCAAGCTTCTTGGCGGCAATGGAGCACACCAGCGAGGAATCCAGACCGCCGGAAAGCAGGAAGCCTACCGGGGCATCTGCGTCCAGACGCTTCTCTACGCCTGCGATCAGCTTTTCGCGGATGTTCCGCAGCACGGTGTCCATGTCGTCCTGCATGGGGGCGGGCACATCGGCAATGTCCTCATAGCGGACGAAGCGGCCATCACAGTAGTAGCTGCCAATGGGGAAGGGCCGGATGTCATCGCACCAGCCAATGAGGTTCTGCATCTCGGAGGCGAATGCGATCTGGTGGCTGGACTTGGAGTAGCCGTAGAACAGCGGACGGATGCCGATGGGGTCGCGGGCGGCGATGAGCCGGTCCTTGCGGGAATCGTACATGATAAGCGCGAACTCGGAGTCCATGTGGCGGAACATATCCAGACCGTACTCATAGTACAGCGGCAGCAGGATCTCACAGTCGCAGTCGGACTGGAACTTGTAGCCGCGGCGCTTGAGGATCTCTTTCTCAAAGCGGAAGCCGTACAGCTCGCCGTTGCACACCACGCAGTCGGCACCGCGGTAGAACGGCTGCATGCCTTCCGGGGTCAGGCCCATGATGGCAAGGCGGCCAAAGCCCATCAGACCGAAAGGCCCTTCCACCACACGCTGGTCATCCGGGCCGCGCATGACCGTGCGCAGCAGGTATTCCTTGAATTTGGCGGCACTCAGATCGTGCCCGGTATAGCCCATAACACAACACATATTTCTTACCCCTCTTTTTAAATAAAAAATACGGCAGCTCATTCATCCCAATTGCTAGGACGAATATGCTGCCGTATCCGTGGTGCCACCTAAATTACCGGCATAAAACCATGCCAGTCACTTTTGTGCGCTCTCCCCGTTGAAAGCACTGCCGCGATAACGAGCGGCGCACGTCGGCCCCTACTGCTGCACAAACAGGTTCAGGGGGAAGCTTGCGGGTGTTCGTTCGGGTTTCGCTCTCTGCGCGGCTTCCACCTACCCGCACTCTCTGAAAGAGGACATTGAAACCTTACTTTTCCCGGTCAACGCTTTTTCTTGCATGCATTGTATCACGGCTTTTTGTCCGTGTCAACACAGCAGGCGCATTTTTGTGCGGTTTGACCATCAGAGTCGGACTGTTCCTCTTTTTGGGCGCAGTGGCGGCACAAACCATACAGAACGCTGCCCTCACACTGCAGGGTAAAGCCATGCTCTGCCATCAGGTGGGCGCGCACTTCGTCCATGAAGTGGCAGTCCAGATGATAGATGCGCCCGCACTGCACGCATTTGAGGTGCAGATGCTCCCGGCAGTGGCGGCCCTCGTCCACGTACTGGAACACGGCTTTTTCGCCCTTGTCGGCAACGTATTTCATGATGCGCTGCTCCCCGGCCAGCTTGTCCAGATAGCGGTACACCGTGGTGGGGTTGGGACTTGCGCCCTGCTCTTCCAGATGCTCCAGAATGTTGGAAGCACTCACCGCGTGCTGTCGGTTGTTGATGAGATAATCTAAAATCAGTTGACGGGTCTTGGTATTGTAGCCGTCGCTTCGTGCCATAAGAGAGATCCACACCCTTTTCAATATTTTTTACATTGTAGCATATTTTTGCATTGGATGCAAAAGAACCGGGCTAAAAGAAGCGGCATTGGCTACAAGCACAAAAAAACTTGTTGATTTTGGCAAAAATGAGGCATAAAAATTGGATAAAACATAAAACGCGCCAAAGTTCATAAAAAAGTATTGTAATAATTGCCCTATTATGAAATAATAGAACTGGAATACTACTTGGATTGCAGCAAGAATACAAGATGCTTTGAAGTTAAAAAGCATGCGCCCCAGAGTATTATAGGAGAAGAACCTTTTTCTTTACAAGGGAAAAGGGAATAGGAGTTGTGCAGAACATGAAAGAAATGGAGTCGCAGACCAAACCGAGCCTGAAGCTGCAGGCATACCAGTACCTTAAGACCAAGATCCTGAACTGCGAGTACCGGCCCAACGAGTTTTTGAACGAGCAGAAGCTTTGTGCCGAGATGGGCAACATCAGCCGCACCCCCATGCGGGATGCTCTTGGCCGCTTGGAGCAGGAAGGCCTGATCACCATTCTGCCCAAGAAGGGCCTGATGGTTTCCGGCATCACCGAGGAGGACGTGCACAGCATGTTCGAGATGCGCCTGCTGGTGGAGCCTTACGCCCTGCGTACTTATGGCAGCGGCATCCCGCGGGAACAGCTGGAGACATTTGCCGAGTTGATGCATCACCCGGACAGCATCACCGACTTCTGCGAGTCGGACGATGAGTTCCACGAACTGCTCATGAGCACTTTGCCCAACAAGTACCTGCGTTCGGCGTATGACCGCATCACCGGTCTGAACACCCGCTTCCGCATCATGACCGGCAAGGTGAGCATGATCAATCAGGAGCAGACCTGTGACGAACATCTGGAAATTCTGGATGCCGCTCTGGCCGACAACTGGGACAGTGCTGCAGATTCCCTGCAGCACCATCTGGAGCTGGCCCGCGATAAGGCTGAAAGTGTGATCAAGGTCATCCGGTTGTGGTAAGACGATAAGAACCTCAAAAGGCTGCTGCACAAATGCTGTGCAGCAGCCTTTTGTAATAAACGCCGGAAGATGAAAGATGTTTCGTTCAAATGAGGTGGTTTTCAAGGCAGTAATGGTAGACGCCGTCCTCTTCCACGGAACGGCAGATAACAGCAGCCCTTGCCTTGACCTCGTTGAGCGCATTTCCCATGGCAACGCCGGTACCAACTGCTTCCAGCATCTCAATATCGTTTCGACCATCTCCAAAAGCAATGGCTTCTGCCTTTGAAAAGCCGTAATGCGCCAAGATGGCTCTCACGGCGTTTCCTTTGCCACAGGAGAGCGGAATAATGTCCACTGCCTTGTCCCACCATGCGGTGATCTGTGTGGCGTGGGTCCCCTGTAAGATCTGCGCGTATTCGGCGCTGTTGCAGGAGCACATGATCTGATAAATCTCCTCCTCGCACAGTGCATCGAAACGATCGGAGACCATCAGCTTCTCACTGCCAAAGGAAAAATACTGTGCCAGATCCGGGTCGGTTCCGTTCGTCACGATAAAGTGCTCGTTGCTGATGGCAGCCGCCCGGTGCATCTGTTTCAGATTTTGCAAAATTCGATACTTGTCGTCAACATCCAGTGGGTTTTTGAAGAGCACAGTATCCTTGCTGCGGACATAAGAGCCGTTGAAAGTCAGCCAGATATCAAAGTCAACGCTCTCAAAATGCGGGACGGAGAGATAGCCTCTGCCAGTTGCCATGCATAACAAGACCCCGTTTGCCCGTAGCTTCTGTAAAGCCTGCACAGTTTTGGGGGACGGCTCCTTACTGCCTAGCTGGAGCAGGGTCCCGTCTACGTCAAAAAAAGCTATTTTTATCATACGATCACCCTCGGTTTATGAGATATCCTATAGGACCTCATGGCTTGATTTTTACAGTGCGTCCAGCTCCTTTTGCAGTTGTGCCAGAGAATCGCGGATGGGCAGCTTCTGCGGGCAGACGGCTTCGCACTTACCACAGCGCACACAGTGCAGGGCCTTTTCGCTGTCCGGGAAGCGGGTGGTCCACTGGGCCTTGATGGCATCCTTCTGGCCGAACATGCCCAGCTTGTTCCAGATGCTGAAATTGTCCGGGATGTCCACCCCCATGGGGCAGGGCATACAGTACCGGCAGCCAGTGCAGCCAATCTTGATGCGGCGGTGCAGCTCGTTGGCTACGCTTTCCACAGCGGCATTCTCGGCGGGGGAAAGCGGTTCAAAATGGTCAAAGGTGGCAAGGTTGTCGGTCAGCTGATCCTCAGCACTCATGCCGGAGAGGATCACGTGCACATTTTTGTGGCTGCCCACCCAGCGCAGAGCCCAAGAGGCATCGGTGGCATCCGGACGCAGGGCGTGCAGCGGTGCGGCGGCGTCTGCAGGCAGGGATGCCAGCGTGCCGCCCTTGATGGGCTCCATGATGATAAGCGGCACGCCGCATTCTTCGGTCAGCTGATAGCCCCGGTCACCGGAGATCTCCTCGGCACGGTCGTCCCGGTCAAGATAGTTGTACTGCAGCTGGCAGAAATCCCACGGCTGGTCGCGCAGAATATACTCAAATCCGGCAGAGTTGTCGTGGCAGGAAAAGCCGAAATTACGGATGCGTCCTGCGGCCTTCTGCTGCCACAGCCAGTCCACAAGGCCCATGGCTTTTGCCTTTTCGTACCGGGCCTTGTGCAGGGAGTGCAGCAGGTAGAAGTCGATGTAGTCCACGCCCAGCCGCTGCAGCTGCTCTTCAAAAATACGCTTGGCATCGTTCAGGCTTTTGCAGTTCCACAGCGGCATTTTGGTGGCAAGATAAAAGCTGCTGCGGTCCCATTTGGCGATCACGCGGCCCACAAACGGCTCACTCTGGCCGTTGTGATAGGGATAGGCAGTATCGAAGTAGTTGACACCGGCGGCCTTAGCGGTGTTCAGCAAAGCTTCGGCGCGCTCTTCGTCAATGGTGCCGTCGGCTTTGATGGGAAAGCGCATACAGCCGTAGCCCAAAAGGGAAGTGCGGATGTTGTTTTTGTTCCAGTTGCGGTGCTCCATAAACTCTCTTTTTGCGGCAGAGGGGACAAAGACTCTGCCGCGCCTCCTGTTGAGAACAGTATAGCATAGTTTTTGAATGCGGAAAAGACATGCCGATCATCAAACAAAAAAAGATGCCCGCACCTTTCGGTACGGACACCTCATTGTTCAAGAATGAACGACTCTCAGAAGAGGTTCAATTACTTGACCTCGACCTTAGCGCCAGCCTCGGTCAGCTTCTTCTGGATGTCCTCAGCCTCAGCCTTGGAGACCTTCTCCTTGACAGCCTTGGGAGCGCCATCGACGATAGCCTTAGCTTCCTTCAGGCCCAGACCGGTGATCTCCTTCACCAGCTTGATGACCTGCATCTTGGTAGCGCCAGCCTCAGCCAGGATGACGTCGAACTCGGTCTTCTCTTCCTCAGCGGCAGCAGCAGCGCCAGCAGCAGCGGGAGCAGCAGCAGCAACAGCGGAAACACCGAACTCTTCGCAGTAAGCGTCGATCAGTTCCTTCAGCTCCAGAACGGACAGCTCCTTAACGGAGTCGATGATGGCAGTAATCTTCTCAGAAGCCATAGTAGTAACCCTCCAATATCAATGGTTTTGTTTGTTAGTTTCTTGTTTTGTTTAAGCAGCGGTCATGCAGCAATCAGGCTGCAGGCTCCTCCTGCTTGTCGGCATAAGCCTGCATTGCAACGGCCAGACCAGACAGAGTGCTGGTGAGGGCGCCTGCGAACATGGACAGCATGCCTTCGCGGTTGGGCAGCTTTGCGATTGCGTTGGTCTCGGCAGCGTCCATGACCTTGCCTTCCATGAAGCCAGCCTTCACGACGAACTTCTTGGACTTATCGCCATCCTGATACTTGCACAGGATGCGGGCAGCGGACATGGGATCCGCTTCGTGAGCAAAAGCGATAGCGGTATCGCCCTTGAACTGCTCAGCCAGGCCCTCCAGAGAGGTACCCTTGACAGCCAGACGCAGCATGGTGTTCTTCACGACCATGTAATCGACGCCTGCCTCACGCAGCTCCTTACGGAGCTTGGTGTCGTTCTCGACGTTAATGCCGCCGTAAGCGACGACGCAGCCGGAAACCGCACTCTCAAACTTTGCCTTCAGATCAGCGACATAAGCCTGCTTTTCAGAAAGAATCTTTGCACTGGGCATTCGGTTTCACCTCGTTTCAAAAACTTGTATCGAAAACCGGAGCAAGTATGAAAAAAGCCTCTTTCCCGCACTTGGTCGAGAAAGAGGCATAAAACAACTTTACGCACGTTTCTCGGCAGGCGGCATAGCCTTACACTGGACTCCAGTACCTGCTGTCTCAAAAACAGCATAATTATTTTACCGCAAACGTGCGGAGTTGTCAAGTCTTTTTTGAAGTTTTCTGACAAAATTTTTCTGCCGCCCATACGAACGGCAGAAAAACGATCAGAACTTCAAATCAGACACCGTACTTCAGGGTGTTCAGACGGATGCCAGGGCCCATGGTGGTGGCGATGGTAGCGCTCTTGAAGTAGGTACCCTTTGCTGCAGCGGGCTTTGCCTTGGCAATAGCCTCCATCACAGTGTCCAGGTTGGTGTACAGCTTCTCTGCACCGAAAGAAGCCTTGCCCACGGGCACATGGATGATGTTCTGCTTGTCCAGACGGTACTCGATCTTACCAGCCTTGGCCTCGGAAACAGCCTTGCCCAGGTCGGGAGCAACGGTACCAGCCTTGGGGTTCGGCATCAGGCCGCGGGGGCCCAGGACCTTACCGAGACGGCCAACGCGGCCCATCATATCGGGAGTGGTCACGACAACGTCGAAATCCATGAAGCCGCCGGCGATCTTTGCGATCAGCTCGTCATCACCGACGATATCAGCGCCAGCAGCCTCAGCAGCGGCAGCTGCGGGACCCTTGGCGATCGCGCAGACGCGGACGGTCTTGCCGGTGCCGTTGGGCAGAACGACAGCGCCGCGGACCTGCTGGTCAGCGTGACGGCCGTCAACGCCCAGACGGACGTGCAGCTCAACGGTCTCGTCGAACTTGGCAGAAGCGGTCTTGCAAGCCAGCTCCAGAGCCTCGTTCACATCATATGCCTTAGTAGAATCGACCAGCTTCGCAGCGTCGACATAGTGCTTGCCATGTTTCATTGTATATCCTCCTGTGTGGTCATGCGGGCAGTTTTATGCCCTCCCACTGTTTATGTCTCAGCCCTCGACGGTGACACCCATGGAACGGCAGGTGCCGCGAACCATGCTGCATGCAGCTTCCAGAGAAGCAGCGTTCAGGTCGGGCATCTTGGTCTTGGCGATCTCTTCCACCTGAGCGGCGGTCAGAGAAGCGACCTTTTCCTTGTTGGGCTTGCCGGAAGCGGTGTTGATGCCAGCTGCCTTCTTGATCAGAACGGCTGCCGGAGGAGTCTTGGTGATGAAGCTGAAGGAGCGGTCAGCATACACAGTGATGACGACGGGGATCACATAACCCATCTGGTTCTTGGTACGCTCGTTGAACTCCTTGGTGAATGCCATGATGTTGACACCCTTCTGACCCAGAGCAGGGCCAACAGGGGGAGCCGGAGTTGCCTTGCCGGCCTCGATCTGCAGCTTAATGTAGCCAGTAACTTTCTGTGCCATAATAAATGCACCTCCAAAAATCTGTGGTGAGTTGCGGCACGGTGTCTCCGTGCCTCCCACGAGCATGTGCACAGTGCACACGCTCTATAAGAACCGCACTGCGGTCTTACCTTGGTAAACGATTTGTGCCGGTTGGTTACGGCAGCTCGACCTGACCGATCTCCACCTCTGCGGGGGTCTCGCGGCCGAACATGTTGACCTTGAGCTTCACTTTGAAGTTCTCGGTATCGATCTCCTCCACAAGGCCCATAAAGCCTTCCAGAGGACCGGCGGTGATCTGCACGGTGTCGCCGACGTTGAAGTCGACTGCCAGAGGTGCAGCCTTTTCCACGCCCATCTTCTCTACTTCTTCAGCAGAGAGGGGAACGGGCTTGGATGCGGGGCCGACGAAGCCGGTGCAGCCGCGCGTATTGCGCACCACGTACCAGGTATCGTCGTTCATCACCATTTTGACCAGAACGTAGCCGGGGAAGAGCTTGTGCTCCACCATCTTCTGCTTGCCGTTCTTGTCAATTTCGGGAACCATCTCGACGGGAACTTTAATATCGCAGATCAGATCCTGCAGGTGACGGTTCTCCACCATGGTCTGCAGGTCATTCGCGACCTTGTTCTCATAGCCGGAATAGGTATGCACTACATACCAAAGTGCCTCATTGGATTGTTCTTCCATTTTGGTCTGCCCTCCGTTTCAAGATGATTCTCAGGCGCCGATGATCAGGCCCAGAATGCCGCCGAAGATGGCATCCAGCAAGATCATCACGACCGCTGCGATGGCGACGGTCACGAGCACGACGATGGTGTTGGTCTTAACGTCCTCTTTGGACGGCCACACCACCTTCTTCAGCTCGCTCTTGGTGTCGCGGAAGAACTTGGCACACTTGCCAAAGAAGTTCTTCACAGCGGCCTTTGCTCTGGCCACAAAGCCCGGCTTGTTCTCGGTTTTGTCTGCCATGATGCGTCCGCCTTTCTTACTTGGTTTCGCGATGAACGGTGTGCTTCTTGCAGAAACGGCAATACTTCTTCATCTCGAGACGATCGGGGTTGTTCTTCTTGTTCTTCGTGGTGTTGTAGTTGCGCTGCTTGCACTCGGTGCAGGCCAGAGTGATTTTAACGGTCATTTGTTGACACCTCCATTATAACGGTTGTTTTGAACCTCCCTCGGGTTGCGGGTGGTACCTGTAAAACAGGCGCACTTAATAACCCCGCAAAAGAGGTGATATCATTGTACCACGCACTTTTCCATCCGTCAAGCGGAAATCTTCGATTTTTGGAAAGTTTTTTTGAAAAATATCTCTTTTACCCACCGGCAGCTTTTTGGCATTCTGCTTGCATCGCGCGCATAGATATTGTATAATAAGCCAGAACGGCATTTTTACCGGTTATATCCCACCCAGGTCTTGGGCTTCCAGGTCTTGGGCTTTATAAATAGGAGAGAGTTATCATGCAGTCTGAAAAAATGTGCGTTGTGCTGCTGTTCGGCGGTATGTCCAGCGAGCACGAGGTCAGCCGCGTTTCTGTGGGCAACTTCGTCAACAACATTGACCGTGAAAAATATGAGGTGCTCACTGTGGGCATCACCAAGGAGGGCCGCTGGTTGTACACCGAGGCCACGGCCGCCCAGATGGCCGATGGCAGCTGGGAAGAGCTGGCAGGCAATATGGCCTGCGTCATCAGTCCGGACCGCGCCGACCACGGCATGATCCTGTTCACCCCGGAAGGCCATGTGGAAAAAGTGCATGTGGATGTGGTCATCCCGGTGCTGCACGGCCTGTGGGGCGAGGATGGCACGGTGCAGGGCTTGCTGGAGCTGGCCGGCATCCCCTACGTGGGCTGCGGCGTGCTGGCAAGCGCGGTGTGCATGGACAAAGCCGTGGCCAATGCTCTGTTCGAGGCCAACGGTGTGCCCCACACCAGATGGCTGGCTGCCGACCGCTGGGAGATCGAGTCCGATCTGGAAGGCGTGTGCGAGGGTGTGGAAAAGAAGCTGGGCTGGCCTGTGTTCGTCAAACCCGCAAACGCCGGTTCCAGCGTGGGCATCTCCAAGGTGTCCAGCCGTGACGAGCTGAAAAAGGCCATCGACCTTGCATTGGAAAACGACCGCAAGGTGGTGTTTGAAGCCTTTGTGGATGGACAGGAAGTGGAGTGCGCCGTGATCGGCTCCGACCCCGCCGTGGCGACCCGTCCGGGCGAGATCCTTGCCGGTGCCGAGTTCTATACCTACGACGACAAGTACAAGAACGGCGTGAGCCAGACCGTCATCCCGGCTCACCTGCCGGAAGCAAAGCTGGACGAGGTGAAGACCTACGCCGCCATGGCCTACACTGCCCTGAATTGCGAGGGCCTTGCCCGCTGCGATTTCTTTGTGGAAAAGGGTACTGGCCGGGTGCTGATCAACGAAATCAACACCTTCCCGGGCTTCACGTCCATCAGCATGTACCCCAAGCTGATGGAGCACGAGGGCCTGCCGGTGCCGCAGCTCATCGACCGGCTGATCGCGCTGGCGCTGGAAAGGAAGGAAAAGCAGCATGGATAACCGCCCGATCGGCGTATTCGACAGCGGCCTTGGCGGCCTGACCGGTGTGCGGGAGCTGCGCAAGCGCCTGCCCCACGAGGAGATCATCTATTTTGGCGATACCGGCCGCGTGCCTTATGGCAGCCGCAGCCCGGAGACCATCCTGCAGTATGCCCGTCAGGACGTGGCATTCCTGCTTTCTAAAAACGTAAAGTGCATCATGGCGGCCTGCGGCACCGTGTCCAGCACCTACTCGGCTGCAGAAGCGGCAAAGCTGCCGGTGCCCTATCTGGGCGTGGTGGATGCCGCTGCCCGGGAGGCAGCCTTTGCTACCCGCAACCGCCGCATCGGCGTGATCGGCACCGCTGCCACCATCCGCTCCCGCAGCTACGAAAAGCTGCTGCGTCAGCTGGTACCGGGGGTGGAGATCACCGCCCGGGCCTGCCCGCTGTTTGTGCCGCTGGTGGAGGCCGGTTACGTGGACCACAGCGAGGAGAGCCGACAGCAGGTGACGAAGCTGGTGATCGCTCAGTACCTGACCGAGGTGCGTGAAGCCGGTGTGGACACCCTGATTTTGGGCTGCACCCACTACCCGCTGCTCAAGACCATGATCGGCGAGTTCATGGGCCAGAGCGTGACGCTGGTGGACCCGGCCAAGACCGCCGCCCACCATCTGGAACAGATGCTCTCCGAGCGCGGCCTGCGCGCTGCACAGGAGCACGAGGGTCAGGCGCACTTTTATGTGAGCGATGTGCCGGACAGCTTTGTGCAGACGGCAGACCTGTTCCTGGGCGAGTACAAGGGCGGCCCGGTGGATCAGATCGCCATTGATAAATATTGATAAGGACAGAAAAACGTGAGCAAACCGCTGAAGGAAGATTATATCATCCGCATCAAGAGCCGCATTGAGCAGCATGTGAAAGAGCCTGTGGAGAAGGAAGAAAAGGAAGAGTTTGTGGAGCTGATGACCCGCGGCCAGTTCGTGCAGAAGGGCGGCAGCTACTACATTACCTATAAAGAGACCGAGACCACCGGCTATGAGGGCTGCACCACCACCCTGAAAATTGCCGCCGACGGCAGCCGCGTGGCGATGCTGCGGTTTGGCAAGGGCGGCGGGGCCGGCACCCAGCTGCTGATCGAAAAAGGCAAGCGCAACCTCTGCCACTACGAGACAGGCTACGGCTCCATGACGCTGGGCGTGACCGCCGACGAGATCGAGTGCGGCCTGACCGAGAAGGGCGGCACCGCAAGGTTCGGCTACCTGCTGGATGCCAACAGCGCCGAGCTTGTGAGCCGCAACCGCCTTGAAGTGACCGTGACCCACGTAAACTGAGATATTTCCCAGACTGTGAAAGGAACCAGACCAATGACTGAATTTGAAAAGATCTACCAGAACTATAACCCCCGTCAGGCTGCGCTGGACGAGGCACGCGCTCTGCTGACCGCTGCCGCCAAGGCCGCCATGGCCGATGGTGCTCTGCCGGAAGCTGAGCTGCCCGCCTTCATCGTGGAGATCCCCGCCGATACCAAGAACGGCGATATCGCCTCCAACATCGCCATGGCCGGTGCACGCAGCTGGCGCAAGGCTCCCAAGATGATCGCCGATGCGCTGCTGGCACATCTGCCCTCCATCGAGAACAGTGTGTTTGCCAAGGTGGAAGTGGCTGGCCCCGGCTTCATCAACCTGTTTTTGGCTCCGTCCTTCTGGGCCAGTGTGGTGCTGGGTGCCTGCTCCAACAAGGAGTATGGCCGCACCGATCACGGCAAGGGCGCCAAGTACAATGTGGAATTCGTTTCCGCCAACCCCACCGGCCCCATGCACATGGGCAACGCCCGCGGCGGCGCTTTGGGCGACTGTCTGTCCGCTGTGCTGGACTGGTCCGGCTACGATGTGACCCGTGAGTTCTATATCAACGATGCCGGCAACCAGATCCAGAAGTTCGGCAAGAGCCTTGCTGTGCGCTACCTGCAGAAGTACTGCGGCGAGGAAGCCTATCCGCTGCCCGCCGAGTGCTATCAGGGCGGCGACATCAAGGTGCTGGCCGGTGAGTTTGCCGAGCTGAACGGCGACAAGTACGTTGCCGCCTGCAAGGGAATGGACGAGGAGACTCTGTTCGAGAGCGAGGCTTTTGCCGCCCTGAAGGACGCACTGGTGGCCTACGCTCTGCCCAAGAACATTGCTGCCCTCAAGCGCGATCTGGGCAAGTACCGCATCGACTACGATGTGTGGTTCCATGAGAGCACCCTGCACGAGTCCGGCGCGGTGATGGCCGTGGTGGATAAGCTGCTGGAGCTGGGCGCATGCTATAAGGCAGAGGACGGTGCCATCATGTACCGCAGCGCCCAGTACGCTGCCAAGTACGGCACGGTGAACAAGAAAAAGACCGAGGACGGAACCGAGGAGGAAGCCAAGGACGAAGTGCTCGTCCGTGCCAACGGCATCCCCACCTACTTTGCCGCCGATATCGCCTACCACTACAATAAGCTGGCCACCCGCGGCTTTGCCAAGGCCATCGATGTCTGGGGTGCAGACCATCACGGCCATGTGGCCCGCATGAAGGGTGCCATGGATGCCATCGGCCTGAACGGCGAAGATCTGGACGTTGTGCTGATGCAGATGGTCAACCTGATGCGCGACGGCCAGCCTGTGCGGATGTCCAAGCGCACCGGCAATGCCATCACCCTGACCGACCTGCTGGAAGAGGTGCCCATCGACAGCGCACGCTTCCTGTTCAATATGCACGACGCAGGCAGCGGCATCGATTTTGACCTCGATCAGGCTGTCAAGACCGACAACGATAACCCCGTGTACTATGTGCAGTATGCCCATGCCCGCATCTGCTCCATTCTGAAAAAGATGGAGAGCGAGGGCGTGCAGTTTGCCGGTGCCGAGAAGGTAGATGCCACCCTGCTCACCGAGCCTTCCGAGATGGATCTGATCCGGATGCTGGCAGCCTTCCCGCAGGAGATCGTCATGGCGGCAGAAAAGTACGACCCCAGCCGCATCAACCGCTTTGTCATTGATCTGGCCAGCGCCTTCCACCGCTTCTACGGCAGCTGCCGCATTCAGGGTGCAGACCCGGCTGTGCAGCAGGCACGTCTGGCCCTGTGCATCGGCGTGAAGAACGTCATCTTCAACGTGCTGACCATGTTCAAGATCAACGTGCCGGAGAAGATGTAAAGGCGAACGGGCTCGCCCTCTCAGTCTGCTTTGCAGACAGCTCTCCCAAAGGGAGAGCCTCTGGTGAAACCAGAAACTTTCTATGGACTGCCAAAGCCTCCCACTTTGGGGGAGGTGGCATTGCGTAAGCAATGACGGAGAGGGCGAAGCCGCTGCCCGAAATAACAAAAAAGGCTCCTCCCGGTGGAGGAGCCTTTTTAAATCAATCAGATTTGAGGAAACCTATGGAACCTTTGAAGATCGGCAATATCATCCTGCCCCACCGGGCGGTGTTCGGCCCGATGGCGGGCTTTACGGATGCACCCTGCCGCCGCCTGATGGCCCAGCACGGTGCAGGCTTTACTGTGAGCGAAATGGTGTCCAGCCGGGCGCTAGTGTACGGCGACCACAAGACGGTGAGCCTGCTCAAGGCCGAACCCAACGGTGCACCCTATGGCGTGCAGATCTTTGGCGAAGTGCCCGAGATCATGGGCGAAGCCACCGCCGCCATCGAACAGTACGAGTTCGACTTTGTGGATATCAACATGGGCTGCCCGGCCCCCAAGATCGTTTCCGGCGGCGCAGGCAGCAAGCTGATGCTGGACCCGGACCGCTGCGGCCGCATCGTGGAGCAGGTTGTGGCAAATACAAAACGGCCTGTCACCGTGAAAATGCGCAAGGGCTGGGATGCGGACCACATTACCGCAGTGGAGTGTGCCAAGGCCTGTGAGCAGGCCGGCGCAGCCCTCATTGCGGTGCACGCCCGCACCCGGGAGCAGATGTACACCCCGGGCATCGATCCGGAGATCATTGCCCGGGTGAAGGATGCCGTCAAAGTGCCGGTGCTGGGCAACGGCGACATCCACTCGGCTGAGGATGCTGTGTGGATGATGCAGGCCACCGGATGTGACGGTGTGATGATCGCCCGGGGCGCGCTGGGCGACCCGTGGCTCTTTGAGCGGGTGAACGCCGCCATTGAAGGCCTGCCCGCACCCAAGGCACCCAACCTGCAGGCCCGCATGAATGCGCTGCGCCGTCAGGTGGAGGAAATGGTGGAGCAGAAGGGCGAGTTCGTCGCCATGCCGCAGGCCCGCTCTCAGACCATGCACTATATGAAGGGGCTGAAAGGTGCGGCCAATCTGCGCCGCTACTGCTGCACCCTGACCCATCTGGAAGATCTGGACGAGCTGATCGATGCTGTTTTTGAAGAGCAGCGCAAAGCGGGCATCGATCCGGACGACGTGCGCGAGGTGCCGTTTCCGTAAGGGAAATATTACTGCTGCCGGGTCAGCTCATCCAGATTCTGGGTGTAACAGGGCAGACAGTGCTCTATGAACCAGTCGGCTTCCGGGCAGTGCATGGCCTGCAGGGCCGCTTTCTGCTGGGCCAGCGCCGCGTCAAACTCATGGTTGCCGCTGCGCTGCTCCTCCATGCATTTGATGAGGGCGCTCAGCCGGTCGGCGGCCTTCAGCAGGCGCTTTTCCTCGGCGGTGAGCAGTTCCCCGGAGATGAACGGGGACAGCTCTTCGCTCAACTCGTCCGGCAGAAGGCCGGTCATGCAGCGCACGCTCTCGGTTTCCAATGCCTTGTAGGCATCCCGCAGGGTGGGGCTGCTGTACTTGACCGGTGTGGGCATGTCGCCGGTAATGATCTCCGGCGCGTCGTGGTACAGCGCCGCCACTGCTACCGTTTTGGGGCGGCAGGGCGTGCCGGTGTACCGCCGCGCGATCAGGCAAAGCATGTGGGCCAGCAGGGCGGTATCGCAGGTGTGCTCGCTGAGAGATTCGGCCCGGGTGGAGTGCATCAGGCTCCAGCGGGTAATGTATTTCATGCGCGCCAGCAGGGCGCTGAACGGGTACAGCATGGCAGCTTCCTCCTTTTTTCTCCAACATACCTGTCCGGCAGAGCGTTGTCAAGCCCTTTTTTCTGCGCAGTGTTCGTGCTATACTAAAATAAACCAACTTTCTGCCGCTTTGGCAGAGAAAAGAGGAAACCATGGAGCGGTCTGGTACTGCCCGGCAGCCGCAGCTGCTGGGACAAAAAAAGGATAAATTCTGGCTGACGGTGGGCCTGTGTGCCCTCACGGCGGCCCTGTTCTTTCTGCCGTTTTATATCATCGACGGCGGCTTTTTCCACTATGCAGGCGATTTCAACAGCCAGCAGATCAGCTTCTACCGCTATATGAACGGCTTTATCAAGGGCGCAGGCTACCCGGACAGTGCGTTCACCTCGGTGCACAATACCTTCTCATGGGCTACCGACCTTGGCAGCGGCGTGATGAACGCCTATTCGTTCTACCTGTACGGCTCGCCGTTCTTCTGGTTCTCGCTGCTCTTCCCGCAGGGGTGGCTGCCCTACCTCATGGTGCCGCTGCTGGTGCTCAAGTTTGCCGTGGCGGGCGGCGGTGCGTACCTGTATCTGCGCCGCTACGTCAAAAATATCGACTACGCCGTGCTGGGAGCCTGTCTGTATACCTTCTCCGGCTTTACGGTATACAATGTGTTCTTCAACCACTTTGTAGATGTGGTGGCGCTGTTCCCGTATCTGCTGTGGTCGCTGGACGAGGCCCTTTACAACGACCGCCGCAGCTGGTTTGCGTTCTGGGTGGCGGTGAACCTTGTCAACAACTACTTCTTCTTCATCGGTCAGGTGGTGTTTCTGGCCATCTACTTCATCTGCAAGTTCAGCACAAGGGACTTCCGTCTCACTGCAAAAAAGTTCGGACTGCTGGCCTTTGAAAGCCTGCTGGGCGTTGCCATGGGCAGCATCCTGCTGGTGCCTGCGGTGCTCTCCATTTTGCAGAACCCGCGCACCATCGACCTTTCCTCCGGCTGGGGCTTTCTGACCTACAGCAAGGTGCAGCAGTACCTTGCAATTCTCGTCAGCTGGATCATGCCGCCGGATTCTCCCTATCTCACATCCATCTGGTCGGAGGGCGTGATCAAGTGGACCAGCATGTCGGCTTATCTGCCGCTGTGCAGCCTGGCCGGTGCCGTGGCCTACTGGAAAGCAAAGTGCGGCGACAGTAAAAAGCGCATCGTGGGCACCTGCGCCGTGTTCGCACTGGTGCCCATCCTGAACAGTGCGTTCTACGCCCTCAATTCCAGCTACTATGCGCGCTGGTACTATATGCCGGTGCTGGTGCTGGCCGCAATGACCGTGAACGCGCTGGAAGACCACAACACCGATCTGGACAGCCCGGCCCGCGGCATCAGCTGGCTGATGATCGCCACGGTAGCCTTTGCGGTGGTGCCGGTAAAGGACAGCGACACGGGCAGCTGGTCGTTCGGCGTGCTCAAGAACCCCGGTCAGTACTGTGCGGTGCTGGGCTTTGGCCTGCTGGGCCTGCTGCTGTACCGCTATCTCTGCCAGAAGTGGCGGGGCGACAGCCGCTTTGCCCAGCGCATGACGGCGGCAGTGCTGGCGTTTGCCTTCCTGTTCAGCGTGGTGCACATCGGCATTGGCAAGTTCGGCCAGTGGTATACCGACAGCGACCTTGTGAAGCAGGACACAAGCGCCCTGCTGTTGAAAAACGACCTGCCCGAAGGCGATTACCGCATCGACACGTACAAGATCCACGACAACATCGGCATGTGGCTGGATAAAAGCTGCCTGCAGTATTTTGGCAGCACGGCGGCCCCCAGCATCCTCAGCTTCTACCCGGCGCTGGGGGTCAAGCGGGATGTGCGCAGTGAGCCGGAGCTTTCCAATTATGCACTGCGGGGCCTTTTGAGTGTGGAGTACCTTATCACCACGCCGGAAAAGCAGACCGACTTTGAAAACGAAGCCGACGACGGCTGGGAATATGCCTTTGCAAAGGACGGCTATGCGGTCTACCGCAACACGAACTACGTGCCCATGGGCTTTGCCTATGATTATTACCTCACCCAGACCGAGTACGAAGAAACAGCCAAGGCCACCCGCGCAAACCTCCTGATGCGTGCACTGGTGCTTACCGACGAGGATGCTGCAGTCTACGGCAAGTACCTCACCCATCTGCCGGAAGGCAGACGGGAGGAGCTGTACTATGAGTCCTACGTGCAGGACTGCCGCGAGCGCCGTGCGACGGCTGCCAGTGTGTTCAAGATGAACAATTCGGGCTTCCACGCCGAGATCACGCTGGAAAAAGAGAACCTCGTGTTCTTCTCCGTGCCTTACGATGACGGCTTTGCGGCCTATGTCAACGGGCAGGAGGCCGACATTGTGGAGGTGGACGAGGGATTGATGGCTGTGCTGTGCCCGGCAGGTGAAAACAGCATCGATTTTGTCTACCAGCCCGACGGCATCCGGCTGAGCCATGCGCTGACTTTGGGCGGCATTGTGGTATGGCTGGCGTACACGGCGTACTTCGTCTGGCGCAAGCGTCGCACAAAGCGGGCTTGATGCACGGAAGAATGACTTTGTGCTGCAGAAAAAAGAAATTTTTGAAATTTCCCCTTGACTTTATGCCAATAAAGTGTATAATGCAATCAAACCGATGAGGCGGAAGAGAACCTGCACAGCGCATCTTCAGTGAGCCCGGACAGTGAAAACGGGCGAGAGCGGGGCAGAGCTTCGTGGGCCGCCGAGGGCCGGGCAAATGGGCAGCAAGCCTTAGTAGCTTTGGACGGAAGTCTCCGTTACAGGACAGGGGAGTGTTGGCTCTCCGTGAGAGGCTCTGCAGTTTGCAAAGCAGGGCAAGCAAGGTGGCACCGCAGAATCGAACTTTACCGATCCTGTCCTTGTGGATAACACACAGGGACAGGGTCGTTTTTATTTGTAAGACCCGTCCCGCAAGGGGAGCGGGTCTTTTACTTTTGCCGCCCGCTCCGGGAAAGGAGTTTGCTATTATGAAAAACGTTACCATGATCTCCCGCCGCAGCTTCCTCAAGGCCGCTATGGCTGCTTCCGCCGTTTCTGCACTGGCATTCACCGGCTGCGGCGGCTCCGCTTCCAGCACCGTGGCTGCATCTTCCACCGCTTCTTCCGCTGCCGCTTCCGCAGCAGCCGAGGGCGGCCAGACCTTCAAGGTGGGCATCGTCAACTATGTGGATCATGCTTCCCTCAACCAGATCGTGGAATCTGTGGAGAGCCGTCTGGATGAGCTGGGCGCTGAGAAGGGCGTTACCTTCGACTACGCCGACTACTACGCAAATGCACAGGCTGACCAGTCCAACCTGAACCAGATCGGTGCCGACCTCGTAGGGGACGGCGTGGATGTGATCGTGGCTGTGGCTACCCCCACCGCTGCAACCATGCTGGCCGCTGTGGAGGATACCGATATCCCCGTTGTCTACTCTGCTGTCACCGACCCCGCCGCTGCAGGCTTTGACGGCGAGGAGAACATCACCGGCACCTCCGACGCACTGAACACCGAGGCCATCATGAACCTGATTACCGCTGTCAACCCGGACATTGACACCATTGGCCTGCTGTACGACCTGAGTCAGGATGCCTCCACCCAGGCCATTGCCGATGCCAAGGCTTTCTGTGATGCCAACGGCATCAAGTACATTGAGAAGAACGGCACCACCACCGCTGAGGTGCAGATGGCAGCTGAGGCTCTGATCGCCGCCGGTGTCAAGGCCGTGTTTACCCCCACCGACAACACCGTGATGACCGCAGAGCTGTCCATCTACGAGACCTTTACCGAGGCAGGCGTGCAGCACTACACCGGTGCCGACAGCTTTGCACTGAACGGGGCCTTTGTGGGCTACGGCGTGGATTACGTCCAGCTGGGCGAAGCCACTGCCGATATGGTGGCGGAGATCCTCTGCGACGGCAAGACTACCGCAGACCTGCCGTACCAGACCTTTGACAACGGCATCGTCACCATCAACACCGAGACCTGCGAAGCGCTGGGCCTGGACCTTGACACCGTGAAGGAAGCCTTCAAGCCCTACTGCACCGAGATCGTGGAAGTGACCACCGCAGAGAACTTCTCTTAAAAAAGTACCCTCTCAGTCAAAACCTGACGGTTTTGCCAGCTCCCCCGAAGGGGGAGCTTTTGGCAGTTCTGAGGAAGTGTTTTGCTGCCCACAGTGCACCGCATCACAAGAAGCTAAATTAAATAAGTCCGGTATCTTCGTGGTTAGCAGGCTCGCCCTCTCAGTCAAATCCTACGGATTTGCCAGCTCCCCCAAAGTGGGAGCCTTTGGCAGTCCACGTAAAGTTCATCTTTCTGCCAAGGCCTCTCCCTTTGGGAGAGGTGTCACCGTAGGTGACGGAGAGGGCGAGCCTGCTTTCCGTCACGACCCTACTCGTGAAAAGGGGATTCAGAAAAGCCCGCAGGCTTTTCTGAATCCCGAATAAAAACCCAATTCCGCTGAATATGGCCAGAGCAAAAGCGGAGGCCATTTTAAATCGTCCAATCAAAAAGAAACATAAAAGGAGCACACACATGCTGGCGAGTATCTTTTCGCTCAACGTCCTACAGACGGCGCTGGAACTGGGCTGTATCTATGCCCTGGTGGCGCTGGCACTGTTCCTGAGCTATTCCATCCTGAACATTGCAGACCTGTCCACCGACGGCTGCTTCACATTGGGCTGCGCGGTAGCCTGTCAGGTGGCTTTGACCGGCCACCCCATTCTGGCACTTGTTGCAGCTATGGCGGCAGGCGTGTGCTCCGGCTTTGTTACGGCTTTTCTGCAGACCCGCCTTGGCGTGGAGAGCATCATGGCAGGCATCATCGTCAACACCGGCCTTTACACCATCAATCTGGCCGTGATGGGCTTTTCCTCCACCATGTCGCTGGTCAAGACCGACACTGTTTTCTCGCTGGCAAAAGGCCCGCTGAGCTTCCTTGGCGGCTGGTATAAGCTGGCCATCGCGCTGGTCATCATCGTGCTTGCAGGCGCGGCGATGCTGGGCTTCCTCGGCACCCGTCTGGGCCTGTCCATCCGCGCCACCGGCGATAATGCCGCCATGGTGCGCGCTTCCAGCATCAACCCGGCTTTCACCATCACGGTGGGCCTGTGCGTTTCCGGCGCATTGTGCGCCCTCTCCGGCGGCCTGCTGGCACAGTATCAGAAGAGCTGCGATATCAATGTGGGCACCGGCATGGTGACCATCGCACTGGCTTCCCTCATCATCGGCGAGACATTGCTTGGCAAGCGCACCATGCCGCGCCGCATCATCGGCGTGGTGTTCGGCAGCTGCCTGTACCGTTTTATCGTGGCTGTGGCCCTGCGCTTCAATGTGCCCGCCGCCGCCATGAAGCTGGTGTCCGCCATCATCGTGGCCATCGCCATTTCGATGCCGGCCATCAAGGAAAAAATCGCCTTTGAGCAGCGCAAGCATGGGGCCTGCCGCCGCCGCGTAACTACCGGCAAGGAGGGAAAGTAAGATGGAAATGCTTCAGCTGAACGATCTGCACAAGACCTTCAACCCCGGCACGGTCAATGAAAAAGTGGCCCTGAACGGTGTCAGCCTGCACATGGAAGCAGGGGACTTTGCCACCATCGTGGGCTCCAACGGCGCGGGCAAATCCACCCTGTTTAACGCCATCACCGGCGGCTTCATCGCAGACGAGGGCAGCATCCTGCTGGGCGGACAGGATATCACCTTTGAGCCGGAGCACCAGCGCAGCAAGGTCATTGGCCACCTGTTTCAGGACCCGCTCAAGGGCACGGCACCCAACATGACCATTGAGGAAAACCTTGCACTGGCCTATCTGCGTGCCGGCACCGCGCCCCACGCCATCTTCTCCCGCATCTCCCGCAAGGACAAGGAAGTGTTCCGCGAAAAGCTGGCGCTGCTGGATATGGGCCTTGAGGACCGCATGAAGCAGCCGGTGGGACTGCTTTCCGGCGGCCAGCGGCAGGCGCTGACCCTGCTCATGGCAACGCTCGTCACCCCCAAGCTGCTGCTGCTGGACGAGCATACCGCCGCACTGGACCCCGCCACCGCCGAAAAGGTGCTGGAGCTGACCAAGAGCATCGTGGCCGAAAAGAAGATCACCTGCCTGATGGTCACCCACAATATGCATCAGGCACTGGAGCTGGGCAACCGCACCCTGATGATGGATTCCGGCCGCATCGTCTTTGACGTGAAGGGCGAGGAACGCAGCCGGATGACTGTGGACGACCTGCTTGAAAAGTTCCGCGAGAATGCAGGCAAGAATCTGGATAACGACCGCATCCTGCTGAGTAAAGTGGAAAAGTGACCCGGACAGAAAAGCACAGCCCCGACAGACCATGCAGTCTGCCGGGGCTGTATTTTTGCGGGGAAGTGCGCCGTAGGGAAAAGCGGTTCCCCCTGAAACAGCAAATCCCCCCTGCACAGATGCACAGAGGGGATTTTAAATATCAGAAATTACTGAACGTATTCGACCGTATACTCGAAGCCGTACTCTTCCTGCAGCTTCTTCACCTCGGCCTCGCAGTCCTCGATGAAGGTGGGGGCGTAGACGGAAGCGCCATTGTGGGCCTTCTTGTAGTCCTCAACGATCTGCTGCAGCTTTGCCCAGCCCTCGTTGGCCTTGTTCTGGTCGATGCTGTCGGGGAAGTTGATGATGAACTCGCGGTGCTTAGGAATACGTGCTTTCATGGTAGGTTCTCCTTATAACAGTTTGGATTTTGATTATTGATTTATACAGAAGCACAGAGAAAAACCTGTGCAACTTGCGAAAAACGGATCACAGCCCGTATACCCGGCGGGCATTTTCGGCTGTGGTGCGGAACACCTCTTCGGCAGAGATGCCCCGCAGCTGGGCGATGTATTCGCCCACATAGCGGATGAGGGAGCTGTCACAGCGGGTGCCGCGCACCGGCTCCGGTGCCATGTAGGGGCAGTCGGTCTCCAGCACGATGCTTTCCAGTGGCAGGGCGCTGATAGCTTTTGCCGCCCGCTTGGCACCCTTGAAGGTGCACGCCCCGCCAAAACCAATGAACAGTCCCTGCTTTGCCAGCCACACCGCGTCATCGGCACTGCCGGAATAGCAGTGGACGATGCCCTTGGGCTGGTATTTTTTCAGCAGGGCGTAAACGTCGGCGTGGGCGTTGCGGTCGTGCACGATGATGGGCTTGTCCAGTTCCAGCGCCAGCTGGATGTGCGCCTCAAACATGGCCAGCTGGGCATCCTTGGGCACAGGCCAGTGGTAGTCCAGCCCGCACTCCCCCACAGCTACCACCTTGGGGTCCTCGTAATACGGGGCCAGAGCGCGCATCTCTGCGGCCCAGTCCCCGCCGTACACCGAGACCGTAGGAGCCGGGCCTTCCTCGCCGCAGTCGGCAGCGGGCAGCAGGCTTTCCGGGTGGATGCCAACAGCTGCCACCACCCACGGGTAGCGGTGCGCCAGCTCTAGCACTTTGGGTGCATCCCCGGAGTGGGTGGCCTGTTCACACACGCCCACCACGCCCTTGCTGGGCAGGCTGCCCAGCAGGAAATCGCGGTCTGCGTCAAAAGCGCGGGCACTGTAGTGCGCATGGGTGTCAAAAATGGGGCCGGTCATTTGCCCTCCTTTTTGGCGGGGGCCTTGTTCACCAGCCAGATGCCAACACACACGAACACCAGCGCCGCCAGATACTGCCAGCGGAACAGGGGCTCGCCGTTGAGCACGGCGCTCAGCAGCACGTTGACCACCGGGTTTACGAAGCCAAAGATGGCAATGCGGCTGACCGGGTTGTTCTTCATCAGCAGGGCCCACAGCACATAGCCTGCCCCGCAGATGAAGGCCAGATACAGCATGACCACCACCGCCAGTGCGCTCTGCACATGGAGACTGCCGCCCAGCACAGTGCCCAGCACGAACAGTGCCAGACCGCCCACGAACAGGTTGATGAAGCAGACGGCAAAGCTGTCTGCTTTTTTGGTCACGGATTTGTTCCACGGGCCGGACAGGGTAAAGATGATGGTAGCGGCCATCATGCAGAACACGCCCCAGCCGCTTCCGCTGCCGTGGTTGCCCAGCGTGCCGATGAGCACGCCCGCAAAGCCAACGGCGCAGCCCAGCGTTTTGGCAGGGGTCATGCGGTCGGCATTGCCATAGATGAAGTGGGCAAAGATCACGCCCAGAAAGCTCTGGGTGCTGTTCAGGATGCCGCCAAAGGCACCTGTGAGCATGGCAACAGCGATGTAATAGAATGCGTACTGGGTCGTGGTCTGCCACAGGCCCAGAGCACAGCACTCCGCTGCCACTTTGCCGCGGGGGAACTTGGGCAGGCGGCTTTGCAGCAGCACACTGCCCAGAAGCACCAGAAAGCTGCCCAGCATGAACCGCACACCGGCAAAGCAGAAAATGGACGCGGTGCTGCTGGAATCAATGGCGAACAGCCGGTAGCCCAGCTTGATGAACGGGAACGCCGAACCCCACAGTACATTGCAGAAAATGGCCAGCAGCACGGCAAACACCGGCGTGCCGAAAATTTTATCCAGCCTTTCGGCACGGGAAAGCTTTACAGTTTCCATGGCTCAGTGGATGCGGCTGCCTACGGGGGTGTCGTCGCCGTAGAAAGCGATGGAGCAGCCGCCGTCGGCGGTATCAGCAGCAAAGATCATGCCCTCGCTGACATACTTGCCCTTCATCATGGGGCGAGGTGCCAGATTGCACACAATGCCGATCTTCTTACCGATCAGGTCTTCCGGCTTGAACCATTTTGCAATGCCGGAAAGGATGCAGCGCTCCCGCTCGCCGTCAAACACGGTCAGGTGCAGCAGCTTCTTGCTTTCCTTCAGGTTCTCGCAGGCGCGCACTTCGGCCACGCGCAGTTCCACCTTGCAGAAGGTGTCAAAGTCGATCTCTTCCTCGTGGGTAAAGTCCACGGTGCTCTCTTCAGCGGGGGTGGCAGCCTTCTTCTCCGCTTCAGCCTTGGCCTTGTTGGCAGCTTCGGCAGCGGCCTTGCGCTTCTCGTCCTCTTCCTTCAGGTGGGCAATTTCCTTTGCCACATCGATGCGGGGGAACAGTGCCTCGCCCTTGTGCACGGTATAGGTCTCCTGTGCGCCGTAGGTGGTCTTGGTCAGGTCCAGAGCAGATGCGTCCAGACCCAGCTGTTCCATCATCTTGGGTGCAGTGGTGGGCAGGTATGCGTTCAGCAGGATGCCGCACACGCGCAGTGCCTCGCACAGGTGGTACAGCACGCTCTCCAGACGGGCCTTGTTGGCCTCGTCTTTTGCCAGTGCCCAGGGAGCGGTCTCGTCGATGTACTTGTTGGCACGCTGGATCACCGCAAAGATCTCCATCAGAGCCTGCGGGATGGTCAGGCTGTCCATGTCGGCCGTGACCTTGGCGGTCAGCTCGTTGACCATGGTCTCCAGCTCGGTGTCGATGGCTTCGGTACCGGCCACATTGTGCACGGTGCCGCCGAAGTACTTCTCGCACATGGCGACCGTGCGGCTGAGCAGGTTGCCCAAATCGTTCGCCAGATCGCTGTTGATGCGGGTGATCAGGGCTTCGTTGGTGAACATGCCATCGTTGCCGAAGGGAATCTCACGCAGCAGGAAGTAGCGGATGGCATCCACGCCGTAGCGGTCGCACAGGATCACAGGGTCCACCACGTTGCCCACGGACTTGGACATCTTGCCGCCGTTCATCAGCAGCCAGCCGTGGCCGAACACCCGTTTGGGCAGGGGCAGATCCAGAGCCATCAGCATGGCGGGCCACAGAATGGTGTGGAAACGCAGGATCTCCTTGCCCACCATGTGCAGGTCGGCAGGCCAGAACTTGTCGTAGTCGTGATATTTTTCGTTGCCGTAGCCCAGCGCGGAGATATAGTTGCTCAGGGCATCCACCCACACATACATGGTGTGCTTGGGGTCGAAGGGTACGGGGATGCCCCACTTCACGGAGGTGCGGGACACGCAGGTGTCCTGCAGGCCCTGCTTGATGAAGGCGATCATCTCGTTCTTGCGGCTCTCAGGCTGGATGAACTGGGGGTTCTCCTCGTAGAGCTTCAGCAGGCGGTCAGCATACTTGCTGGTCTTGAAGAAGTAGGCTTCCTCGTGTGCGTCGTACACTTCGCGGCCGCAGTCCGGGCACTTGCCGTCCACCAGCTGGCTGTCGGTCCAGAAGCTCTCGCAGGGCTTGCAGTAGTGGCCGATGTACTCGCCCTTGTAGATGTCGCCCTGCTCATACAGTTTGGTGAAAATTTTCTGGCAGGACTCCATGTGGTAGTCGTCGGTGGTGCGGATGAAGCGGTCGTAGCTGACGTCCAGCAGCTTCCACAGATCCTTGACGGTGGCTACGATCTTGTCCACATACTCCTTGGGGGTCACACCGGCGTCGGCGGCCTTGTCCTGGATCTTCTGGCCGTGCTCGTCGGTGCCGGTCAGGAACATGACGTCATAGCCCTGCATCCGCTTGAAGCGTGCCAGTGCGTCGCAGGCGACAGTGGTATAGCTGTGGCCGATGTGCAGCTTGTCGCTGGGGTAGTAGATGGGAGTGGTAATGTAGAATGTCTTGTGCTCACTCATAGGTTGATACTCTTCCTTTCCTGATTGGTAGCGACGAAAAAAGCCCTCATCCTGCCGGACTGAGCCGGACAAGGACGAGAGCCTGTAACTTTCGTGGTACCACCTTGCTTCGCTGCACCTTTGCAGGCACAGCCTTTTGCCGGACACAGAACCCGGCGCAGCGCAGTAACGGGCGCACCCGTCGCAGGCTCAATTTTCACCTGCGCAGCTCCGAGACCATCTTCGGCATCGCGCGGCCTGCCCGGTTCCATCCTTCGGGCTTTCTGTCAGGCGCAGACGGTGCGTACTCTTCTCTTCACAGCCAATTTACATTGTTATGTCTATAATACGCAAAAACGGTGGGTTTGTCAACATTAAATCTCGTAATCCAGACAGAACCGTGCCTTGGTGTAGGGCCGCACCTTGCCGTCGGCCACAGCCACATGGGCGGGATGGACGGAGTAGCCCTTAAGGGCTTCGGCGCTTTCAAAGGTGGTGTCCAGCATCAGGTCGGCGGTGGAAGAGGGGAGACCGTGGATGTTGACATGCACTTCCACAAGGCCCGGGACCTTGCCTGCCAGACCTTCCAGCCCTTCCTTGATGCCTTCCTTGACGGCGGCTTTTTCGGCGTCGGACAGCTCGTCTTTCAGCTGCCACAGGATCACATGCTTGACCATAATAAAATACCTCCTGCGTTTTTTTCTCATTGTAACAGGGTGAGAAAAAATCCGCAAGAGGCAAGCTGCAAAGTATTATTGGGGTGCGAACAGCAGCACCACCAGAAGTACGGCACAGAGCACCGAAAGCCCAATGCCTTCCAACCGGGTCTGCTTGATGTACTTTTCCGTTGGCTCGGTCTGCGTATACCGCCCACGGTCATGCAGGGCAATGGCATCCTCCGGCTGCAGTGCCATAAAAATGCCGAACCCAATGCCGAAAAGTGCGACTAAAATCGAAAAGATAACTTCCATGGAACCCCCTCATTTTTTGTCGTCCTTGCTCAAGAGATAGCACAGATGCGAGATCAGCAGAACAACACTGAACACGAGCGCTGCCACCATCAAAATGGAGCGCAGCGGCTCGACCTTGGGCAGAAAAATGTTGACTAGATAGAGTGCACCGCAAAGGATCGACAGGATGCCGAAGGATCTGTGGAAGTGCTGCTTTTCGTCCTCGCTGCTCCAGCCGGTGCCGGTGCCATTGTACAGGTCCCGAATGCCGCGGTATAAAAACAATACGCCCAGCCCAGCATTCAGCCAGTCCCAATCCGAAAGATTCAAATTCATGGTGGCCCCTTTCCGGCTGTCAATCCGCACTATGGTTCCAGCTTTCGTAGGCGACAAGATAAAGAAGGTCCCCCACGATGGCAATGCCGAAGAGGATACGGTAGATCAGCGATGTAACAGGTGTGAAGGCTAAGATCAGAAAGGCGATGCTGTTGAGTATGTAAAATACGCCGTTCTTTTTCTGCCAGAAGGCGCGGTATTCCGGGTCGCGGTGATACTGGTTGAACGGCAGATCGAGGAACGGGTCTTTGCCTTGAAGATCCCGAATGCCGGAGATGAACCAGATAACGGTCAGCACAAGGTTGAACAGAGTGGAAAAAGAAAAGAATGACTCCATGAAATGCACCTCCCATCTTTTTCCACAGTATACCACAGAAAAGTGCAAAAACAAAGGACGGTATTCAACCGCGCAGCGTAAAATTTGCACAAATCGGGCATCAACTGTTGGTTGAAAAAGCACAAAATAAAACCAGCCGGACGAGGCGGTTGCAAGCCTTCGTCCGGCTGGATACTTACTTCTTCGGAGTCATAAGCCTCTTCTCCTTGGGGTTCCTCATTTTCGGAGTAAACGTTTCATAGGGTGACTCTCCTTAGAAACTACTGGAAACTGAGAATCTATTTCAAGGGGACTGATTACTTAGTACATTGGATTGACCCTTCTCTTAACTGATGGAGTGCGGCACCGAGATTCGGAAGATGAATTTCATATTACCACATTCTTTCGAGTTAGATTCGCCAGGGGCAAACTACTTAGTACATTGGTAGAACTCCTTTTTTGCTATTCAAATAATGTTCTCCGTACAAAAGATACCTTCATAGGAATCATCTCCGGCGGATCTATTTGAATCGCTGGGGGTTAAGTTTATCGACAGGTTGTCGTGTAATCGCATTTTTGATGCTCAAGACTGGCTCATTTTTGTTGTGTTTTTATACGGGGGAAACATCCCGTCTGTGGTGAGCCTCTGTTTTGCTTCTCAGCGAATCCCGACAGCCTGTCCAAACTGTGCGGGTTCCATATCGACCATCGGTCTCGCTCCTTTCTGCTTCAAGTCAGCGGGATTAGCTCTCTCTTGAGCTTCTGCTGTACTTCTCTGGTTTCTGGCTTTATTATACATATTTCTGATCGATTTGTCTATTCGCAGAGTGCACAAGGATAGAAACATATAATTGTGCAGTTCTTGAAAAATAGCAGATAGAACGTGCAAAATGCTGCTTTCTGCGCGGTGTGTCCGGGCAATCAGACCCTTTGGAGAGGAACTCTGTGCCCTGCAGGGAGGGCTGCCGAGGAAGTCACGACGAAAAGCAGATGCTGTACTGCGGGCCGCTTGCCCGTGCCATCTTCCGGCTGGTGTTCCGCCGCGGCGCAAAACAGGAGGACTGACAGATTTTAGATATGCAGTTATAATAAATATGTATAAGAGCGGGTGTAATCCCAGACGAGACACCTATACGAATTTTATATATCGGGCATATAAAGTATGTACAATGGGGCATTTTTGATGGAAATATTTCCCGGAATGCCCTGAAAAAGCCATTGAAACCTAAGAATTGGCTAAGAAATTTGTGGAAAAAGTACATGCGAAGAGTGCTTTGTTGGACAAGATGCACAACTTTTTTAATATATCAATGCAGTAGAATCACCTAAAATGTAGAATGTGCACAAAGCCACTTGCCAATTTTCGTCAATCGTACTATCATACACAACGAAAAAAGACGAAGTGACCCGTGCAGGAGGGAGGGTGTGACCGGACAGAGCCGAACACCTTCCTTACTTTTTTCACAAAGCTGCGCCTTTCTTCGAGCGATAAGAAGGACGCTGTGCCGCACACCGGCATGGCACCTTGCCCCCAAAATCCCATTCTTCAGGAAGGAGGAAAAATAAATTGAGCAATCTGACCAAAGCCCTGATGGAAGAACTGACTGTCGAGTACGTCAAGGTCGGCCCGATGCAGATCCCGGAATCCGTGGTCATCAGTTGGGTGATCATGCTGATCGTCGTCATCGGCTCGATCCTGCTTACCCGGAACCTGAAGGTGGACCATATTAGCAAGCGTCAGGCTGTGCTGGAAATGGCCTACACCGCAGGCAACGATTTCTTTGTAGGTCTGCTGGGCGAAAAAAATAAGTGCTATGTGCCGTATCTGGTGACCGTAGCCATCTACATCGCCTTCTCGAACCTGATCGGTGTGTTCGGTGTCAAGCCCCCCACGAAGGATCTGGACGTGACCGCAGCGCTGGCGCTGATGAGCATTGTGCTGATCGAGGGTGCCGGCATCCGTGCACGCGGCGGCGTTGGCTTTCTCAAGAGCCTTGCCGCTCCCACCCCGGTCATGACCCCCATGAACATCCTCGAGATCGCCATCCGCCCCACCAGCCTGTGCATGCGACTGTTCGGCAATGTGCTGGGCGCATTTGTTATCATGGAGCTGATCAAGCTCGTGGTGCCTGTGTTCGTCCCGGCGGTGTTCAGCCTGTACTTTGACCTGTTCGATGGTCTGATTCAGACCTACGTGTTCGTGTTCCTGACTTCGCTGTTCATGAAAGAGACCATCGGCGATGAAGAGGAATAAACCAAAACTTTTACTTATTTCAAATGAAAAAGGAGATTTAACTATGAGCGGATTGGTTGCTCTGGGCGCTGGCATTGCAGCGCTGACCGGCATTGGCGGTGGTATTGGTATTGGTATTGCAACTGGCAAGGCAGCTGAGGCTATCAGCCGTCAGCCGGAAGCTTCCAGCAAGATCCAGACGAACCTGCTGCTGGGCGCTGCTCTGGCAGAAGGTACTGCAATTTTCGGCTTCGTCGTTGCACTGCTGATCATCCTGTTCCTGGGTCAGTAACGGAGGCGCGTACGAATGCTGAAGTTGGATATGAACCTGCTGTGGACCGTTGTGAACGTCCTCATCATGTATGTGCTGCTGCGTAAGTTCCTGTTCAAGCCTGTTCAGGATGTGATCGCAAAGCGCCAGCAGATGGTGGATGCAAGCATGGCTGATGCGCAGGAAGCAAAGAACAAGGCACAGGCTGCCTTGAATGCAGCAGAAGACAAGCTGCACAATGTGGATGTGGAAGCTGCTGCCCGCCGCGAGGCAAGTGAGCAGCTGGCTGAGAAACAGAAAGAACAGCTGCTGGCCGACGCACAGCGTCAGGCCGATGCCATCGTGGCCGAGGGCAAGGCAGCTGCAGAGGCAGAGCGTGCCAGCAAGCTGCGTCAGGCCGATGCTCAGATCGCTGACCTGACCCGTACCGTGTGCGCCAAGGTGCTGGAACGCAACCTGACGCAGCAGGACGATGCCCGTTTGCTGGACGACCTGCTGCAGAAAGCGGGGGACAGCGATGGCAAGCGCAGCTGAGACCTTGAAAGCATATCTGCACTGCGCCCGCACTCCCTCTGAGGAGGCGCTGCAGCGCATCCGCACCCAGCTCAAAAAGCAGTACGGCGCTGAGGTGGTGATCACCGTCAGCGTGGAGCCGGAGCTGATCTCCGGCTATGTGCTGCAGGTGGGCGACCAGGTGATCGACAACTCTGCAAAGCATATGCTGGAGAACATCACCGCAGGCACCCCCGATCTTGCCACCATGCAGACCCGCGCAGAGGACTACAAGCCCGCTGCCGAGGCTTCTGAGGGCGGTACGGTCATTTCCGCCGCCGACGGCGTTGTGGATGTCAAGGGCATGGACAAGGCCGTTTACGGCGAGATCGTTACCTTTGACACCGGTGCAAAGGGCATGGTGGAAAGTGTGGAACCCGATCATCTGGGTGTCATGCTGTTCGACGATATCGAGAAGGTGGGCGTGGGTACTCTGGTGACCCGCAGCGGCAAGCGTGCCGGAATCCCGGTGGGCGATGCCTTTCTGGGCCGTGTCATCAGCCCGCTGGGCGAGCCCATCGACGGCAAAGGCCCCATTGAAGCTGTGGGCTACAACCCCATCGAAAAGCAGGCCCCCGGCATTCTGGAGCGTCAGAGCGTGGATACTCCGCTCCACACCGGCATCCTCGCCATCGATTCCATGTTCCCCATCGGCCGCGGCCAGCGTGAGCTGATCATCGGCGACCGCCAGACCGGCAAGACCTCCATTGCCACCGATGCCATCCTGAACCAGAAGGACACCGGCGTGCTGTGCATCTATGTGGCCATCGGCCAGAAGGCTTCTTCCATCGCCCGCGTGGCAGGCGATCTGCAGAAGCACGGTGCCATGAGCTACACCACCATCGTGGCGGCAACTGCTTCGGATTCTGCTCCCCTGCAGTACATCGCACCCTATGCCGGCACCGCACTGGCCGAATACTTCATGTCCAAGGGCAAGAGCGTGCTGATCGTTTACGATGATCTGTCCAAGCATGCAGTGGCTTACCGTGCCATCTCTCTGCTGCTGCGCCGCTCTCCGGGCCGTGAGGCTTACCCCGGCGATGTATTCTATCTGCACTCCCGTCTGCTGGAGCGCTCCTGCCGCATGAGCGACAAGCTGGGCGGCGGTTCCATCACTGCACTGCCCATCGTTGAGACGCAGGCAGGCGATGTTTCCGCCTACATCCCCACCAACGTCATTTCCATCACCGATGGCCAGATCTTTTTGGAGAGCGCCCTGTTCAATGCAGGCAACCGCCCGGCTGTCAATGTGGGCCTGTCGGTGTCCCGTGTGGGCGGCGCTGCCCAGACCAAGGCTATGAAGAAGGCCAACGCAAACCTGCGTATCGAACTGGCACAGTACAAGGATATGGAGTCCTTTGCACAGTTCAGCTCTGATCTGGATGCAGAGACCCGCCGCCAGCTGGATCACGGCAAGGCACTGACGGAAATGCTCAAGCAGCCGCTGTACCAGCCCAAGTCCGATGCAGAGCAGGTGGTCACGCTGGTGCTGGCTTCCCACGGTATGCTGGATCAGCTGCCCACTGCCGAGCTGCGCGCCAAAACTTCCGCATTTGTGCGTCAGTTCCGCGCGGATGTGTCCGGTACGATGGATAAGATCACTGCTGCCGGCAAGCTCGAACCGGATATGGTCGATGCCATCCTGAACGCCTGGAAAGCTTATGCGGGAGGCGACAGCCATGCCGTCCAGTAAGCTGCTGAAGGAGCGCATTGAGAGCATTCAGGACACCATGAAGATCACGAACGCCATGTATCTGATCTCCTCGTCCAAGCTGCGCAAAGCGCGCAAGAACTACCAGAATGTGTCGCCCTACTTCAACCGTATGCGCGACACAATTTCCCGCGTGGTGCCCCACCTGCCGGAAGAGCCGGTGCATCCGTTCTTCCACGAGCGCAATATCGCAAACCCCAAGCGGGCCTACATTGTGCTGACGGCAGATAAGGGCATGGCAGGCGCTTACAACCAGAACATCATCAAGTTCCTCAAGGAAAATGCGGATGAGAACGACCGGTTCTATGTGATCGGTCAGACCGGCTACCGCGCCCTGTACCACAAGGACCCGCGTCTGGTGGAGGATTTCCACTACAGCGCTACCGAGCCTACGCTGCAGCGCGCCCGCGATATCACGGTGGATGCCATCGATGATTTCAAGACCGGCAAGCTGGATGAGATCTATCTCATCTATACCCGCATCGAGAATGCACTGACCAGCGAACCGACCATGGTGCGTCTGCTGCCGCTGGACCGCGCCCATCTTCAGCCCGCTCCCAAGGGTCTGGGCGACCCGAAGGGCGAGGTGGAGATGTTCCCGTCTGCATGGACGGTGTTCGAGCAGACCGCGCCCATCTACATGCACGGCATGATCTTTGGTGCCATGACCGAGAGCTTCTGCGCAGAGCAGAGCGCCCGCATGACCGCCATGGATTCCGCCACAAAGAGCGCCAACGATATGATCCGTGAGCTGCAGCTGGAGTACAACCGCACCCGTCAGGGCTCTATCACGCAGGAGATCACCGAGATCATCGGCGGTGCGGCTGCTGTGCAGAACCGGGCGGAATAAAACGTATTTACAAATTAGTATAGAGGCAATCGTATGATACAGGGAACTATTATTCGCGTAGCCGGCCCTGTGGTGGACGTGCAGTTCACCGCAGGCAGGCTGCCTGCCCTGCAGGAAGCGCTTACCGTGACCGCTGAGGGCACCGAGCGCACGATGGAAGTGACACAGCATGTCAACGAGACCACTGTGCGCTGCATCATGCTTTCCGCCAGCGAGGGTCTTGGCAAGGGCATGACCGTGACCGCTACCGGCCACGGCCTGACCGCACCGGTGGGCGAAGCCACGCTGGGCCGCATGTTCGACCCGCTGGGCAGACCCATCGACGGCAAGGGCTCTGTGGATGATGTGCCGCATTGGCCCATCCACCGCAAGGCCCCCAGCTTTGCGGAGCAGAAGCCCGCGACCGAGATCCTGGAGACCGGCATCAAGGTCATCGACCTGCTGGCCCCCTATGCAAGGGGCGGCAAGATCGGTCTGTTCGGCGGTGCAGGCGTCGGCAAGACCGTGCTGATCCAGGAACTGATCCATAACGTGGCCACCGAGCACGGCGGCTACTCCATCTTCACCGGCGTCGGCGAGCGCTCCCGCGAGGGCTGCGACCTTTGGGGCGAGATGAACGAGTCCGGTGTTCTGAATAAGACCGCACTGGTCTTTGGTCAGATGAACGAGCCCCCAGGAGCACGTATGCGTGTTGCCGAGACCGGCCTGACCATGGCAGAGTACTTCCGTGAGGAGACCCACAAGGACGTGCTGCTGTTCATTGATAACATCTTCCGCTTCGTGCAGGCAGGCTCCGAGGTGTCCGCTCTGATGGGCCGTATGCCCTCTGCTGTGGGCTATCAGCCCACTCTGGCCAACGAGCTGGGCGCTCTGCAGGAGCGCATCACCTCCACCAAGGAAGGCTCCATCACCTCGGTGCAGGCCGTCTACGTCCCCGCCGACGACCTGACCGACCCAGCCCCCGCCACCACCTTTGCACATCTGGATGCCACTACCGTGCTGTCCCGTAAGATCGTGGAGCAGGGCATTTACCCGGCCGTGGACCCGCTGGCATCCACCTCCCGCATTCTGGAAGCGGATATCGTGGGTGAGGAGCACTACCGCGTGGCCCGCAAGGTGCAGTCCATTCTGCAGCGCTATCAGGAGCTGCAGGACATCATCGCCATTCTGGGCATGGACGAGCTGGACGAGAACGACAAGCTCACCGTCGCCCGCGCCCGCAAGCTGCAGAAGTTCCTGTCCCAGCCCTTTGCTGTGGCCGAGAACTTTACCGGCCTGAAGGGCAAGTATGTGCCCCTGCAGGATACCGTGCGCAGCTTTGCCGCCATTGTGGACGGCGAAGCCGACGACCTGCCGGAGTGGGCGTTCTTCAACGTTGGTACGCTGGAAGATGCCCGCCAGAAGGCGGCGGAAAAGCTGGCTGAAGAAAAGGGCGGTGCCGTCTGATGAACAAGTTCATGCTGAACATCACTGCGTCCAGCGGTGAGTACTATCAGGGCGATTGCGAAGACCTTGTGCTGCCCATCAGTGATGGCGTGTACGGCATACAGGCTGGACACAGCCCGGTACTGGTGGCCATCCACATGGGCATCCTGCACTTTGAGGTGAACGGTGAAAGCCGGGACATCCTGGTAGGCGACGGCATTGCCGAGGTGACGCCTGCCTATGTGATGGTGCTGGTGGACAGCGCCGAGCGCCCGGAGGATATCGACAAGAACCGTGCCGAGGCTGCCCGCATCCGTGCCGCAGAGCGTTTGCAGCATCAGCAGAGCATGCATGAATATTATCAGAGCAAGATCGCGCTCGACCGTGCGATGCAGCGCCTGCAGGCCGCTGCAAAGTACCGGCGCTGAGAAAGAGCCGCGTCTGCCAGGACCAGATCTGCAAAAAGAGCATCATTTGTATCCATTGAGGGTGCAAAGTGATGCTCTTTTTTTGTTTCAGGCGGTTCCATGGAACGCAGCTTTCGTGTATAATAAGGTCAATGCAACCCCGCGTGTTGTGCGGGAAAGGAGGAGGTTTTCCATGATCCAATTCGGCCTGCGTCTGCATGACGCGGAAAAGCTGCCCGTTGAACAGGTGCTGCCGCTGGTGCGCCAGAAAGGCTTTACCTGCGCCCATGTGGCTCTGAGCAAATCCTTCAAGGAGCTGCCCTGCACCCCCAGCGCCCTGACCCCCGGCTACGCGCTGTATCTGAGGCATCTGTTTGAGAAAAACGGCATCGACATTGCCGTGCTGGGCAACTACCTGAACCTTGCCCACCCGGATGCGGATGCCCTGCACACCATTCAGGAAAAATACTATGCGCACATCCGCTTTGCAAGCCTGCTGGGCTGCGGTATGGTGGGCACCGAGACCGGTGCGCCCAACGCAGAGTACAAGTTCTGCCCGGAGTGCCGCAGCGACGAAGCCCTTGCTACTTTTATCCGGAACTTCAAGCCGGTGGTGCGCTGTGCCGAGCAGTACGGCGTGACCATTGCCATTGAGCCGGTGGTCAAGCACATCGTGTACGATGCCAGACGCGCCCGCACCGTGCTGGACGAGATCGGCAGCCCGAACCTGCAGATCCTGTTCGACCCCGTCAACCTGCTGAACATGGAAAATGTGGACCGCCGCGAGGAAGTGTTCGCCGAGGCCATCGAGCTTCTGGGCAAGGACATCGCCATGATCCACTTCAAGGATTTCCTGCGCAAAGATGCGGGCGGCCAGCTGGCTGCTACGGGTGCAGGGCAGGGAGGCATGGAGAACTACCGCGCCATCCTGCGGTTTGCAAAGCAGGAAAAGCCCTATATCTTTGCAACGCTGGAGAATACCACCCCGGAAAACGCGGTGGAATGCCTGAACTACCTAAAAAAGCAGTACGACGAGTGCTGAACACTTTATAACAAGAAAAACATCTGCAAGCTTTGCCCGGAATGGGGCAGCTTGCAGATGTTTTTTGTATCAGATGAAGTTTATGGTTCGGCCTTTTACAAATTGCAATTAAGAAATAGTTCCGCTGAAAATGTCCAGAGCGAAAGCGGAGGACATTAAGATCATTCCAGATCCAGCTTATGCTCCATCAGCCAGCGGGTCAGCAGAAAGTACCCTGCGGCAAAGGCAATGCTGACCGCCAGCCCGAACAGGGTGGTGAACGCACTGGGCGCAGCAATGGAAACATCTACACCGCCAAGGGTGGGATAGGAAACAGCCTGCAGCATGTCGGCACTGCTGACACCGGAGCTCAGCCAGTTCTGCAGGAAGGACAGCAGGAAAAATGCCAGAATACCGGCCGGGACCATGTGCTTTTTGAACTGGTGGCCGATCATGCAAGCGGCATAGATGCACAGGATGCTGGACACCAGTGCCACCAGCCCGTTCAGCGTTTCAAAGATCAGCCAGAGCCACCCGGAGCTGCCGGTCATGCGGAAGATCTCTCGGAAGATCTCTACCACTTTCTGCCACAGCTCCGGCAGCTGCTGCAGGGCCGCGCTGTTCAGAGACAGAGCCAGCAGCATCACCGCAAAGGAGAAAATACCCACGATGCTGCTGCAAAGCATCCACACCACGCTGGAGATCAGCTTGGAAAGGATGAGCTGGCTTTCCGTCACCGGCAGGGTGTGCATCAGGTAGCCTTCGCGGCCCAGCAGATTGCGGGTGAAGCGGGTCACAATGGTCATCACGGACACCACTGCCACCGCAACGGCTACGATCATATAGGCGAACAGCAGCAGAGATGCAAAGTCGTCCTTGGAAGAGCTGCGCAGGGAAAAGCCGCTCAGCACTGCCAGCGCAACAAGGGCCAGATACAGCCCGCCATAGGTGCGGCCGGTGGCCTTGAATTCATATTTTAACAGTTGTTTCAGCATTTGAATACCTCCCGGAAATATGCATCCACGCTCATGCCCTCGGTCTCGCGCAGCTCTTCGGCATTGCGGTGGGCGAACACCCGGCCATCCTTCAAAAAGACGGCTTCGTCCAGAATTGGCTCGATATCGCCGATGAGGTGGGTGGATAGAATGACGGTCGCATCCCGGCTGTAGTTGTTCAGGATGGTGCTCAGGATATAGTCCCGGGCAGCAGGGTCCACGCCGCCAATGGGCTCATCCAGCAGGTAGAGCTTTGCGGCACGGCTCATGGCAAGGATCAGCTGCACCTTTTCCTTGCTGCCCTTGGAGAGGGTCTTGAGCCGCGCCTTCGGTTCCAGTTCCAGCCGGGCCAGCATTTCGTTTGCCTTAGCGGGGTCAAAATCGGCATAAAATTCGTGGAACATTTCCACCAGCTGCTCCACACGCATCCAGTCCGGCAGCCAGTCAGCATCCGGCAGATAGGACACGATGGCTTTGGTGTCCGGCCCGGGGGTCATGCCGGCGATCCGGATGCTGCCTGCACTGGGCTGCAGCAGACCGTTTGCCAGCTTGATGAGGGTGGTCTTGCCGCTGCCGTTGGGGCCAAGCAGCCCCACGATGCGGCCAAAGCCGATGTGCAGGTCTACATTTTCCAGTGCGGTCTTATCCTTCTGGTAGCACTTGGTCAGTGCTTCACAGCTCAAAAGTTCACTCATTGCGGTCCTCCTTTGCGTCCCAGTGTTCCAAAAGCGCGGCTGCCTGTGCGGGACTGTAGCCGATGCCGCGCATCTTTTCCAGAAAATCCGACGCCAGCGTCCGGGCGGTGTCGGCGCGAAGCTGTTCGATCAATGCAGTGTCCTCCGTAACATAGCGGCCTGCGGTGCGTTCGGTGCGCACCAGACCTTCCGTCTCCAGCTGGGCAAGGGCCCGCTGCATCGTGTTTGGGTTCACCCCGGCGGCTGCGGCCAGATCCCGTACCGAATCCAGATGCCCGCCCGGCGGGTAGGTGCCGGCCAGGATCCGGGCCTTCAGCCGTTCCACAAGCTGGGCATAGATCGGGCGGCTGGCATCAAACTGTTCGCCCATGGTATCATCTCCTCGTCTTACTGTGTTAAGCGCTTGATACAATAATACACGATTTGCTCTGTTTGTCAAGGGGAAAAAGAAAAAACAACATAAAACTGTGGGAAATTGGAAAAAGTGCCCATAAAACACTGCACATTGATAAAAATTTACAATAAATTCAAACAATTTCACATTGCAAAGTTTTTGACAATGTGTTATGCTGAAAAATAGAGAGTTCCGCCCGAAAAGCGGCGGAAAAGAGATTTGGAGGAAAAATAACTATGGCTGACCGCATTGTTCTGAATACCATCTCCTACCATGGCCACGGTGCCATTGAGAACATCGTTCCCGAACTGACCGCCCGCGGCTACAAGAAGGCTTTCGTCTGCTCCGATCCCGACCTGATCAAGTTCGGCGTCACCAAGAAGGTCACCGACCTGCTGGATGCTGCAAACTTTGCCTACGCTGTTTACAGCGAGATCAAGCCCAACCCCACCATCGCCAACGTGCAGGACGGTGTGGCCGCTTTCAAGGCTGCTGAAGCTGACTGCATCGTGACCATCGGCGGCGGCTCCTCCATGGATACCGCAAAGGCCATCGGCATCATCATCAACAACCCCGAGTTTGCGGATGTCCGCTCTCTGGAAGGCGTTGCACCCACCAAGAAGCACGCTGTGTTCACCATCGCTGTTCCCACCACCGCCGGCACTGCTGCTGAGGTCACCATCAACTACGTCATCACCGATGTGGAGAAGAAGCGCAAGTTCGTCTGCGTGGATACCAACGATATCCCCGAGATCGCCGTGGTCGATCCCGATATGATGTCCTCCATGCCCAAGGGCCTGACCGCCGCCACCGGCATGGACGCTCTGACCCACGCCATCGAGGGCTACATCACCAAGGGCCACTGCGTCATCTCCGATATGTTCCATCTGGAAGCCATCAAGCTCATCAGCCAGAGCCTGCGCGGCGCAGTGCAGAACACCCCGGAAGGCCGCGAGGGCATGGCTCTGGGCCAGTACATCGCCGGCATGGGTTTCTCCAACGTGGGTCTGGGCATCGTCCACTCCATGGCACACGGCCTGTCCGCTCTATACGACACCCCGCACGGTGTGGCCTGCGCCATCCTGCTGCCGGTGGGTCTGGAGTACAACAAGTCCGTTGCCGGTGAGCGCTACCGCGCCGTGGGCAAGGCCATGGGCGTTGTGGGCATCGATGCGATGAACGATGCTGCTGCCGCCGATGCAACCATCGCCGCCGTCAAGCAGCTGGGCGCAGACGTGGGCATCCCCGCAAATCTGCACGGCATCCTGAAGGAAGAGGATATCCAGTTCCTCGCCGAGTCCGCATTTGCAGATGCCTGCCGTCCCGGCAATCCCCGCGACACCAGCGTGGAGGAGATCGTGGAGCTGTATAAGAGCCAGCTGTGAGCTGTAAACTGAATCAATAAGAAAGGGCCGCTGTGCGTTTGAATGCACGGCGGCCCTTTTTGCAGGCAGGACGGCTTTTGTGAATTTTTCACAACAGCTCTTGTAGAATATGCTTAAACCGGGTACAATCAGTGTATCGACAAAATTCCACAAGCGAAAGGATGCCTATGACGCTGAACTTCTATACTCTGGGTGTTATTTATCTAGTATATTCCTTTCTGGGCTGGGTGGCTGAGACGGTAGTCGCGACCATCCGGGGCGGAAGGTTTGCCAACCGCGGTGCGGCGGCAGGCCCGTTCTGCTTTATCTACGGTACCACCGGTGTGCTGCTGGCCGTGAGTTTCAGCGACCTGCGCACCGAGCCGGTCTACCTGTTCTTTGCCTGTATGATGGCGGCAACGGTGATGGAATGGATCACCGCCAAGCTGCTGGAACGCCTGCACCGCCGCAAGTGGTGGGACTATTCCGGAAAAAAATTCAATCTGAACGGCTATGTGTGCCTGCAGTATTCGCTGCTGTGGGGTGCGCTGGGCACGGCAAGTGTGCTGTGGGGCAATAATGTGTTGCTGCAGCTGTGCGCGCATATCCCTGTCTGGCTGCTGCGCCCGGCAGTATGGGTCTCGCTGACGGTGGCGGTACTGGACCAGATCGGTTCGGCGGTGCTGGTGCAGCAGTATGCGGCCCGGCACCCGATGCTGGAGCAGCTCAACCAGAGACTGGGGGAGCGGTCGGACACGCTGCGCCGCAGGATCGCGCTTTACATTGAAAAACGCATCCAGTATGCTTACCCGGCTGCGGCCCGGCAGGAGCAGACTGCGCTCCGGAAGGGGGAAAAGAACTTTCTCAGCGTGTCCGACCTGCTGTGGCTGTTCGTGATCGGCGCGTTTCTGGGCGACATGGTGGAGACGGTGTTCTGCCGCGTGACGGCAGGCGTGTGGATGAGCCGCTCCAGTCTGGTCTGGGGGCCGTTCAGCGTGGTGTGGGGGCTGGCACTGGTGATGGCTACAGTGCTGCTGCGGCAGGAAAAGGACAAAAGCGACCGCTATCTGTTCGCCTTCGGCACCGTCATGGGCGGTGTGTACGAATACGTGTGCAGCGCCGTCACCGAGCTGCTGTTCGGCACCGTGTTCTGGGACTACAGCAAGTTCAAGTTCAATCTGGGCGGGCGCATCAACCTGCTGTACTGCTTTTTCTGGGGCATTGCAGCGGTGGCGTGGATGCGCTACGGCTATCCGCTGGTGGAAAAGGGCATGGCAAAGGTGCGCAGCCATATCCGCCCGTGGGTAACTGCGGTGCTGGCCGTATTCATGGCGGTGAACATGCTCACCAGTGCGCTGGCCCTTGCCCGCTACGATGCCCGCACCAGCGGCGAAGCGCCCAAAAACAGCATCGATACGCTGCTGGATGCGCATTTTGACGATGCCCGCATGGAGCGCATTTATCCCAATGCCAAAAAAGTAGCCAAGGCTGGCTGAAATTTCAACGTTCCTCTTGCACTTTGGTGCAAAAACCGGTATAATACGTTTCGGATAAAAGGGAGTAAAGGGCGCTCGTTTTGCAAAAACGGTGCGCTGTGGCGCAGCGACATCCCGGCAGAAATGCCCGCTGTGTCACCGGATGCTTGAGACTTTTATTACACCTTCCCATTTCTGGGCAGGATGTAATAAAGGTCTCTTTTTTATTGCCGCTCTGCCAAAAACAAAAGGAGAAAAACTATGCTCATTCCTGTTTTGCTGTTCATCGTGGGCCTGCTGTGCCTCATCAAGGGCGGTGACTGGTTCGTGGATGGTGCCACGGGCATTGCCCGTCGCTTCCATGTGCCGGAGCTGCTCATCGGTGCCACCGTGGTGTCCATCGGCACCACCCTGCCGGAGGTGATGGTCTCCACCACCTCGGCTCTCACCGGCCACGGCGAGATCGCCTACGGCAACGCCATCGGTTCGATCATCTGCAATGCATCGCTCATTGCGGCCATCACCATTGCGGTGAAGCCGGGCAAGGTAGACCCCAAGAGCCTGCGCACGCCGGTGCTTTTTTTCTTTGTGGCAGCGGCCTTCTATGCCGGGGTGGCCTACACCACCGGCTACTTCTCCCGCCCGGTGGGCCTGATCCTTCTGGCCATGTTCGCAGCGTATATCATCTGCAACGTGATGGCCATGAAGAACGCCCCCGCCCCGGAAGAAGAGGAAGAACCGGAAGAAAATGCATCCTTTGCCAAGGAGCTGGGTTTGCTGGCCGTGGGCGCGGTGCTCATTGCTGTGGGCGCGAATCTGCTGGTGGATAACGGCACCCTGATCGCACAGGCACTGGGCGTGCCGGAGTCGGTGATCGCGCTCACCTTTGTGGCACTGGGCACCTCGCTGCCGGAGCTGGTAACGGCCATCACCTCGCTGGCAAAGGGCCACGGTGCACTTTCGCTGGGCAATGTCATTGGTGCAAACGTGTTCAATTTGGTTCTGGTGAGCGGTGTTTCCGCCGCGGTGGCACCCTTCACCATCCCGCAGAACTCCCTGCTCTTCGGCCACAATGCATCGCTGGTGCTGGAGTTCCCGGTCATGTTCGCCGTGATGCTGCTGCTCACCCTGCCCGCCCTCTTCAAGGGCAAGCTGAGCCGCCCGCAGGGCATTGCGCTGCTGTGCATCTACGCTGCATTCTGTGTGGTGCAGTTCACCATCTGATAAAACGGCAAAAGGCCGACGCAGTGCTGCGTCGGCCTTTTGCCGTTTTAAGGGTTACTTTTTCAAATGGGAATCCCAGCCGGAAGAGGTGATGACCTGCTGATCCGGTGTGCACCACATGGCTTCCACGCCGTCCAGACTTTCCACGATCTTCATCCCGTCCTCCAGCGGCTGGCAGAACAGGCCGGTGGTCAGGCAGTCGGCAAGGCCGGAGTCGCTGCACAGCACGGTCACGCCGTTAAAGTAGGCAGCGGGGAACAGGGTGCTCGGGTCGATCAGGTGGTGGTAGCGCTTGCCGTCCACCACGTAGTAGCGCTGGTAGTCGCCGCTGGTCACAAGGGCCATATCGCTCATGTTGATGGCACCGTCCAGCATGGAATCCGAGGTGTATACATCCGAAGAACTCCACGGGTTTTCCACGCCGCCGGTCCACTGGCTGCCGTCCGGTTTTACACCAATGGCGCGCAGGTTGCCGCCCACGCTCACCAGAGCGCTGGTCAGGCCGCGGGCCTCGGCAGCCTGACACACCATTTCCACGGCGTAGCCCTTGCCCACGCTGCCCACATCCAGCGACATTTCCGGGTCGGCCAGATAAACGGTCTTGGCATCCGCGTCGATGATCACGTTGTTGATATCACAGTGCTGGGCGGCTGCTTCCAGCTCTTCCATGGTGGGCAGCTTGTTGTCGGCATCCGTCTCGGCGGCTTCGGCAGCTTCGCGGTAATTGTGCCAGATATTCAGCACGCTGCCCATGGCAATGTTCAGCTTGCCGTTGGTGGTCTGGTACATCTGGTCGGCCAGCTCCAGCATGGAGAGGATGCGGTCGTCCACCTCCACCGGAGCGCTGCCGGCATTGTCGTTGATGGTCTTGACGTTAGTCACGCCGGGGTAATCGTTGTAGATATCATACAGCTGATTATAGGTAATAAGGTCTGCGTGCAGGGCATCCATCTGGGTGTTGAATTCTTCCTCGCTCTCGCAGTAGGCGATCACCTGCGTTACGGTATCGAACACATCATAAAAAACGGTGGAATAGCGGGTAAGCTCTTTCTTTTTGGAGGCACAGCCTGCCAGCAGGCTCAGGCAGAGCACCCCGGCCAGCAGGGCGCTGACGAAACGGTTTGCGCGGGTCTTCATACGGTGTGGTTCTCCTTTGCGGCGGTAAAGGCGGCGTGCTCCTCCTGCAGGTGGGCCAGCAGATCGCCGAACACCCAGCTGCGGTTTGAGGGAGTCACAACGGCCTTGAGCGGAATGGTGACCTGTGCCTGCTTCATCAGATCCAGCAGGGTGTCCACATCCTTCTCCTTGAAGTTGGCCAGAACCACTGCCGGCGGGTAGGCACCCGGCTCCAGCACCAGCGTGCGGGCGGCCTTGGTCTCCACCTCGCCCAGCAGCTGGGCCACGGTCTTGCCCGCATCGGCAGGGGAGACGAGCAGCAGCTTCATGCCAAAAGCAGGAGCCATGCCTTCCAGCTTGCCGCGGTCGGCGGGGGAAAGGTTCCAGCCCAGAACCAGCGGGACACCGGCGTTCTGGTTGCGTGCGATATGTGCTTTCATAATGATACCTCTTTTTAAAGGACAGATTCAAAATACACTATAGTATACCATAAATAAGAGCAAAAGAAAACAAAAACTCCCCCAGTCATCGCTGCGCGATGCCAGCCCCCTCAAAGATGGGGCCTTTGACAGAACCGGAAAGTTTTTTCGGTTCGCCAGAGGCTCCCTCCTTGAGGGAGCTGTCTGCGCAGCAGACTGAAGGAGGATGTAAAATGCCTTAGTTCAGCTTTTTGCCAAAGAACTCCACTTCCTTGCCAATGAACTGCATCAGCTCGTCGAACTGGTCAGGGGTCAGGCTCTGGGCACCATCGCACTTTGCCTTGGCGGGGTTGTTGTGCACCTCGATCATCAGGCCATCGGCACCGGCAGCAACAGCGGCCTTTGCCAGCTCCGGCACCATCCATGCGTGGCCGCAGGCATGGCTGGGGTCCACAATAACGGGAAGGTGGGTCATCTTGTGCAGCATCACCACACCGGCAAGGTCGAGGGTGTTGCGCATGCTGGTCTCAAAGGTGCGGATGCCGCGCTCACAGAGGATGACGTTCTCGTTGCCCTCAGCCATGATGTACTCGGCGCTCATCACGAACTCTTCCAGCGTATTGGCAAGGCCGCGCTTGAGCAGCACCGGCTTGTTCTGACGGCCGACGGCCTTGAGCAGCTCAAAGTTCTGCATGTTGCGGGCACCCACCTGAATGAGGTCTACATTCTCGAACAGGGGCAGGTGCTCGGTGTTCATGATCTCGGTCACGATGGGAGCACCGGTGGCACGGCGTGCCAGCTTGAGCAGGTCGAGGCCCTCGCTGCGCATACCCTGAAAGGAGTAGGGCGAGGTGCGGGGCTTGAATGCGCCGCCGCGCAGCAGGGAAGCACCCGCAGCCTTTACGCGCTGTGCGCAGTAGGTGATCTGCTCCTCGCTCTCAATGCTGCAGGGGCCGGCGATCACGGCAAAGCTGCCGCCGCCGATCTTTACGCCGTCCACATCGATCACGCTGTCGTCCGGGTGGAACTTGCGGTTGGCCTTCTTATAAGGCTCGGTCACGCGGCGGCAGGTCTCCACCACCGGGTTTGCCAGCACCCAGCTCTCGGCCACGGCCTTGGTGTCGCCGATCAGGCCCAGAATGTGGCTCTCACTGCCCTTGGAATCGTTGATCTGCAGGCCCATATCCTGCAGTTCGTGGCAGAACTCGCGTACCTGTACCTCAGGTGCGTCCTGTTTGAGTACGATGATCATAGTGTTTTGTCTCCTTTGCCTTATCGTGTGAAACGGCGAGGGAGACCGGCTCCTTTGCCGCAGCTTGCAGTGTCAAACTTCAGGGTTCTGAAGTGTGTGACGCTATGATATCACTTCAGGAAACTGAAGTCAAGAGAATTTTGAATTTTTTTGAAGAAAGTGGTAGAATAGAAAAAACTCCTTCAGTCCCGCATACGCTCGACAGCTCCCTCTGAGAGGGCGCCCTTGGCAAAACAGGAAACGTTGTGTGGGCTGCCAAAGCCTCCCTCAATGAGAAAGACTTCCCCCGGCCGGGACAGATTCTCCCCGCGCCGGGGAGAAATGTCACCACAGGTGACAAAGAGAGGAACAGATGTCACGCAAGTGACAAAAAGGGGAGCAGTGGCATCGCGTAGCGATGACGGAAGGAGTCTGTTTAATGCAATCAGAAGGGGATATCAGAGATGGGAAAAGAAGCAAAAACCAATGCCATGCGCATTCTGGAACGTGAAAAGGTGCCCTACACCGCCCACGAGTACGCTCATGAAGAGGGCGTTGCCGTGGCAGGTGTGGATGTGGCCGGCAGCATGGGCGAAGACCCTGCCTGCGTGTATAAGACGCTGGTGACGCAGGGCAATAGCAAAAACTATTTTGTGTTCGTCATTCCGGTGGCAGCAGAGCTGGACCTGAAAGCCGCTGCCCGCAGTGTGGGCGAAAAAAGCGTTGCCATGATCCATGTGGCCGATATCAACAAGGTCACCGGCTATGTGCGCGGTGGCTGCAGCCCGGTAGGCATGAAAAAGCAGTATAAGACCGTGTTCGATGAGAGCGTGCTGACGCAGGAGAAGGTCTATGTCTCCGGCGGGCGCATCGGCACGCAGGTGTGCTGTGCCCCAGCGGACCTCATCCGTGCTGCACGGGCAATTACAGCAAAAATTATTTTTTAAAAAAGTCCGTCTATTGTACAAAAAGTTAACGCATCCTATTTACATAAAATATACTTAAAATATAAGTCATACTTAAAAAGAAAAACAATGTCGAAACTGCACAAAACTTTTGAAAGTTTTTTGACGGCATGAAAACACAAGGTAGAATTTGTGGGAACACTCTTTTCAAAGATGTTTTTTTGCCGTAAACTGTATGTAGTACAGGGACGGCGGCCCGCAGAAAGGGCTTTTCCGCCGCCTGAAAACGCAAGCACAAGGAACTGCGGAGGAGAACTTCAATGATGAAGATGCTGCCGGGTCTCATGGGTCGAAACAACATTCGGGCATGTCAGGGGCATCGTGCAACTTTGTGCAAAGCGTCGGGAGAGCATACGCAGAATTAAAGGCCGTGGTACGGGTGTACCGCAGCCTTTTTTGTTTGTCGGTTGAGAAAGAGAGGTTTGGATATGGTTCGTAAAGTGGCTGTGATCATGGGTTCTGACAGCGATTGGCCGGTGGTAAAGGGCGCATGTGCCCAGCTGAAAGCGCTGGACATCCCTTTTGAGGCGCACATCCTTTCGGCACACCGCACCCCTGCCGGGGCAGCGGAGTTTGCCAAAAGCGCCCGTGCCAACGGCTTCGGCGTGATCCTGTGCGCAGCAGGCATGGCAGCACATCTGGCGGGTGCCTTTGCTGCCAACACCACCCTGCCGGTGATCGGCATTCCCATGAAGGGCGGTGCCATGGACGGCATGGATGCCCTGCTTGCCACGGTGCAGATGCCCAGCGGCATCCCGGTGGCAACGGTGGCTCTGAACGGTGCCAAGAACGCCGCATGGCTGGCTGCGGAAATTCTGGCTTTGAGCGACGACGCTCTGGCCGAAAAGCTGGCAGCAGAGCGCACCGCCATGGCCGCACAGATCGCTGCCAAAGAGGAAAAGCTGCAGGCTGAGATCGCCCAGCTGTAAAGGAGAACCAATGTCTGATTTTGCATATCCGCTGCACGAAGAATGCGGCGTTTTCGGCATTTACGACCGTGCCGGTACCGAGGATGTGGCCGCTGCGGCCTACTCGGCTCTGTATGCCCTGCAGCACCGTGGTCAGGAGAGCTGCGGCATCGCCGTGAACGATGATGGCGTGATCAACGGCCACCGCGACCTCGGCCTTGTGAACGAGGTGTTCACCCCGGCGGTGCTGGCAAGTCTGGCAAACCCCAATGCGCACATGGCTACCGGTCACGTGCGCTACGCCACGGCAGGCAGCCGTGTGCGCGCCAATGCACAACCCATGATCGTCCGGCACGGCCGCGGCACCATGGCACTGTGCCACAACGGCAACCTGACCAATGCCATCGAGCTGCGCCGCCAGCTGGAAAATGAAGGAGCCATCTTCCACGGCTCCTCCGATACCGAGGTGATCTGCTACCTGATCACCCGCAACCGCCTGCGCATGGGCAGCATCGAGACCGCCATCAGCAAGACGATGGATGTGCTGGAGGGTGCCTACAGTCTGGTGATCATGTCGGCCACCAAGCTCATTGCAGTGCGCGACCCCCGCGGCTACCGGCCCCTGTGTATCGGCACCTTGCCCGGCGGCGGCTATGTGTTTGCCAGCGAGAGCTGTGCACTGGACGCTGCCGGTGCCACCCTGCTGCGGGACGTGGAGCCCGGCGAGATCGTGGTGGCAGACGCAAAAACCGGTGAGCTGCGCAGCATCAAGGATCACTGCGGTCGGCCGGACACCCAGATGTGCGTGTTCGAGTTTATTTACTTCTCCCGCCCGGACAGCATCATCGAGGGCAGCTCGGTGCACGAGGCCCGCAAGCAGGCCGGCCGGTTCCTTGCACAGGAACACCCCGTGGAAGCGGACGTGGTCATCGGCGTGCCGGATTCCGGTCTGGATGCAGCTCTCGGCTACTCGCAGGAGAGCGGCATCCCCTATGGCATCGGCTTTATTAAGAATAAGTACATCGGCCGCACCTTCATTCAGGGCAGCCAGAAGCAGCGCGAGAATAGCGTGCGCATCAAGCTGAACGTCGTTTCCAGCACGGTCAAGGGCAAGCGTGTGGTGCTGGTGGATGACTCCATCGTGCGCGGCACCACATCTGCCCGCATCATCAAGCTGCTGCGGGACGCAGGTGCCACCGAGGTGCACTTTATGGTGTCGGCACCGCCGTTCAAGTACCCCTGCTACTTCGGCACTGACATTCCGGATCAGAAGCTGCTGGTGGCCACCGGCCGCACGGTCGAGCAGATCAATGAAGTGATCGGGGCCGATACGCTGGGCTACCTTTCCACTGAGCATGTTGTCCAGCTTGCAAAGAACACAAAATGCGGATTCTGCACCGCCTGCTTTACCGGCGAATATGCCGTGAAGCCGGACGAGGTGCTTTCCACCGATATTCACGAACGCCACCTGAACGACCGTCCCAAGGACGAGAAAAAGTTAGGAGAGTAAGACCATGGAAAAAAGCTATTCTGAAAGCTATGCAGCCGCCGGTGTGGATATCACCGCCGGTTATCGCTCTGTTGAACTGATGAAGCAGTATGTGGCCCGCACCATGAACGAGCACTGCATTGGCGGTCTGGGCGGCTTTGGTGGCCTGTTTGAGCTGGACTGCACCGGCTACAAGCACCCGGTGCTGATTTCCGGCACCGACGGCGTGGGCACCAAGCTGAAAATTGCCATGATCATGGACAAGCACGATACCATCGGCATCGACTGCGTGGCTATGTGCGTGAACGATGTCATCTGCGCCGGTGCAAAGCCGCTGGTGTTCCTGGATTACATCGCCTGCGGCCGCAACATTCCCGAGAAGATCGCCGAGATCGTCAAGGGCGTGGCTGAGGGCTGCGTGCAGGCCGACTGCTCTCTGGTGGGCGGCGAGACTGCCGAGCACCCGGGCATGATGCCGGAGGAGGAGTACGATCTGGCCGGTTTCACCGTGGGCGTTGTGGATAAGGAAAAAATCCTGAACAACGATTCCATGAAGCCCGGCGATGTCATCATCGCTCTGCCTTCCACCGGTGTGCACTCCAACGGTTTCTCGCTGGTGCGCAAGATCTTTGACATTGACGCAAACCCCGATGTGCTGCACACTGCCCCTGCAGAGCTGGGCGGCAAGACGCTGGGCGAGGCCCTGCTGGCTCCCACCAAGATCTACGTAAAGCCTGTGCTCAAGGTGCTGGAAGAGGTGGATGTGAAGGGCATTTCCCACATCACCGGCGGCGGCTTCTACGAGAACATCCCCCGCAGTCTGAAAAAGGGCTGCTGCGCACGCATCAACAAGGCAGATGTCCGCACCCCGGCTCTGTTCCAGCTGATGCAGAAGACCGGCAATATCTCCGAGCACGATATGTTCAACACCTTCAACATGGGCGTTGGCATGGTGCTCACCGTCCCCGCAGAGCAGGCCGACAAGGCGCTGGACATCCTGCACGCAAACGGTGAGCCGGAAGCTTACCGTCTGGGCGTCATTGCAGAAGGTGAGGGCGTGGAGCTGTGCTGAACATTGCAGTTTTAGTCTCCGGCGGCGGCACCAACCTGCAGGCTCTGCTGGACAGCGAAGCCCGAGGCGAGAACCCCAACGGCAGGATCACCCTTGTGGTGGCCTCCAAGCCCGGTGTCTATGCGCTGGAACGGGCCGCAAAGGCCGGTGTGGAAGGCTGCGTGGTGCGCCGCAAGGATTACGCCAGTAGTGAGGATTTTGACGCAGCTCTGCTGAAAACGTTGAAAGACCACAACATCGATCTGGTGGTGCTGGCAGGCTTTCTGTCCGTGCTGGGGCCCAGTGTCATTGAAGCGTATCCCCGCCGCATCCTGAATGTGCACCCGGCACTCATCCCGTCTTTCTGCGGGCCCGGCATGTACGGTCTGCGTCCGCACGAGGCGGCTCTGGCCCGGGGTTGTAAGGTGACCGGTGCCACCGTCCACTTCGTGAACGAAGAGTGCGACGGCGGGCCCATCCTGCTGCAGAAGGCCGTGGACATCCTGCCCGGCGACACCCCCGAGGTGCTGCAGAAGCGTGTGATGGAGCAGGCCGAATGGAAGCTGCTGCCCAAGGCCGTGGCTATGGTGTGCAGCGGAGAGATCGAGTAAAGAGATAAACTGGCTCGCCCTCTCAGGCCGCTTCGCGTCCAGCTCTCCCAAAGGGAGAGCCCTTGGCAAAACCATGAACTTTGTGTGGACTGCCAAAGCCTCCCACTTTGGGGGAGGTGGCAGCGCGTCAGCGCTGACGAAGAGGGCGAGGTCGTTATCCGTAAAGGAGAACAACAATGGAAAAGATCAACCTGAACGAGTATCTGGCATCCAACGAGTATCCCGGCCGCGGCATTGCTGTGGCAATGGCTCCGGATGGCCGCCAGATGTTCATTGGCTACTTTATCATGGGCCGCAGCGAGAACAGCCGCAACCGCGTGTTTGACCCCGTGCCCGAGCGCGGCGGCATCTGCACCATCGCAGCGGACCCCGCGAAGCTGGAGGACCCCAGCCTCATTATTTACAATCCGGTGCTGACGCTGGGCAAGACCCATATCGTGACCAACGGCGACCAGACCGATACCATTTATGACCTGATGAGTCAGGGCAAGAGTTTTGCCGATGCCCTGCGCACCCGCACCTTTGAGCCGGACGGCCCCAACTACACCCCCCGCATCTCCGCTGTGGTGTACGCCGACGGCAGCTATCAGATGAGCATTCTCAAGTCTGCGGACGGCAATGGCGACAGCGTGCAGCGCTATTTCTTTGATTATCCGCAGCCCGTTGCAGGCGAGGGCCATTTCATCAGCACCTACAAGCACAACGGAAATCCCATCCCCAGCTTTGAGGGTGAGCCGCTGCGCTTTGCCTGCCCCCGCACCATCGGCGATTTTGCACAGGGTCTGTGGAGCAGCCTGAACCCGGACAACAAGGTGAGCCTGTTTGCCCGGGTCATTGATCTGGACTCCGGCGAGACCGGTGACATGATCTTTAACAAGTACGATGCCGTGTGCAGCGATCTGGACGACCCCGAGGAGCCGGAGCTGCTGCCCGAAGAGCTGGAACTGCTCAAAAAGCTTGACGCAGAGGAAAAACAGGACTAAAACAATAGAGAAATAAGGAGGATGCACCAATGAACGAACTGGCACTGAAGTACGGCTGCAACCCCAACCAGAAGCCCAGCCGCATTTATATGGAAGATGGCTCTGACCTGCCGGTCACTGTGCTGAACGGCAAGCCCGGCTACATCAATTTTCTGGATGCCCTCAACTCCATCCAGCTGGTCAAGGAGCTGAAAGCTGCCTGCGGTCTGCCCGCAGCAGCTTCCTTCAAGCACGTTTCCCCGGCAGGCGCAGCGCTGGGGCTGCCCCTGACCGATGTGGAACGCAAAATGTACCACATTGCCCCGGATATGGAGCTGTCGCCGCTGGCAAATGCCTATGCCCGTGCACGCGGTGCGGACCGCATGTCCTCCTTTGGCGACTGGATCGCCCTTTCGGACATCTGCGATGTGCCCACCGCAAAGCTGATCCAGCACGAGGTGTCCGACGGCATCATCGCCCCGGGCTACGAGCCGGAGGCACTGGCTATCCTGTCCGGCAAGAAGAAGGGCAACTACAATGTGGTCGCCATCGACCCGGCCTACAAGCCCGCTCCCATCGAGCACAAGCAGGTGTACGGCATCACCTTTGAGCAGGGCCGCAACGAGCTGGTCATCAACGCCGACACCATGCTGAACAACTGGGTCACTGAGAACAAGGATGTGACCGAAGAGCAGAAGCGTGATCTGGTCATTGCACTCATCACCCTGAAGTATACTCAGTCCAACAGCGTATGCTACACCTACCACGGCCAGACCATCGGCGTGGGCGCAGGCCAGCAGAGCCGCATCCACTGCACCCGTCTGGCAGGCCAGAAGGCCGACAACTGGCAGCTGCGCCACATGGATAAGGTGCTCAACCTGCCCTTCCGCGACGATGTGGCAAAGCCTAACCGTGACAACGCCATTGATGTTTACATCGGCGATACGCCGGAGGATGTCATTGGTGATGACGTTTGGGCAGAGACCTTCACCGAGCAGCCCGCGCCCCTGACCGCCGAGGAAAAGAAGGAATATCTGAGCAAAGTGACCGGCGTGTGCCTTGGCTCGGATGCCTTCTTCCCCTTCGGCGACAACATCGAGCGTGCCCGCCGCTCCGGCGTGACCGCCATCGTGCAGCCCGGCGGCTCCATCCGCGACCAGCAGGTCATTGACACCTGCAACAAGTACGGCATCGCAATGGCCTTCTGCGGCCTGCGGCTGTTCCATCACTAAGGGAAACGGGCTCGCCCTCTCCGTCATTGCTTGCGCAATGCCACCTCTCCCAAGGGGAGAGGCTTTGGCAGTACGGTAAAGTTTCCGGTTTTGCCAAGGGCTCTCCCTTTGGGAGAGCTGGACGCGAAGCGGACTGAGAGGGCGAGGTAGCTGACGGAAAGAACGAAAGTTTAGGAGAAAACGATATGGCTAAGAAAATCTTAGTGGTTGGCGGCGGCGGCCGCGAGCACGCCATCATCAAGGCACTGAAAAAAAGCCCTGACTGCGGCGAGATCTGGTGCGCACCCGGCAACGGCGGCATCAGCTATGACGCAAAGTGCAAAAACATCAAGTCTACCGATGTGGACACCATGGTGGGCTTTGCCGTAGAAGAAAAGTTCGATTACGTTGTGGTGGCGCAGGACGACCCGCTGGCTCTGGGCATGGTGGATGCGCTGGCAGCAGTGGGCATCCCGGCCTTTGGCCCGGATAAGGCCGCTGCCCGCATCGAGGCCTCCAAGGTGTTCTCCAAGGACCTGATGAAGAAGTACGGCATCCCCACCGCAAAGTACGAGACCTTTGACGACCCCGCCAAGGTCATGGAGTACATCAAGGCCGAGGGCAAGTACCCGGTGGTCATCAAGGCCGATGGTCTGGCACTGGGCAAGGGCGTGCTCATCTGCGAGAACGAGCAGCAGGCTGCCGAGGGCGTCAAGGAGATCATGCTGGATAAGAAATTCGGCGCATCCGGCAACCATGTGGTGGTGGAGGAATTCCTCACCGGCCCCGAGGTCAGTGTGCTGAGCTTTACGGACGGCAAGGTGGTCAAGCCCATGGTGTCCAGCATGGACCACAAGCGTGCCAACGACCACGACACCGGCCTGAACACCGGCGGCATGGGCACCATTGCTCCCAACCCCTACTACACCCCGGAAGTGGCCGCTGAGTGCATGGAGAAAATTTTCCTGCCCACCATCAAGGCCATGAACGCCGAGGGCTGCCCCTTCAAGGGCTGCCTCTACTTCGGCCTGATGCTCACCCCGGACGGCCCGAAGGTCATCGAGTACAACTGCCGCTTTGGTGACCCCGAAACGCAGGTGGTGCTGCCCCTGCTGGAAGGCGACCTGCTGCACATCATGCAGGCCTGCACGGGCGGCACGCTGGAAAACGAGGAGGTCAAGTTCTCGGACGGTGCTGCCGCCTGCGTCATTCTGGCTTCCGGCGGCTACCCGGTGGCTTACGAGAAGGGCAAGCCCATCACAGGCCTTGTGGACGGCCAGCTGCCCGACGAAGAAAACGTGACGGTCTACCACTCCGGCACCGCCATCACCGAGGACGGCACCCTTGTCACGGCCGGCGGCCGTGTGCTGGGTGTCACCGCCACCGGCCCGCGGCTGACCAATGCGCTGAGCCATGCCTATGAGGCGGCAGAGAAGATCAGCTTTGAAAAGCTGCACAAGCGCAGCGATATCGGCCTGCGCGCCCTGAAGGCACTGGCAGAGAAGGAATAAATGGCTCGCCCTCTCCGTCAGCGCTCACGCGCTGCCACCTCCCCCAAAGAGGGAGGCCTTGGCAGTCCACGCAAAGTCCATGGTTTTGCCAAGGGCTCTCCCTTTGGGAGAGCTGGACGCGAAGCGGCCTGAGAGGGCGAGGACGCTAGATAAATTTTAGAATCATAAGGGGGAACCTACCCAATGGTCTATCGTATTTATGTGGAAAAAAAGCCCGGCTTTGATGTGGAAGCCACCGGCCTGAAAAATGAGCTGACCAGCCTGCTGGGCATCCAGTCGCTTACCGGTCTGCGTCTGCTGAACCGCTACGATGTGGAAGGCATCGACGAAGAACTGTTCAACCAGTGTGCAAACACCGTGTTCAGTGAGCCGCCGGTGGATAACACCTATGCCGAGCTGCCCGCCAGCGACGGCGTGTCCTTTGCAGTGGAGTATCTGCCCGGCCAGTTCGACCAGCGCGCCGACTCCGCTGCTGAGTGCATCCAGCTCATCAGTCAGGGCGAGCGCCCGCTGGTGCGCTCTGCCCGCGTCTATCTGCTGGAAGGCACCCTGACCGACGAGCAGGTGGCCGAGATCAAGAAATACGTCATCAACCCGGTGGAGGCCCGCGAGGCTTCGCTGGACACTAGGCAGACCCTGAAAATGGAATACCCCGTGCCCGCACCGGTCAAGGTGCTGGAGGGCTTCAACCAGCTGGACGAAGAGCAGCTGAAAAAGTTCATTGCGGACAACGGCCTTGCCATGGACCTTGGCGATATCGAGTTCTGCCAGAAGTATTTCCGCTCTGAGCACCGTGACCCCACCATCACCGAGATCAAGATGATCGACACCTACTGGTCCGATCACTGCCGCCACACCACCTTCGGCACCATTCTGGACGATGTGCAGATCGACGATGCCATCGTGCAGAAGGCCTTTGACCGCTACATGGCCATACGCGCCGATCTGGGCCGCGAGAACAAGCCCCGCTGCATGATGGACCTTGCCACCATCGGCGCCAAGGAGCTGAAAAAGCAGGGCATCCTGAAAAATCTGGACGAGTCCGACGAGATCAACGCCTGCACCGTCAAGATCAAGTGCGATGTGAACGGCAAGGACGAGGACTGGCTGTTCCTGTTCAAGAATGAGACCCACAACCACCCCACCGAGATCGAGCCCTTCGGCGGTGCAGCTACCTGCATCGGCGGTGCTATCCGTGACCCGCTGTCCGGCCGCAGCTACGTCTATCAGGCCATGCGCGTTACCGGCGCAGGCGACCCGCTCAAGCCGGTCAGCGAGACTCTGCCCGGCAAGCTGCCCCAGCGCAAGCTGGTGACCACTGCTGCCGCAGGCTATTCCTCCTACGGCAACCAGATCGGTCTTGCTACCGGTCAGGTGGACGAGATCTATCACCCCGGCTATGTGGCAAAGCGCATGGAGATCGGTGCCGTTGTAGGCGCTACCCCCGCTTCCCACGTCCGCCGCGAGTGCCCCGCCCCCGGCGATGTCATCGTTCTGCTGGGCGGCCGCACCGGCCGTGATGGTGTGGGCGGTGCTACCGGTTCTTCCAAGGCCCACAAGCTGGACAGCCTTGAGCACTGCGGTGCCGAGGTGCAGAAGGGCAATGCTCCTATCGAGCGCAAGCTGCAGCGCCTGTTCCGCCGCGAGGATGCCTGCAGGATGATCAAGCGCTGCAACGACTTTGGTGCAGGCGGTGTGTCCGTTGCCATCGGTGAGCTGGCCGACGGCCTGTACATCGACCTGAACAAGGTCACCAAGAAGTACGAGGGTCTGGACGGCACCGAGCTGGCCATCAGCGAGAGCCAGGAGCGCATGGCTGTGGCGCTGGCCTCCGAGGACGTGGACAAGTTCATTGCTCTCGCCAACGAAGAGAACCTTGAGGCCACTCCTGTGGCAAAGGTGACGGCTGAGCCCCGCCTGAATATGGTGTGGAACGGCATGTCCATCGTGAACATCAGCCGCGAGTTCCTGAACTCCAACGGTGCCGAGAAGCACCAGAAGGTCCATGTGGAAAAGGCCACGGTCTGGCAGCCCCAGTGGGAGGGCCTGACCTTCAGCCAGAAGATGAAGAACATGGTGGGCGATTTGAACATCTGCAGCAAGAAGGGCCTGTCTGAGCAGTTCGACTCCACCATTGGTGCCGCCACCGTGCTCATGCCCTTTGGCGGTGCCTATCAGCTGACCCCGCAGAACGCCATGGTGGCAAAGCTGCCGGTGGACGGCGAGACCAGCACCTGCTCCGGCATGGCATGGGGCTTCAACCCCTTCCTGATGAGCGCAGACCAGTACAAGGGCGCTCAGATGGCTGTCATCGAGAGCGTTACCAAGCTGGTGGCCTCCGGCTTCCGCTATGAGGATGCTTACCTCACCTTCCAGGAATATTTCGAGCGTCTGGGCACCGCCCCGGAGCGCTGGGGCAAGCCGCTGGCCGCTCTGCTGGGTGCACTGGATGCTCAGATGGGTCTGGGCATTGCATCCATCGGCGGCAAGGACAGTATGTCCGGCTCCTTTGAAAAGCTGGATGTGCCTCCCACGCTGGTCTCCTTTGCAACCGCCATCGGCAAGGCAAACAAGGTGGTCTCCACCGAATTCAAGAAGCCGGAGAGCACGGTGGTGCTGGTACGGCCTATCATCGACCCCGAGACCGGCTGCCCCAACTTCTTCTCCCTGAAGGCCAACTACAAGATCGTGGAGGACATGATCGAAGAGGGCATGGTGGCATCCGCCTGCTCTGTGGGCTACGGCGGCATTGCCGAGGCTCTGTTCAAGATGGGCCTTGGCAACCACATCGGTTTCAAGATGCGTGCGGATAAGACCACCCATGAGATGTTCCAGCCCATGTACGGTTCCATCGTTCTGGAAATGGTGTCCGATTCGCCCGCCGGTGAGATCCTGGGCGAGACCACCAAGGAATACGTCTTTGAAGCCTGCGGCGAAAAGCTGGATATGGCCCAGCTGCAGGAGATCTGGGAAGGCAAGCTGGAGCCGGTGTACCCCTACCGCAAGGCAGGTCCCACCGTGGAAAAGATCAACGGCAAGCTGACTGCACCCGCCGCACCCAAGATCGGTGTGGCAAAGCCCAAGGTCATCATTCCGGTGTTCCCGGGCACCAACTGCGAGTACGACACCGCCAAGGCCTTTGCCCGCGCCGGTGCCGACCCGGAGATCCTGGTCATCCGCAACCTGACCCCCGCCGACGTGGCCGAGAGCTGCAAGGCACTGGTCAAGGCCATCGATAACAGCCAGATCGTCATGCTGCCCGGCGGCTTCTCCGGCGGCGACGAGCCGGACGGCAGTGCAAAGTTCATTGCATCCTTCTTCCGCAACCCGGAAGTCACCGAGGCGGTGCGCCGTCTGCTGCAGCAGCGCGACGGCCTGATGCTGGGCATCTGCAACGGCTTCCAGGCCCTCATCAAGCTGGGTCTGGTCCCCTACGGCGATATCCGCCCCATCACCGCTTACGATCCCACCCTGACCTTCAACACCATCGGCCGCCACCAGAGCATGCTGGTGCGCACCCGCATTGCATCCACCGGCAGCCCGTGGCTGTCCAAGTGCGAGGTGGGCGAACAGTTCACCGTTGCCATCAGCCACGGCGAGGGCCGCTTCGTGGCTCCGCAGGAGGTGCTGGACACCCTCATGAAGAATGGCCAGATCGCCACCCAGTATGTGGACATCGAGGGCAACCCCACCATGGACCAGCGCTATAACCCCAACGGCTCTGTGCTGGCGATCGAAGGCATCACCAGCCCGGATGGTCGTGTGTTCGGCAAGATGGGGCACTCGGAGCGCAGCGGCGAGTACCTGTACAAGAACGTTACCGGTGACAAATATCAGCCGATCTTTGAGGGCGGCGTGGACTATTTCAAGATTTGATGGTAGAATAGAGAAAAACTCCTTCCGTCATCGCTGACGCGATGCCACCTCCCTCGGAGAGAGAGGCTGAAAGGCCCCCTCCCCGAGGGGGCTGTCGCCGGAAGGCGACTGGGGGAGTCACTTTCAGGAGGAAACAATCAATGTCTCAGCATGATCGTTATATCAGCCCCTTTTCCACCCGCTATTCCTCGGACGAGATGCAGTATATCTTCTCGGACGATAACAAGTTCCGCACATGGCGCCGCCTGTGGGTGGCGCTGGCCCGGGCCGAAATGGAGCAGGGCCTGACCAACATCACCCCCGATATGGTGGCTGAGCTGGAAGCCCATGTGGACGATATCAACTATGAAGTGGCCATCGAGCGCGAAAAGCTGGTGCGCCACGACGTGATGAGCCATGTGTACGCCTACGGCCAGCAGTGCCCCAAGGCTGCCGGCATCATCCATCTGGGTGCCACCAGCTGCTATGTGGGCGACAACACCGACATCATCGTGATGCGTCAGGGTCTGGAACTGGTGCGCAAAAAGCTGATTGGTGTGTTGGCAAAGCTGGGCCGCTTCGCCGAGGAATACAAGGACATGCCCTGCATGGCCTACACTCACTGCCAGCCCGCTCAGCCCACCACCGTGGGCAAGCGCGCCACCCTGTGGGCCAACGAGCTGGTGATGGACCTGCAGGAGATCGACCACCGTCTTGCTGTTCTGCAGCTGCGCGGTGTCAAGGGTACCACCGGCACGCAGGCTTCCTTTATGGAGCTGTTCAAGGGCGATGCCGATAAGATCCGCGCCGTGGATGCTTCCATCGCCAAGGAGATGGGCTTTGACCCCAAGGCCGTCATTCCGGTGTCCGGCCAGACCTACAGCCGCAAGGTGGATGCCTTCATCCTGAACGCCCTTGCCGGCATTGGCCAGAGCTGCATGAAGTTTGCCACCGACCTGCGTCTGCTGGCTAACTTCAAGGAGATGGAAGAGCCGTTTGAAAAGAACCAGATCGGTTCCTCCGCCATGCCTTACAAGCGCAACCCCATGCGCTGCGAGCGTATCTGCGCGCTGAGCCGCTACCTGATGGTAGATGTGCTGAACCCCAGCTTCACCACCGGCACCCAGTGGTTTGAGCGCACGCTGGACGACAGCGCCAACAAGCGTGTCGCCATGGCTGAGGGCTTCCTTGCCACCGACGCTATCCTGAACATCATGCTCAACGTCACCGACGGCATCGTGGTGTATCCCAAGGTGGTGCGCAGCCGTCTGATGGCAGAGCTGCCCTTCATGGCCAGCGAGAACATCATGATGCAGGCTGTGGAAAAGGGCGGCAACCGTCAGGAGCTGCACGAGCGTCTGCGCCAGCACGCCATCGCCGCCGGCAAGCAGGTCAAGGAAGAGGGCCTGCCCAACGATATGGTGGACCGTATTGCTGCCGACCCTGCCTTTGGCCTGACCCGCGAGGAGATCGTGGCGGGCCTTGTGCCGGAGAACTTTGTGGGCCGTGCACCGCAGCAGGTGGAGGAGTTCATCGCCAATGTGCTCAAGCCCATCTTCGATGCTAACCCCGATGCCGTGGAGCAGCACGCATCTTTGAGTGTTTGATTTTAAATGCTCTCCGCTTACGCTCTGAGCATAAACAGCGGAAGTTACAGTTTGTTTTGCAAGAAGGAGAAGCCTGTGGGCTTCTCCTTCTTGCTTTTTCACGAAAAGGGCCGGAAAGAAAAACTCCTTCAGCTGAACTTCGTGCGTCAGCCGTTCCCCTTTTTGTCACCTTTCGGTGACAAAAAGGGGAACAGTGGCATTGCGCAGCGATGACGGAAGGAGTTCTCTTGCGCAAATCATTTTATCATGTTACACTAAAACTCCAAACCTATGTAAAAGGAGAACCGCGTATGCGATTGGATAAATACTTAGCCGAGACGGCCCAGTGCACCCGCAGCGAGGCTAAGGCGCTGCTTTCCAAAGGGCGGGTGCAGGTGAACGGTGCTGTCTGCAAAAAGGGAGACACTCAGCTCAGGGAAACCGATACGGTGGCTGTGGATGGCAGGGCGCTCAGCTATCAGCAGTTCGTGTACATCATGCTCAACAAGCCCGAGGGCGTGGTGAGCGCTTCCACCGACAAGCGTGACACCACCGTGGTCGATCTGGTGGGGGATGCCTATCCCCGGCGGCAGCTGTTCCCGGCGGGAAGGCTGGACAAGACCAGCACCGGCTTTGTGCTGCTGACCGATGACGGCACCTTTGCCCACGACATCCTTGCTCCAAAGCGCCACGTCTCCAAGACCTACACCGTGGTGTTGGACACGCCGCTGACCGAGCAGATGCGCACCGGCTTTGCGGCGGGCGTGACCCTTGCCGACGGCACAGCGCTTTCGCCTGCGGAGGTGACGGCCCTTTCTGCCGATGGCTGCACTGTGCGGGTGGTGCTCAAGCAGGGCGTATACCACCAGATCAAGCGGATGTTCGGCGTGTACGGCGCAGGCGTGAACGGCCTGCACCGGGATGCCATCGGCGGCCTTGCACTCGACCCGGCCCTTGCACCGGGCCAGTGGCGGGAGCTTTCTGCCGAAGAAGTGTCAAAAATTTCCAGCTGACAGGGTCGGCTTTTCACCCGAATTTCAAAAAAGCAACACATTTTTCCGGTAGAATAGGGGGCAGAACCACGCAAAAAGGCACTTTTTTGGTTCAGAATGGCCCCTGAAGATAATATTCACAAGAAAAAACTATCTTTTTTGTTGAAATATGTTGCAAAAGTAAATTCTTTTGTGTAAAATATAAAATGTAATGCAGCTAAATTGTTAAAAATCACGACCGGCTGCCGCTGCGGTTTGCACAAACGAGGAAAAGGGGTATCCATTATGGCCAATAGAGTATTTCAAAGCGTGATCTACCAGATGAAAGACGCGATCAACCGGGTGGTCGGCGTGGTGGATGAGACCGGCGCTGTTATTTCCTGCTCGGAACTGAACCTGATCGGCGAGGTGCGCGAGGGTTTCATGGCGGAGCGTCTGACCGCGGGCGACCGCTTTGTGCGCGATGGCTACACCTATCAGCAGTTCTCCAGCGCCAAGCATAATGATTATGCAGTATTCGTGGAAGGCGTGGACGAGACGGCTGGTCAGTTTGCCGCCATGCTGTCCATCAGCCTGCAGAGCATCAAGCAGTACCACGACGAAAAGTTTGATAAGTCCAACTTTATCAAGAATGTGGTGCTGGATAACATCCTGCCCGGCGATATCTATGCCAAGGCCCGTGAGCTGCACTTTGCCACCGATGTTTCCCGCGTGGTGTTCATCGTGCGTGTTACCAGCGGCGGCGATATCTCCGCCTACGATGTGGTCAGCAGCCTGTTCCCCGACAAGCAGAAGGACTTTGTGTTCAATATCAGCGAGACGGATACCGTGCTGGTCAAGGAGATCCGCAAGGGCATCGACCGCACCGATATGGAAAAGCTGGCTGCCAGCATCGTGGATACCCTGTCCGGCGAGCATTACATCAAGGCTGTGGTGGGCATCGGCACCCCCATCTCCAACGTGAAGGATCTGGCTACCTCCTTTAAGGAAGCACAGATCGCCATGGAAGTGAGCAAGGTGTTCGACACCGAAAAGCAGATCATCCGCTACGATAATCTGGGCATTGCACGCCTGATCTATCAGCTGCCCACCACCGTGTGCGAGATGTTCCTGCGCGAGGTGTTCAAGCAGGGCAGCATCGAAAGCCTGGATCAGGAGACCCTGTTCACCATCCAGCGCTTCTTCGAGAATAACCTGAATGTGTCTGAAACCAGCCGCGGCCTGTTTGTGCACCGCAACACGCTGGTGTATCGTCTGGAAAAGATCAAAAAGCTGACTGGCCTGGATCTGCGTGAGTTCGACGATGCTATCGTCTTTAAGGTAGCACTGATGGTCAAGAAGTACCTGTCCAACAATCCGGCCAAATACTAATAAGCTGCAGGCTCTGCCTGCAGTGCAGAACCGGCCGCTCGAAACCGATGCTGGCCGGTTCTTTTTGCTGTGAAAACAGATTTTAATGTCAGGAGCTAATATTACCCTATGATCGATTTAGAACACGTTTCCAAGGAATATAAACGGGGCGGACCGCTGGCACTGGACGATATCAATCTCCATGTGGACGACGGCGAGTTCGTGTTCCTGCTGGGCCATTCCGGCGCAGGCAAATCCACCCTGCTCAAGCTGCTGCTGCGCGAAGAGCTGCCCAGTGAGGGCAAGGTGACCGTGCTGGGCAAGGATGTTGCCAGCCTGCACCGCCATCAGGTGCCGTATCTGCGCCGTCAGATGGGCATTATCTTTCAGGATTTCCGGCTGATCCCCACCATGACTGTGTACGAAAACATCGCCTTTGCCATGCATGTGACCAACGTCAAGCGCCGGGAGATCAGCGACCGTGTGGAGTACATGCTGGAGCTGGTGCATCTGGAGGATAAGGCCAAGGCCTATCCGGACACCCTTTCCGGCGGTGAACAGCAGCGCGTGGCTGTGGCCCGCGCCCTTGCCCACGGCCCCAAGCTGGTCATTGCGGACGAGCCCACCGGCAACATCGACCCGGAATTGAGCCTGGAAATGATGGAGCTGCTGGAGCGGGTGAGCGAAACGGGCATCACCGTGGTGGTCGTTACCCATGAGCACGAGCTGGTGCGCCAGTTCCACCAGCGCGTCGTCACCCTGAAAAAGGGCCGCATCATTTCGGATGTGCCTGCCGACAAGGAAGCCATCCGCGCACGCGCAGAGCGCAAAGAACGCCTGTTCGAGACCGAGCTGGAACCTGCTGACACTGCAGAAAAGGAGGCGGCCACCGTATGATGAGACCTTCTACCTTCTTTTTTCTGGTCCGGCGCGGTATCCGCAATCTGGGCAAGCACTGGGCCATGACCTTTGTGTGCATCCTGTCCCTCAGTGTCTGTATGACCCTGAACACCTTTGCAAGTCTTGCCGAGGTGAACGTGGACAGCATGGTGAACTATCTGGGCAGCCAGAACGAGACCGTGGTCTATCTGGACCCGGAGTGTGATGATGCCACTGCGCAGGCCGTGGGCGAAAAGCTGGCGGCAATGCCCGGCGTGACCAATGTGCAGTTCGTCTCCAAGCAGGACGTGCTGAACACCTACCGCAATTACATGGAAGATTACTCCTCCCTGTGGGATGAGTTTGAAAATGACAACCCCTTCAAGGCCAACTACCGCGTTTCCATCGCGGATCTGAGCCAGATGGAGAGCATGAGCAAGCAGATGCAGGCCATTCAGGGCGTGTACAGCGTTACCGCCCCGGTGGAAATGACCAACGTCTTTGTGCAGGTGCAGCGCTCTGTTACCAAAGTGGGCCGCGGTATCGTGCTGGTGCTGATGGTCGTCAGCATCATCACGGTGGGCAGCACCATCCGCCTGAGCGTGTTTGCGCGCCGCCGCGAAATTGAGATCATGAAGTACGTGGGCGCCACCAACGGTCTGGTCACTCTGCCCTTCGTTGTGGAAGGTCTGGCCATGGGCCTGATCTCCGGCGTGCTCACTGCAGCGATCAGTCTGGGCGGCTACTCCTACATGGTGCAGGCCTCCGACGGTCTGGGCGGCGTGTGGGAAATGATCATGGGTCAGGCACTGGTGCCGGTGAGCGCCGTCTGGTCCACTATCATCCCGTACAGCCTCATCGGCGGTGCCGTTGTGGGTGGTCTGGGCAGTATGTTCTCCATCCGCAAGCACCTGAACGTGTGATCGAAAGGAGCTGCACATGAAAAAAGCACTTCATGCAAAGCCCTTCCGGCTGCAGATGCCCGGCCATACGCCGCGCCATGCACGGCCGGAGCCTGCCCGCAGCAAGCTGCTGCGCGGCGTGAGTCTGTGCCTGGCGGCGGTATGCCTTGCGGCAAGCGTCAGCTTCCAGCCGGCCACGGCAGCCACCAGCATGGCCAGCCTGCAGAACAAGCTGAACAGCCTTTCCAAATCCATCGACCAGCACAAGAAGGAGCTTTCGGACGCAAAGAAAAAGGAAGCTGCTGCAAAAGCGCTGGAAAGTGAGCTGAAGGAGCGCGTGGGCGTCATTCAGTCTCAGATCAGTGTGCTGAGCACCCAGATCGCTGCTGTGCAGAATAACATTGGCCAGACCGAGCAGAAGATCACCGCCAAGGAAGGCGAAATCACCCAGAAGCAGGCCGAAATCGACAGCCAGTGGGGCGATTTTAAAAAGCACATGGCTGCCATGCAAGAGCTGCGCGACGGCGGCAGCGTGGCCATGCTGAGCGCAGTGAACGACCTGTATGAGCTGCTCACCTTCAACGAGGTCATGCAGGATATCTCCATTAAAGATACCGAGATCATGGACAACATGAAGGCTGCCAAGAGCGCTCTGGAAGCAGATAAGGTGGAGCTGGAAGCCCAGCGCAAGGAGCTGACGAGCCAGAAGGCGGAGCTGGATACCCAGAACTACCAGATGAAGGCAAAGCAGAGCGAGCTGAACAGCAGCATTTCTGCGGCGCAGCTTTCTGCACAGGATGCCCAGAAGGCCCAGCAGACGGCACAGGCCGCTATTGAATCGGACGAGCTGAACTATGAGGCCGTCAAGAAAGAGATCCAGAAGCTGATCGCGGCCGCTGCATCCAGCAAGCCGCAGCTGAGCTTTACCGGCTTTGCCTGCCCGCTGAAGAGCTATACCCGCATTTCCAGTGAGTACGGCTGGCGTAAGAATCCGGTGTCCGGCGTCAACAGGCTGCATGCCGGCATCGATCTGGCGGCCCCGGGCGGTACCCCCATCTACGCAGCCGCAAGCGGCTATGTGCAGGTGGCGGGCTGGTCCAGCGGCGGCTATGGCAACTATGTCATCATCTACCACGGAAGCATGTCGGACGGCAACGCCTACAGTACCTTGTACGGCCACATGAGGTCGGTCGCCACCAGCGCAGGCAAGTATGTCAAGCAGGGCGAGTTGATCGGCTACGTTGGCTCTACCGGCAACTCTACCGGCAACCATCTGCATCTGGAGGTCTGGAAGGGCGGCAAAAAGGCCAATGCGGTCAATCCGCGCGGTTATATCCCGTTCCCGCACAACTGAGTGTGTTTATAAGGAGTCTGGTATTCTATGAACGAACAAAAACACAAGCGCTGGCTGCGTATCGGCTGCCTTGTTCTGGCAGGCGTGTTTGCACTCTCGCTGCTGAGCAGTGTGATCATGATGCTGCTGTATTAACAGGGAGGGGCAAGCATGAACCGTAAGATCTCTGTGGGCATGGCTGTCACCATTGTGATCCTTGCCATGACCGTGACCTTTTCCATTACCATGCTCATTGCCATGCGTCTGTTTGACAGCACGGTGAGCAGCGTGAAGGAAAAGGAAAGCATGTACAACAAAGTGGCCGAGGTGGACCGCTATGTGCGCAGCAACGACTACTACACCATTGATGAAACGGTGCTGTACGACCGCCTGACTGCAGGCTACCTGCTGGGTATCGGCGACAAGTACGCCCGTTACTACACCGCCAACGCCTACACCGAGCTGATGAACCAGCAGAGCGGCAAGGTGATGGGCATTGGCGTGGAGCTTGGCATGGACCAGACCGGCTATGCCAGAGTGACCAGGGTGTATGAGGACTCGCCTGCGCAGGAAGCCGGTATCGTGGTGGGCGATTACATCACTGCTATTGACGGCACCGATGTGAAGAGCCTTTCCGGGGTGGATGCCGTGCAGTCCCGCCTGCAGGGCGAAGCCGGCACCATCGTCAATGTTACATGGCTCGACAGCAAGGCTGCTTCCCGGACGGCGGACCTGACCCACTCCGGCTACACCAGCACGACTGTGGACTACCAGATGCTGGACAGCGTGGGTTACATCAAGATCCGCCAGTTCGACGGCAGCACGCCCAGCGAGCTGGACTATGCCATCCGGTCTCTCACTACCAGCGGCGCCCAGAGCCTTGTGTTCGACCTGCGCGATAACGGCGGCGGCGTGTTGGATGATGCCATCAGCTGCATCGATCTGATCGCCCCGGAAGGCACTGTGGCCTATGCCGAGGATAAGAACGGAAACCGAACCATCATTGGCAGCAGCGACGATGAGAGCAAGGTGGAGCTGCCCATCGTCTGTCTGGTCAACGGTAACACCGCCAGCGCGGCAGAGCTGTTTGCTGCCAGCCTGCGCACCATGAACGGCGCACGTCTGGTGGGCACCACCACCATGGGCAAGGGCACCATCCAGAGCAGCCCGCAGCGCCTTTCGGATGGCAGCGCCGTGAGCATCACGGTGGCAAAGCTCATCTGCGGCGACGGCTCCTGCTTTGATGGCACCGGCCTGAGCGTGGATGTGGAGCGTGCCCTCAGTGCCGAAGAGACCACGAATTTCTACGATTATACCCCCGAGGATGACCCGCAGATCCAGCGTGCGGTCAGCGCAGCACAGCAGCTGAGCGGTACCACGACTCTGGGCGGTGTCAACGAAGCAGCTTCTTCGGCTGCCGCTTCCGAAGAAGCCGACAGCGCTGCCACTGAGCCGGAGAACGCTTCCTCTGAGGAAACGGCTTCCTCCGCCGAAGCAGAAGCCGGCAGCGAAGCAGCATCCAGCGCAGAATAAAGGGTAAAACCGGCAGAAATGCTGCATGGGCTTCTTCTCGTAAAAAGGAACCCGGCTTATCCTCACGTGAAAAGGCGTTTTGGAGCGCCCCGCAGCGCTCCCGTTTACCGTACCGACCCCTTCTCGTGAAAAGGCAACCCAGCCAGACCCGCAGGTCTGGCTGGGTTGCCATATTATAATAATATTTCCGCTGAATATGCCCAAAGCGACGCGGAGGGCATTCAAATCGTACTATGAAAAAGGATGGAATCTATGCCCGAACTGACCGACCTCTCGGTGGTCCGCGCCCTGTGTGAAAAATACGATTTTGCACTCTCCAAGGGTTTTGGACAGAACTTTATCATCAACCCGGGCCTGCCGCCCAAGATTGTGGATGCCAGCGGCGTGGATAAGCGCTATGGCGTCATTGAAATCGGCCCCGGCATCGGTGTGCTGACCCGGGAACTGGCAAAGCGCGCCGCCAAGGTGGTGTCCATTGAGGTGGACGAACGCCTGCCGCCGCTGCTGGCCGAAACGATGGCCGGAGTGGACAATTTCAAACTGGTATTACAGGATGTACTGAAAGTTGACCTGAAGGCTCTTATTGCGGAAGAATTCCCCGGTATGCCGGTGGCTGTGTGCGCCAACCTGCCCTACTACATCACCAGCCCCATCGTCATGAAGCTGCTGGGCGACCGCCTGCCCATTGAAAGCCTGACCGTCATGGTACAGAAGGAAGCTGCCGACCGTCTGGCTGCTGCGCCCGGCACCCGTGCATCCAGTGCCATCAGCTGCGCGGTGAGCTACTATGCCACCTCCAAAATGATGTTCACCGCTGCGCCCGGCAGTTTTTACCCGGCCCCCAAGGTGACCAGCGCCGTGGTGCGCATGGAGATCCGTCCGCAGCCCGCTGTGCAGGTGGAGGACGAAGAAGGCTATTTTGCGCTGGTGCGTGCCGCCTTCGGACAGCGCCGCAAAACGGCTGCAAACGCCATTGCCAGCGGCCTGGGGATGCCCAAGGACGCGGTGACAGCCGCCATTGAAGCCGCCGGTTTTGATGCCCGCATCCGCCCGGAAGCCCTCACACTGGAGGATTTTGCAAAGATCCAGCAGGCCCTTGCCCGGTGAAGCAGCCCGCTGCTCAAAAAAGAATACAACAGACTTTGAAACTCACAGGAGCCGTCCGCGGTTCCTGTGGGGTTTTTATGATAATAGAATCGAATGGTTCGATTTTATTATCGATGTATTGCGTTGAAAATTCCTGGTATCAAAACGTGATACAACAGAAAAGAATGCTAAAAGCAGACGAAAGCATGAACTGATGGCAATGGCACCTCATTTGTTAAACGGTATAGTATACTGTTTGAGGAATGGGTTTTTTGCGCGCCAAGAAGATATTGACAAGCCGCGCGTTTTTTGGTATTCTATCAAAAGACCGCTTGGTCCATGCTGGTGTGGCGCAATGGCAGCGCAACTGATTTGTAATCAGTGGGTTGCAGGTTCAACTCCTGTCACCAGCTCCAAAAAGCCGCTCAGGAACGTTGATTCCTGGGCGGCTTTTGCTTTTGTGTTTTTGCTTTCGGCACAAAAATCCAAAAATTCCGCAAAAGATGTTGACAAACTACCATCCGGGTGGTAATATATACAGGCAATCCATGGACTGCAAAAACTGAATATGGGCGTGTTCCCGAGTGGCCAATGGGGACAGACTGTAAATCTGCTGCTTTCAGCTTCGGTGGTTCGAATCCACCCGCGCCCACCAAACAAGAAAAATCCGAACCTGTTTCCGATTGGAGAAGGGTTCGGATTTTTCGTTTTCTTCGGGTACAACAATGAAGGCTCCCGTGGACGGCGCAAAACTCTGATGCCTTGTCATAGACCGTAAGCCGATAACGAGAATTGGAGGATGCGATTATGAAGTACGATGAAAGAGCCTGCAAGTTTAACATGGATACCGGGTGTGTGGAGTTGACTCTCCAAGATGGGAGAAAAATCTCCATCGACTGTACCGGGGTTGAGGATGCGCTGGACGTGACCATGGCACAGCAAACCGAACTGGACTACCTTATCTACAATGACCCGCTGAGCTATGCCGATTTGATTCTGAACGGTGACCCGGAGGAATATTTGAAAAATGCAGCCGGGAGCCATGGGCTAGAAGATTAAGGACAAAAAAATAAGAGGTGTGCCCAACTGGACACACCTCGGTGAGATACATCTATGTAAGGCAGGGCGTTCCTTTACCGGGAACGTCCTGCTGTTTTTATGCTGCAACAGGCAAAGCTTGTAGAGCTTCCTGCTCTTTCAGCCACTCCTCATATTCACGCTGGCCTTCTTCGCTATTGAAAAATTCCATCATAGAGGGATAGAAACAACGTGCCAGCGACTTGATTGCTTCATCCGGGTAGCCGGATTTGTTTACAGACTTTTTCTTTTTACTCAAATAGTGTCCTCCGAAAATCAAAGTTCAATATCCTGTCCACGATGGAGGTTTCGTTGCTGTGTATCCACAGTACGCCCCTGCTTGGAAACCAGAACCTTTTCCAGAAAGCTGCGTACCAATTCCGGCGCATGATGAAGCGCGTCCAGATAAGGCTTCACATCGTACCAAAGGTCATGGTACTTGCTGCTCCAACGGGCAGATTCTTTCTTGGCGGTGGAAAGTTCTTCTTTCAGGCGGCGGTTCTCAATGTCCATCATATAGCCGTGTGTGGCCTGTTTTTTCAGGGCGGATAATTCATCTTCGGTCAGCGAATAGTTGCCGAGAAACGTGCGCTTGCCGATATCATCCAAGTCCCGCGCGTGAATGAGCGCATCTTTTGTGATAATGGCTTTCTTCTGAACAGCGGCGAGTTCCTTCTCCTTTTTGGAAAGGGTCTTGCTGGTCTGGGTGAGGTGCTGCTCTTTCTGGTCGATCTGGGCGGTCAGACTGTCCAGACGCTCCTGTTCCCGCTGGACTTTGAACTGGGTGACAGTCAGATGTTCTTCGGTGCTGCCACGCTCGCCGCGCTCCACATCGGTGTACCCGGCAGTACGCATATAGTTGAAGAAATCGTCTTGCAGGACGCTGTACGACTTCTTCAGGACTGGCTTGCCGTTCTTTTGCAAAACAGGCTTTCCCGATTCGTCCAGCAGAGGTTTGGATGCCCACTTCTTGCTCCGGCTGACCTGCATGACGGTCTCCTTGACTGTGCCGACCAGTGCCTTGTCCTTGCAGCGTTTCGACCACAGGATCTGCTTTTCCACCACAGGTACATAGACCACATGGAGGTGGTAGTGGTAGACCTCCCTGCCTAGTGCTTCGGTCATGGCACGGTTGATCTCATCAGCGTGCATGACTGCCGAGAGGATATACTGCTCACCACCCACGATTTGAACGGCTGCTTTGTAGGCATCCTCATAGAACTGCTTGGCGAACTCGTAGCCACCGTGATTGTCAAAATAGGCCGAGTTGACATCAAAGACAAGCTCGCAGTAATGGGTGGCATCCGGCTTCAAGCCGCGCGTTGAAATCGTGCCAGCGGTTTCCAGTTGGGTGAACAGGTCAGTGTAGCTGTCGGTTGGCTTTTTGAAGTGGACGTTCCATGCAGCGCGCTGGGGGATAATATCGGGGTTTCGATAGCTGTCCTTTTCGCGCTCATTGTGCTGCTGGGTGTTGCCAACGGCCTTGTCCGAAACGGCGAGATTTCGGACGCTGGTGCGGTCAACGCCATCGTTTCTTGCCAAAGGGCATCCCTCCTTTCAAGGTTCATCGAGAGGTGACGGGGAACGAAGATGCACTTCTTCGGAAGTGTAATAACCCACTATAACACTTTCATCCCTATGGGCTGCAAAGTGTAGTGGGCTCTTCGAGGACTCTCCGAGGGGGAACGTCTCCTGCGGGAGAATTACAATCAAGTTCGCACAATGCGAACTTGATTGCTCTGTACGCATCTGAAAAAATTGCGTACGGACTTCAAATAGCCTGTACGGTTCGTACGATGTACGAAAATCCGAAATATAAACGATAATACGCTTTAATTTACGCAAATTTGCCGTACAGGTGCGTACAAGTACAGACCGTACAGGTTGTACGAACTTCTTCTGTGAAAAAATGCACTTTTTACGGGCAGGGGGGACAAGCGGTTCGATGCCGACAAAACCCCGCACCCTGCGGCCACCGGGCAGATAGATGTTATGTACTGCACCAGAGTACCCAAAGTGGGAACTCTGGTGTTTTTTGCTTCCTGCCTGAATATACGGAAAATTTTGCTGGAAAGGCGAAAAAGCGGCAAAACTGCAACGGAAAAAGAAAAAAGCCCTTACTGGTTGCAGGGCTGCAACAGCAAAGGCGGAGAGAAAGCCGTATATTGAACAAAACGGCAGAGCGTATTATAATGAGGAAAAAGATCAAAAAGGAGGGCCGACCACATGGCACAGGAATATCTGCCCGCACCATCCAACGTCCGTCTTGCGGACTTGATGAAAGAGCACAACATCAGCCAACCGGAGCTTGCCAAGGAAATCGGCTGCTCCAAAAGCACCATCAGCCGCTTCATCAGCGGCGCAAAAGGGACGCTGACCCATGAGCAGGTGCTGAAAATCGCAAGGCTGTTTAATGTGTCCACGGATTTCCTGCTGGGAGAAACCAACATCCCCGACCGCAAAAATTACGACATTGCCGAACTGGGCTTGTCCGTAGAAGCTGCAAAGAACCTCTACACAGGGCGTGTCAATACAGAGGTGGTCAACCTGCTGTTGGAAAACGCTCGCTTTGCAGAGCTTACTTACCGCATAGCGCAGTATTTTGATGATACCTTTGCATCCGGTATCGCGGCACAGAACGCCATGCTCACGACATTGAGCACCCTGCTGCGTACAAGGGTCAAGACCCCGGAGGCAGTGAAAGCCGCAAAGGACATCAGCCTTCGGAGAAAGCCGGTGCACCAAGGCGACCTTGATGACATTGAAATGTACTTCATGGCGGCGGTCAAGGAGATCAAAAAGGGCATTGGGAGCCATTACGCCGAACAGGAAGCCATGAGCAAGAAAGTGGCAGAGAAAATGTTCACCGAATTGACCAAAGGGCAGGATGTGCAGTACCCAACGATCACGGCAGAGCAGTTGGTGGATGCCATGCTGGACAGCGTTTCGGGCATGGAAGGAGCCACGCCGGAGGCACTGGAACAGCTGCGGAACGGTCTGCTGGGAATCTTGCAGTCTGCCGCAGAGCAGGAAAACGCCCATGAAGCAGACGAATGAACGGCTTTGTGCGCTGGCACAGAAAGGGGACGCCACCGCACTGGACAGCCTGATCGAAAACAACAAGTCCTTTATTGGCAAGGTGGCAAATGACCTTTTCCGCAGCATGAATCTGGCACAGTCCGGCCTGAACCTTGACACGGACGATTTGAAACAGGCGGGCAATCTGGGCTTATGGAAAGCTGTGCCGAAGTTCGATGCAGCGCGCGGCATGAAGTTCCTGACCTATGCGGCTCCTGCCATCCGCAACGCCATGATGGACATGGTGCGGGATGCCTTTGCCGCTTTTGAACAGCGGATGGTAACGGAGGACAAGGATGGTGTGTGCTATCAGTGTGTTTCGCTGGACGATGTTCTGCCGGGAGAAGAGCAGCTGCGGCGCATTGAAGCCATAGCTGACCCTTATGCCATGCAGCCGCAGAGTATTATGGAAGAACAGGAATCGCGCCGGGAACTGTACGATGCACTGAAACGGCTGAGCCAGCGGGAGCAGACCTATCTGCTGTACCGCTATGGCTTCACCGATGGCGAGGAGCATCCTCTGATCGGCACGGCGATATACTTTCACCTGACAAAAGGCCGCGCAAAAAAGACCGAGGAACAGGCCATGGATAACCTTTGGCTGGAACTGCCGTGGTGGTTTATCTGAATGGGCAGAGAGGAATTGTGTCAAATTGACATAATTCCTCCCGATAAGAGGGATGTGGGCGAAAATGCTGGCAATGTATCTGGCAGTTCTGGATGACCGGAGCAGCGAAGAACAATTTATAGATGTATATAATACCTACAAGCGGCTGGTCTACCATACTGCTTACAAAATCATGGGCGATTCGTATCTGGCAGAGGATGTGCTGCAAGAGGTGTTTTTATACGTCACCAAAAATTTTTCTAAAATTCATCGAGAAAACTGTCACGAACTCGCCGCTTATCTCGTTAGTTGTAGTAGAAGCCGTGCATACGATATGCTTCGCAAGCAGCGAGAAGAACCGCTGGAAGAAGTCCCGGACGCACCAGATGATGCCCCGGTGCCGGATGATGCCGTAGTCAGCACCGATAACATCCAACACCTGACAGAACTGATCGGACAGATGAAACCGATGTACCGTGATCCTCTGCGCCTTTTGGCGATGGGCTACACAAACCGGGAGATTGCAGAATCGCTTGGACTGACAGATGAAGTAGTTCGGATGCGGCTTTTCCGTGGAAGAAAAATATTGTGGAAGGAGTTGAACAGCCGTGAGTGAGCGGACAGAGATCTCTTTTGATGCAGCTTTGATGATGGCACTCCGTGCAGATGCACAGAAAGAACTGGACGAGCTGCCAACTCCGGCACAGCTTAAAGAACGCTACCCGGATACTTTCCGATGGGATGCTCGCCTGCAAGCGGCGTTGCATAAACGCCGCCCTGTGCTGAAACGAGTGCTTGTTGCAGCCATGACGCTGGTAATTTTAACTCTCGGCGCACTTGCAGTAAGCGCAGACTTCCGCAAGGCAGTTTATACGATGATTCAGAAGTTCCTGCCTGTTGAGATGCAGCTGACATATCAGGTGGATGGCGAGCCGTTGGAACGATTGCCGGATGGATACAACGATCATTATGTGCCGGACGGTTTTGAACGAGATTATGAACAAGGATATGATAACGAAATATCATTCCTTCATGCCTACGTTGATGCCAATGATAAGAACATCTTTTATTATGTGGACTGTTCCATAATTCAAGACTATGGACAAGTCGAAACTTTCGACAATGAGCATACGGTTTATGAGCGCATTAAAGCTGGAACAGCTGATGCCACACTCGGAACGAGTAATAATGGAGGACATACAGGATATGTACTAGTATGGGAGAAAGATGGCATTTCACATACGATTATTGGAAAGATACCACGTAAAGAGATTCTAAAAATTGCAGAGAGCATTTCCTGACGGGCTAATTCTTGCCCACACACTTGTAATTGCTTACAAATGTGCGGGCGTTTTTTTGTCGAAACATCCAAAGTTGACAAGACCTTAAACTTTTTCCCAAAAAGCTGTCACAAACACAATGTGAACTACGTTGACTAAACAAAAGCTCCTATTGGGAGCAAAAAATGGAGGTGAACAGCGAATCAAAATGACACGAGAAGAAATTATTTCTATGCTGTCAACGGAGTTGGACGAGAAATGGGACAATGGAATCACTTGTTTGATGGTTGAGGATTCGGATGCTTATATTCCGGTGATTGTTCATCATCAAAAAGATGGACTTATTGTTGAAGTAGAAGAACAAGACAAGAAAATCTATCAAATTGGACGAAATGAGCTAAATAAAACATCTTAGTCATCACCAAAAAATCATTGAAATCAGTCACAATTTGACGCATAGAATATGAATTCAAACTTGATATGAGGTGATTCCAATGCAGAACTTAAAGCATATAAATATTATATAACAGATGTGAAGTCTGCCGCAAAAAACAACAATTACTACGAAGGCTATGTTCCGAAAGACTGGAAAACGCAGTCTCTTGCTGTGAACTTTCACAATGAAATGTTCACTTATAATGCATGGAATGTTGTAGGATGGGCGTAATGCCGAGGAAGTGCAAATGTCTTTAAGCAATCAAGAAAAATTTGTCAATAGTTTTTGGGTGATTATTCTTTTAGTTGCTGTTGGAATCTATTTTTGGGTGATTCCTAAAAATTCAATCGCAGAAGCGTATAGCAAGAAAAAACACTACAACTTGAAAAAGACATCAAGATTCTTGGCTGTTGGTTTTTGGATAATAGCGATTTCTTGTGTTCCAGTGCTGATTTCGCTGTGGTTTGATACTCCTTGGATCTGCATTATATGTGTGATTCTCTTGGTACTAGGGACATCTGTTCTACACGATTATGAGAGTGGAGGAAAATTGAAATAAATTTATAGCTTTTCATCTTGTGATGATGACAAACATCCCTCTATTTGCAACGACTGCAAAGTAGAGGGATGTTTTGTCTGCTTTGGATATTTTAATTAAAGGTTAGTCTTCTAATATGCCATGGTCACAGCCAAGTGAGAGATAATGCTCAATCTCACCACCCAGCACAAGCTGGGCATACTCCAGCGGCTTATTGTACAGCAGCCAGTCCAGTTCCGCCCGCCGTGTCGGGGTGTTGCCGTATTCATCCTCAATGGCGATGCAGTCGATGGCAAGGGTGGAACCGTCCGCGAACCGGGCTTCCACCCGGTTGGTGTCCATATTGTAGCGGCAGGAAAGCAATTTTGTCATAATAGTATCCTCCAAGACTTGATTTTTGGTGTGCGGCCACTCAAACCAATGCCGTCAAGTCGGTGGGGGATATGGATAACCTGTGGCTGGAACTGCCGTGGTGGTTTCTTTGAATAAAAAGAAAAAAAACGTGATTGTGCTACAAGCTTTCTGGAAATTTATGTGCAACCATACGATTTTGAAAAATTTTGTGGACAAACGAAATAAATCAGGCTTAAATTTCGTTATCTAAACAAAAAGCAAGGAGGGTAGGTTTGATGATTTGTAAAAATTGAGAGCATAAAAATAAAGTAGGAATTCGATATTGCCAGCGATGTGGGCAGTAGTGAAAGAAGGTATAGACAATGAAGAAAACTTTATATACATTTTTGGTTTGGAATTTTCTGTTGTTTGTAGCTGGTTTAAGTGATATTATTTTTTATAGAAATCTTACATCGGTAGAAGGTATGACAATAAGCTGGACCCAGCCAGCGCTTGTAAGTATTACTTCATTTTTAATATTGCTTTCAATATATTATGGGATGCACCAGCTCCTTTTCGGGAAAAATTTTTATTTGAAACTGGAAATCAAGCAGGAAGACATAGATAAATTGCGAAATTCAATTTATGATTTTCTGAAAAAAGGCGAAATTGACCCCGAAAAATTGCAGCAACACTTGAAGTGTTTGATAATTGCTGAAGTTGTTTTGTGGGGTGGATTCATCGTTTACTTATTTATATCAAAGGGCTACTAATTTTCAATTCTAATAATGGGGTAAAGTGGTACGAATGAAAAAGATACAGAACTTTTTCTCGACGATTTTGCAAAAGCTGTGGAAAAGTTCGATAACTATCGTTTAGCATTAAAAACTACGGAAGCTTTACGCTGAAAGCTGTAACTTTAAGCAGACCGGAAAGCTTATAATGAGGGTAGAACAGAAATATGACCAACGAAGATACCACTGATTTTGACGAGCACTTCGCTAAAATTTCGTCCTATATTGTGGACACATTGCACGGCGTTCCACTTGAGATGACCGAGGATGAAAAAGAACAATTTCGCATACAGGTTATTTCAAATCAGTATGCAGAACGGTTGCTAAGTGAAGCCGAAAAGACAGAAACGTATAGAGGTTTATCAAAAATTGATATTCTCCATACAGTTTCTATCCCTCAACTGGCTAGAACAATCCCACTTAAAGGTTTGAATCTCAGTTTAGAAAAATACAGAATGCCGGATGGTGTAATAATAGAGGTTGAGAGTTCGTCACATTATTTGGGGTCATTTAGTGAGAAAAATGATTCTTCCACAAATTGGATAGAAAAGATTATGGAGGGTGTCGGTATTCACTAGATGGATTCTCAAGAAGCATAAACAGCCCGCTATTTGCAGAGAATTCTGGAAGAAAATTGAAGAAAGCATCCTTCCGGCAACAGCACCCCGGACGTTTGTGAACTCTCACAACAGAGATCAAGAACCAATCCCTGCTTTGCGCTTACACCGTTTTGGTGACATTTTTTCTCCGTCTTGCTACAATATTGTGGATTTTTTTCTATTTGTGCTTTGCTATTATCAACATCTAAAATGAAAACCGTGATGGAGGTGATTCCAATGCAGATAATTTCCTTGAAAACAAATTGAATGCTTTGGCAAACGGTGGCCAGTTCTCCATTTCCTACGACATCACGATTCCGTAATAAAAGCATTAGATAATGGGTATAAAAGCCACGATTCTTTAGAGTCGAAAGAAAAGAATCGTGGCTTTGTACGTTTGAATTATGGAGCAAACCAAATGAATAAGAAATTGGAATTTTTTAGCAGTATGGCGGTTGCCTTTATAGTTTTGATATTGGTCTTTCTTTGCATTCGTTTTTCAGGTCAGGGAAAATTTGCTACACATGGAGGAACCAATCCGTCTGATGTAAAATGTATTTATACTTCAGTTTGGCCGGATAATGAATACACTAGGCTTATTTGTGAGCCGGAAAGTGGAACGATAGAATATATATTGGATGGTTCTAATGCTGGGTATTATGCAATCTTTTATAATAATATCTCTGAAGAAGAAATACAAAAATATATTGACCAATTGAAAACCTTAGGATACGCTGAAGAGGCATCGGCTTCAGAAAGCGTTTCGACAGGCGTTTTGCTAAGAAAAGATGAAACATGGATAAGCATTGCATACTCAGAGGGAGGATTTGGAATCCGGATTTCAGTAGAAAAATCCTGAATAAAAGAGATGCTGGGGAATTCCGGTTATCCCTATGATGCAGTGGAAAGAAAATGGATTGCTCAATATGCGAGCCTCCATGACTTGATTTTGATGTTCGGTCACTCAAACCAATGCCGTCAAGCCGGTGGTGGATATATAGTTTCTGATTGTGCTAAACTCCAGTGGGAACTTACTATCGCAAGAGGAGTAAGCGATTTTGATATCGAACATCGACAATTCGGCAATAAGTATATTGTACAATACAGAGAATTTTCAATTGAGGTTTCGTGCTTGATTGACTTGCAACGCAAAATGCGTTACAATGGCATTGAGGTGATAACCATGGAAAAAACGATGACACTCAATCTTCGTGTGAACCCTACTGTCAAGCAGCAAGCCGAGGATGTGTTGAAGCAGCTCGGTATCCCGATGGCAACCGCCATTGATATGTACCTGCGCCAGATCACGCTGACCGGCGGCATTCCGTTCTCGCTGTCCCTGCCGAAAGCACCGGCTGCACTCAATGCTGACACCATGACCGATGACCAGCTCCACGCCGCCTTGCAGGTAGGCATCAAGGAGATTCAGAACGGTGACACCGTGGATGCTGCAAGCGCATTCGCACAGTTCAGGGAACAATATAGATGAAGCAGTATGACGTGAAAATTTCCCATGCAGCCCTCAGCGATATGGAGCAGATCTACGGCTACATTGCTGACCGTCTGCTGGAACCTGACACGGCTATGGGGCAGTATAACCGCATTGCAGAAGCCATCCAGTCGCTGAACATCCTGCCGGAACGCTGTGCGCTGGTGGAAAGCGAGCCGGAGCGCACCCAAGGGCTGCGGCAGATGCTGGTGGATAACTACTCGGTGTTCTACATCGTGGGCGAGGATGCCGTGTCGGTGGCGCGTGTGCTGTACAGTGCATCCGACCTTGTCCGCCGCCTGCGGAGAATGAAGTGAAAGGGGTGTTCGCATGACCGCTGTGATTTACGCCCGTTATTCCAGCGACAACCAGCGCGAGGAATCCATCGAGGGACAGATCCGGGAATGCACGGCCTATGCAGAGAAGAACGGCATCACAGTCATCAAGCATTATATTGACCGCGCCCTTTCCGCAAAAACCGACAACCGCCCGGATTTCCAGCAGATGATCAAGGACAGCGAAAAGCGACTGTTTGACATCGTGCTGGTCTGGAAACTCGATCGCTTTGCCCGAAACCGTTATGATTCGGCACACTATGAGTATCTGCTGGACCGAAACCATGTTAAGCTGGTATCTGCCACGGAGCCTATCTCTGACAGCCCTGCGGGTATCATGGTCAAGAGTATGCTCACCGGCATGGCTGAATACTACTCGGCAGAGCTTTCTGAAAAAGTTGTGCGCGGCATGACTGAGAATGTGCTGAAAGGCAAGTACAACGGCGGCACGATTCCCATTGGCTTCAAGGTGGACGAGGAGAAGTTCTTTCAAGTCGATCCGCTGAAAGCTCCCTTTGTGGTAGAAGCCTTTCAGCGGTACAACGATGGCGCAACTATGAAGGAACTGATGAACTGGCTGAACGACAGCGGCGTGACCACCAACCGCAACCAGAAGTTCACCTACAACAGTGTTCAGAAGCTGTTGACGAACAAACGGTACATCGGAGAAAACCACTTCAAGGACATTGTGATGCCCGACAGCATCCCGGCCATCGTGGACAAGGACTTGTTTGAAGAAGTGCAGCAAAAAATCAAGAAGAACAGTCGCGCTCCTGCCCGTCACAAGGCTGAGGACGATTACTTGCTCACCACCAAGCTGTTCTGCGGAATGTGCGGTGCCATGATGTTCGGCGAGTGCGGTACGGGTAGAAACAAGGTCGTTCATCATTATTATAAGTGCGCCACCGCGAAGCGTTTCAAGACCTGCAAGAAAAAGACCGTCCGTAAAGAGTGGCTGGAAGATTTGGTCGTGGCTGAAACCATGAAGCTGATTCAGAACGATGCCGTGATTGATGCCATCGTTGCGGAAGTGATGGAGCTGCAGGATCAGGAAAACACCACGCTCCCTTTGCTGGAAAAGCAGATGCGCGAGGTGGAGAACGGCATTGAAAATATGCTGAACGCCATTCAAGCAGGTGTGCTGACCAACTCCACCAAATCGCGTTTGGAAAAGCTGGAAGCCCAGCAGAAAGAACTTGAAGTTCGGATCGCCGAAGAAAAAATCGCTCGGCCACGGTTAAGCGAAAATCAGGTTCGGTTCTGGCTGACCCGGTTCCGCAAGCTCGACCCGAACGTGAAAAGCCACCGTGAGACGCTTATCAATACATTCGTGAATGCTGTTTATCTCTATGATGAAAAAGTTTTGATTACATTCAACTACAAAGACGGCACAAAAACCATCACTTTCGATGAAATCGCCGCCAAAGATGCCTCAGAGGGCAATGGTTCGGATTTGGGTTGCTTCGCTCCACCAAAAAACCTCAACGTATGCAAGTACGCTGAGGTTTTTGTTTTGCTGCAAAGCCAGACTCACTGGGCAGGTGGATTCGAACAGCATCGGCCCGCCGAATAGTCCGGCGGGTAAAAAAGCCCCTGTGGGGCTTTTTTAGATGCGCGGCTCGCGACATCCACCCGCGCCCACCAAAAAACCTCAACGTATGCAAGTGCGTTGAGGTTTTTGTTTTGCGATAAGGCTAAACTCACTGGGCGGGTGGATTCGAACAGCTGCGGCGATGTCGCAGAAGACGGCGCAAAAACAGCCCCGATGGACCGTCAGGTTCACCGGGGCTGCTGCTATACCATGATTTTGTTGACGTTAACATTTTCGTGATGCCGCGAAAACATCACATGTAGACCTTCTGGCTGCGCACCTGCGCTTCGATCAAAAGAGCTGCTTCCCCGTGGGGGCTATGCACATGCAGGATATCTGTTTGTGCCGCCGTTACTCTTCCGCTGCAGCTTTGGATTCGTTCACAAAGGCGGCAATCTTATCCACCTGAATTTCGGCAACGGCACGGCCGGTCTCGTAGACGCGGCGCAGCTGGAGCGGATCGCGCTCCATGGAGCCGATCTCCAGCGGGATGGGCGGGCGGATGACGAACGCCTTGCCGGTCTGCTCCAGCATGGCAATGTGATCCAGCGTTTCGTTGTAGCGCTCGTGACGGTCGGCAACGGCTTCCACGAAAGCGGGGTAGCGCAGGTAGCGTGCCCGGATGGCGGGCAGCATCTTGTTCTTCTTTTTCACAAAGCCCTTGGGCTGGGTCAGCACAATGAGGTTGCGTTTGTAGCCGATGGACTCGAAGAACCGCACGGGGATGGAATCGGCAATGCCGCCGTCCAGCAGCTGATAATGGCCGATCTTTACGATCTTGGCCGCCAGCGGCATGGAAGCGGATGCCTGCATCCACTGGATATCCTCGGCATCGCCGGTGCGGCACTTGTGATAGATGGGGTCGCCGGTACGCACATCGGTGCACACCACAAAAAAGTCCATGGGGTTCTCTGCAAATGCCTTTGTGTCGAACACGTCCAGCTTTTCCGGCACGGTGTGGTAGCAGAACTGCTCACTGTACAGGTTGCCGGTGCGCAGCAGGTTGCCGAAGCTTGCGTAGCGCTTATCGTTGCAATACTGGGTGTTGTAGCGGATCACACGGCCGATCTGATGGGACTTGTAGTTGCAGCCGAACACCGCACCGGCCGAAACGCCAATGGCACCATCCAGCACGATGCCATGCTCCATCAGTACATCCAGAACACCGGCGGTAAACATGCCGCGCATGGCACCGCCTTCCAGCACAAGACCCGTTTTCATATATGCTCTCCCCTCCTGTGCGCCGGTGCACAGATGCCGGACACACCTTATATTAACTACAGTATACTCGAATCTGTAAAAAGTACAAGAGCGGAAAACCTATAAATTTATCAAGAAAACCTCTTGCCAAAGGAAAGAGCATCCGGTATACTAGGTGAAATAAAAAGAAAAATATGCGCTGCAAACGCATGGGCATGGAAAAAATCAGGTTGGAGGAACTGCTGCACTATGAAGATGCTGGAAGATCGTATTCGCAAAGATGGTATCGTACGCGAGGGCAATGTGCTCAAGGTGGATAGCTTTATCAACCACCAGATGGACATTCCGCTGTTCCGGGAGATGGCAAAGGAGTGGAAGCGCCTGTTTGCAGGCAAGCCCATCAACAAGGTGCTCACCATCGAGGCCAGCGGCATTGGCATTGCAGCCATCGTGGCCAGCGAGTTCAACGTGCCGGTGGTATTTGCCAAAAAGTCCATGAGCATCAATCTGGACTACAACAACTACGAGACCAAGATCCAGTCCTTCACCCACAAAAAGATCTACAATGTGATCGTCTCCAAAAAGTTCCTCACCCCGGAAGACCATGTGCTGATCATTGACGATTTCCTTGCCAACGGCTGTGCCCTGATGGGCCTGCTGGATCTGGCCAAGGAAGCCGGCGCCACCGTGGAGGGCATCGGCATTGCTGTGGAAAAGGGCTTCCAGCAGGGCGGCGAGCTGATTCGCAGCAAGGGCATCCAGCTGGAGAGCCTTGCCATTGTGGAGTCCATGAACAGCGAGACCGGCGAGATCGTCTTCCGCGAGCAGCCGCAGCAGAATTAAACAAAAAAACATTGCAGCCCCGGGAAAGTCGGAAGACCTTTCCGGGGCCTTTTTTTGCTTACGCCCCGTCAAAGCTGTCACCGTCGGCGGGCAGGTCGGCAGCGGTCTGGGCGGGATCGGTATCGGTTTCCGGTTCCACGGCGCGGGGCACGCCCTTGTACACCAGCGTCTGTTCCAGAACCTCGGCGCACACCGGGGCTGAAAGGCTGCCGCCGGCAGTCGTCCAACTGTGGGGTTCGTCCAAGCACACCAGACACAAAAACTGCGGGTCGTCGATGGGAGCCACGGCCACAAAGCTGGCAATACGGGCTTTTTCGTCGGCGCTGTCCAGCTTCTGGCTGGTGCCGCTCTTGCCGCCCACCCGGTAGCCTTGGATGCGGGCATTGCGCCCGCCGCCGTAGAGCACCACAGCTTCCATCATCTCACGCATGGTTTCAGAGGTTTCCGGTTTGATCACCTGCCGCCTGCATACCGGCTCTGTGTGCTGCAGAATGCTGCCGTCCGGGTTCAGGATATCGCTGACAAGATAAGGCTGCATCAGCCTGCCGCCGTTCACCACAGCGCACACGGCTGCGGCCATTTCCATATAGGAGATCTTGCTGCTCTGGCCGAAGGCGCAGGAGGCTAGCTCCACCGGCCCCATGCGGTCGGCGGTGTAGTACAGACTCTTTTTGGGCTCGGCGGGCAGATCGACCCCGGTTGGCTCCCGCAGGCCGAAAGCGGCAAAGTAATCGCAGAAGGCTTCCTTGCCCAGCCGCGCGCCGATCTGGATAAAGCTCTGGTTGCAGGAATTTTCCAGCGCCTGGGTCACGGTCTGGCTGCCGTGGCGCTTGTGGTTGGCGCAGTGAAACCGTGTGCCCGCCACCGAGATGGACTCGCCGCAGTAAAAGGTAGAGTTTTTGCTCACAGCCCCGGCATCCAGCGCGGCGGCGCAGGTGATGAGCTTGAACACGCTGCCCGGCTCGTACAGGTCGCTGACGGCCTTGTTGCGCCATTGGGTCTGCTGGGCCAGCTGCAGGGCGGCAGCGCGCTCGCTGCCGGTAAGGGCATCCACGGCCTTGCGGGCGGCTGCATCGTAGATCACGCGCGGCTGGTTCGGGTCGTAGGCGGGCGTGGTGGACATGGCCAGCACGGCCCCGGTGTTCACGTCCATCACGATGCCCACGGCGCGCGCCGCCACATGATGCTCCTTGACCGCATAATCCAGCGCGTTTTCAAGGTAATGCTGGATGTTGGCATCGACAGTCAGCCGCAGGCCGCTGCCTTCCAAGGGCACTTTTTCGGTCTCGTAGCTCTGCTCCAGTGTGTAGCCCCAAGCGTTGACGGCGGTGAGCACCACACCATTCTGCCCGGTGAGCACATCGTTATATTTCAGCTCCAGCCCGCTCACACCGGCGTTGTCTACATTGGTAAAGCCCAGCACGCTGGCCAGAAATTCCCCCTCCGGGTACCAGCGCTTGGAGTCCTGATTGATGCGGATGCCGGTGATGCCGTTCTCTTCACAAAAATCCCGCACGCGGTCGGCGGTGTCGCGCTCCACGCGGTAGCGCAAAAGGCAGTCGTTGGAGGTGCGGTCACTGAATTTTTCCAGCAGCTTCGCTTCGTCCAGCTCCAATATTTCCGCAAGGCCCTGCGCGGCAAGGCTGAGCTTTTCCTCCGGCATCTCGCGCGGGGAGGCCCGCAATGTCCAGCAGCTGCTGTTGGCGGCAAGCAGTACACCGTCGGCGCTGTAGATACGGCCCCGGTCGGCAGGCACCACAGTATCGCGCAATTGCTGGCCGAGGGCACGGTTCGTATACCAGTCGCCTGAAAACAGCTGCAGATACGCCAGCCGCGCGGCAAGCCCCGCAAAGCAGACGCAGCACATCAACGCGGCCACCAGCCGTGCCCGGGCATGGAATGCCCGTTCCGGCAGGGTGCGCAAGAGGCGCGGCTCTGGTTTTGGCATGGCAGGCACCTCCTTCTCTGGGCAAGTGTATGCGCCGGTGTGCCGGGGATATGACTAACCGGCACCGCCGCCGCGTACAATAAAGGAACGGAGGTGATACGGATGCACAAAGCTGCTGCCCATGCAAAGCGCGGCCTGCCGCTGCGGCATCTGCCGGCCATGGACCTGCCGTTTCTGGTGCTGGTGCTCACGCTGGTGGGCTTTGGCCTTGTAATGCTGGGCAGTGCCAGCAGTGCAGTGGCGCTGTACCGGCGGGGCGATGCTTTTGCCTACCTGCGGCCGCAGCTGCTGTATGCTGCGCTGGGCATCGGGGCCATGTGGGTGGCAAGCCGGGTGGACTACCATGTTTACCACAAGCTGGCATGGCCGCTGCTGGCGCTTTCAATGGTACTGCTGACGGCGGTGCTGTTCATGCCGGAGTACAACGGCTGCAAGCGCTGGCTGGTGCTGCCGGGCCTGGGCACACTGCAGCCCAGCGAGATCGCCAAATTTGCGGTGGTGCTGGTGTTTGCGCATATCATTGCGCTCAACCACGACCGCATGGGCAGCTTTGCGGTGGGGGTGCTGCCCTTTGCACTGGTGCTGGGAGCGGTGGCCGTGCTCATGCTGCTGGAACCGCACCTCTCCGGCACCGTGCTCATTTTGGGCATCGGCGCGGTGCTCATGTTCGTGGGCGGCACCGGCCTCAAGTGGTTCGTGCTGGCCGGGGCGGGCGGTGCAGCGGCCATTGGAGCTGCCATCATCATTATGCCGGACCTTGTGCCCTACGCGGCCAGCCGTCTCAGCTCATGGCTGGATCCCTTTGCCGACCCGCTGGGCGACGGCCACCAGACCATCCAGAGCCTGTATGCCATCGGCTCCGGGGGCGCGGCGGGCCTTGGCCTTGGCAGCAGCCGCCAGAAGCACCTGTTCGTGCCCGAACCGCAGAACGACTTCATCTTTTCCATCCTGTGCGAGGAGCTTGGCTTTGTGGGAGCCTGCGCGGTGATCCTGCTGTTTGCGCTGCTGCTGTGGCGGGGCATCACGCTGGCGGCGCATGCACCGGATCGGTTCGGTGCGCTGCTGGTAGTGGGCTTTGTGGTGCAGGTGGCCCTGCAGGCAGTGCTGAATATGGCGGTAGTCACCAACACCATCCCCAATACCGGCATCAGCCTGCCGTTTTTTTCCTCCGGCGGCACCAGTCTGATGATGCTGCTGGGCGAAATGGGCATCGTGCTGTCGGTGTCCCGCGGGGAAACATAAAACCGGGCGTTCCTTGCCATAAAACGACAGCATCCGCTGCCGGTGCATCCACAAATGACCGGACAAACAAATGGCACAACTGCAGACAAAATAAACAAAAAGCCTTCGCGCCGCATAGCATGAGGTATCTTTTGCGGAACGGGGGCTTTTTGCATGGGCGGAGATCTTATCATCACGGGCGGCATGCCGCTGAACGGCACAGTGCACATCCCGGCAGCCAAAAACAGCGTGCTGCCGCTGCTGGCAGCGGCCCTTTTGTGCAATGGCACGGTGCGTTTTCTGCAGGTGCCGCATCTTGCGGATGTGGACACCAGCGTGGAGCTTTTGCAGGGTGCGGGCTGCACGGCCCGCTGGCAGGGCAGCGACATCACGGTGCAGGGCGTGCCTTCCACCTGCCGCCTTGCGCCGGAAGCCGCCGCGCGGATGCGGGCATCCATTTTGTTCTGCGCACCGCTTCTGGCGCGGCTTGGCCGGGTGGAAACGGTGCTGCCCGGCGGGTGCCGCATTGGTGCAAGGCCGGTGGACCTGCACCTTTCCGGCCTTGCGCAGATGGGCGTGCACTGCCGGGAGGAGGGGGCAAGGCTGATCCTGACAGCGCCTGCCGGGCTGCACGGTGCGGACATCACACTTGGGTTTCCCAGCGTGGGTGCTACCGAGACACTGCTCCTGGCAGCAGCTGCGGCGCAGGGCGAGACGGTCCTGCGCGGGGCCGCGCGGGAACCGGAGATCAGCGATCTGGCAGCATTCCTGAACCGGTGCGGCGGCTGTGTGCAGGGCGCGGGCACCGGCACCATCCGGGTGCAGGGCAGACGAATGCTGTATAGCTGCAGCTTTGCGCCCATGGCCGACCGCATCGTGGCATCCACCCTTGCCTGTGCCTGCGCGGCGGCAGGAGGCCGGGTGGAACTGACCGGCTGCAGGCCGGAGACCTATGCACCGCTGCTGGAAATTCTGGCACAAATGGGCTGCAGGGTAGAAACAGGGCCGGAAAGTGCGGTCATTACCCGGCTGGGCGCGCTGCACGGCGCGGGCAGAGTGTTCACCGGGGTATACCCGGCACTGGCAACGGACGCAGCGCCGCTGCTTGCCGCTGCCATGCTTGCCGCCGACAGCGCCAGCAGCATCGAGGACGTGGTGTTTGAGCGGAGATTTGGCTGTGCAGAGGGTTTTGCGGCTTTTGGGGCCGCTGTGCAGGTGCAGGGACGCACACTGGACATCCGACCGGTGCGGCAGCTGCAGGGCGCGTGTGCACGGGCTGCGGACCTGCGCGGAGGCGCGGCACTGGTGGTGGCCGCGCTGGCGGCAAGGGGACGGAGCCGCATTACCGAAACCGGTTATATCGACCGCGGATATGCCGGTTTTGCACAGATGCTGGCGGAACTTGGTGCCCAAATTGAGCGGGAAATGCCGCGGGAAAGCGCCAGCGAGAAAAAAACACCTTCAAAAAAGCAAAATTGACTTGCATTCAGGGCAAAAAGATGATACGATACAGTTATATAAGTGTAAGCAGATAATTTCTGTGCGCTATGCGCAGTTTTACGATAAAATCCGATGGAGGACAAAGTTATGGCACTCATGCTCGATGAAGAAATGGACGAAAATGTTACGACGATCAAGGTGATCGGCGTGGGCGGCGGCGGCGGCAACGCTGTCAACCGCATGGTCAGCGACGGCCTGCAGGGCGTCGAATTTATCGCAATGAACACCGATCAGCAGGCTCTGGCCAAGAACCACGCTGCCACCAAGGTGCAGCTGGGTTCCAAGCTGACCAAGGGCCGCGGTGCCGGTGCAGACCCCGAGATCGGCCAGCGCGCCGCTGAAGAGAGCAAGGACGAGATCGCAAATGCGCTCAAGGGTTCCCAGATGGTGTTTATCACTGCCGGCATGGGCGGCGGCACCGGCACCGGTGCAGCACCCGTTGTGGCCGAGGTCGCCCATGATCTGGGCATTCTGACCGTTGGCATCGTCACCAAGCCCTTCTCCTTTGAGGGCAAGCGCAAGATGGGCCTGGCAGAGCAGGGCATTGCAAACCTGCTCATGCATGTGGACAGTCTGATCGTCATTCCCAATGAGCGCCTGAAGATGATCAGTCAGGAAAAGATCACCCTGATGAATGCCTTCCAGGCAGCCGATAACGTGCTGCGTCAGGGCGTTGAGTCCATTTCCGCTCTGATCAATGTGCCCGCCTTCATCAACCTGGACTTTGCCGACGTGCGCTCCATCATGAAGGATGCCGGCTACGCACACATGGGCGTGGGCAGTGCCAAGGGCGCAGGCAAGGCCGAGAACGCCGCAAAGGCTGCTATTTCTTCTCCGCTGCTGGAGACCAGCATTGCCGGTGCACACGGCGTGATCATCAACATCACTTCCAGCCCGGACATCGGTCTGGAGGATGTGGAGACTGCAGCAGGTCTCATTACCCAGAGCGCACATCCCGATGCAAACATCATCTGGGGTACTGCATTCGACGAGAACCTCTCGGACGAGATGCGTGTGACCGTGGTTGCTACCGGTTTTGACAACAAGAGCGCAAGCGACCTGCGCAGCAGCATCAGCAATGCAATGGGCGGCGCACAGTCCACTCCGTCTGCTGTGTTCAGCAGCGAGACTGCAAGTCCGGCAGCTTCTGCCGCAGGCGGCGCTGCACCGGCACCCACTGCTGCAAAGCCCGTGGAAGAGGACAACAGCGATAATGGCTATTACGACCAGCTGATGGCCATGCTGAACAAGCGCAGATAAAAAGCTGGCCGTCATAAGCAGATCGGGCGTATCGGATGGATCGGAGGGACACCATGGCGCAGGGCAGGCAGCAGAACAATGGTTCGCGGCAGCGCTGTGCCCAGTCTGCCGCGGCAAAGGCTCCGGCAGAGCCGCCCAAGGCGGTGTGTGCCCAGCTGGAGCAGATGAACCGAAAGCTGGCAGCGGCCAGTGCGGAAATTTTGCGCTATCAGACCCGTCTGTTTGCCTGTGAACGGCAGATGGCCGCGCTGCGGCAGGAAAATGCCCAGCTGGAAGCGGCCTGCGAGCAGGCGCGGCAGGAGGCTGAGTGCGCGGGCGCTCATGCAGAGCAGCTGCGTCAGGAGCTGGCCCGCCATGCCGAAGCTGTGCGGCCTGTGCCGGTTGCGGCACATACGTCCCCGCAGCCGGAACCATCGGCAGCGCAGAGTCCGCGGCCGGAGCCGGAGGCCGAACAGCCTCCACAGCCCGGGCCGGAGACTCCGCAGTCTGCTCAGCCGGACTGGAAGCCCCAGACCAGATTGGAGCACCTCTCGGTGGAGCTGATGAACTGGTTCGACGATATGATGGGCGCATGACAGAAAGCTGGATGATCTGCAAAAAGCAGATATGAGTGAAATGAAAAGCTGCTGCAAAGCGCAAAGCTGTTGCAGCAGCTTTTTTGTGGTCCGGTAGGAAACGGAAGACCCTGCGGCCGGAAGTACAGGAGCGAGGAGCGGTTAAGATGGAACCAAAACAGAAAATACTGATCGTGGATGACTCGGAGATCAACCGCGCCATGCTCAAGGAGATTTTGGGTGAGGGCTACGAATATCTGGAAGCCGAGAACGGCCTGCGCGCGATCGAAATTCTGCGCAGACGCACCGATATCGCGCTGGTGCTGCTGGACCTGATCATGCCGGAAATGGACGGCTTTGATGTGCTGCGGGTGATGCAGTGCTATGCATGGCAGGAGGAAATCCCGGTCATTGTGATCAGCGCGGCAGAGGACACCCGAAGCGTCGAGCGCGCCTATGATATGGGCGTGGCCGATTACATCCGCCGCCCGTTCGAGCGGGTCATGGTGCTGCGCCGGGTGAAGAATGCGCTCATGCTTTACGCAAAGCAGAAGCGCCTTACCCGCCTTGTGACCGATCAGGTGTACGAAAAAGAGCACAACAGTGTGCTGATGATTAACATTCTGAGCCATGTGGTGGAGTTCCGCAACAGCGAGAGCGGCCAGCATGTGCTGCACATCCGCACCCTGACCGACCTGCTCCTGCATCAGCTGGTGCAGAAGACTGACCGTTACCAGCTGGATGAGAGTGATATCTCGCTGATCAGCACAGCGTCGGCGCTGCACGATATCGGCAAAATCATGATCCCGGAAGAGATCCTGAACAAGCCCGGCCGCCTGACCGAGGAAGAGTACGCCACCATCAAGACCCACACCACCGAGGGTTCCAGGATCCTGAAGGGGCTTGCCATCGGGCAGGACGAACCGCTGGTAAAGGTGGCACACGCTATCTGCCGCTGGCATCACGAGCGGTGGGACGGCGGCGGCTACCCGGACAGGCTCAAGGGCGACGAGATCCCCATTGCAGCACAGGTGGTGGCACTGGCCGATGTGTACGACGCACTGACCAGCGAGCGCTGCTATAAGCAGGCCTACAGCCACGAAAAGGCCGTTGACATGATCCTGCACGGCGAGTGCGGCAGCTTCAATCCGCTGATGATGGAGTGCCTGAAAGAATCCTCGGAGCTGCTGCGCACAGAGCTGCAGCGCTCGGAGTATGACCGCGGTTTCCGCCACGAGACCCGCCGCCTTTCGGAGGAGATCCTGCACCGCGAAGCTCTGCCCCGTGAGGATCGTGCCCAGCGTCTGCTGGATCTGGAACGGGAGCGCACCGCTTTTTATGCCGAGCAGCGCGGCGGTATCCAGTTCGATTACGATATCCTCAGCGGCAGCGTGACCGTGGTGAACCGCTACGAGGACCCGGTCAACCGAACCCAGAAGCTGGACTTTGATAAGGGCATGGGCCTGACATTCCTCTCCGGCAAGGACCGCCGCAAGCTGCTGGATGCCATTGCAGCCGCAACGCCGGAAGAGCCGGATGCCGCATTCCCGGTGCTGATCGCGGTGGATCAGGAATACCGGCTGCACCGGCTGGTGATGCACACCATGTGGAGCCGCGCCGGTGTGCGCCACTGCGTAAGCGTGGTGGGCCAGATCACAGATGACCATGCCCGCCTGCAGGAGCTGATGCTGGGCAATGTGAACAGCGACCAGCCGGAAGCACTGCTGGAATGCCTGAAGGGCTTTTTTGACATTGTGCGTCTGGTGGACCCGGAAAACACCAAGGTGCTGAGCTTGGGCAAGGATGGCCGGCTGACCGAGATGCCCGGCACCTGCCACATGGTGTGGAACAAATCGGGCCGGTGCGAAAACTGCATTTCCAGTAAGGCCCTTGCCCGCAAGGAATCTCTGAACAAGATCGAGTTCAAGGACGAGCAGGCTTATTTTGTCATGGCAAAGTATGTGGAAGTGGGCGGACGCGGCTGCGTGCTGGAAATGGTGTCCAAGCTTTCGGACGGACGCTGGCTGGATATGGGTGGCCGCCGGATGCTGCTGGACCGTGGCTCCAACTTTGACCGCAGCGCCTTTGTGGATTCACTGACCGGGGCATACTCCCGCCAGTACTTCGAGTGCTTCCTTGCGGAGAGCGAACAGGTGGAAGGCGTAGTGATGATCGACGTGGATCACTTCAAGGAGGTCAACGACCGGTTCGGCCATCTGGTGGGCGATAAGGCCCTGCAGAGCGTGGCACAGTCCATCCTGAGCAACCTGCGCCAGACCGATGTGCTGGTGCGCTATGGCGGCGATGAATTCCTGCTGCTGGTGCCGCACATCCGGCCCGGGGAACATGTGATACAGCGCGTGCGGGAGGCTGCGGCCAGTGCCAGAGTGGAAGGCTACCCGGAGCTGGAGCTTTCGGCCAGTGTTGGCGGTGTGTGCGGTGTGCATCCGCTCACCGAGGCCATCCGTCAGGCAGATGAAAAAATGTACCAGAACAAGGCCGAGCGCAAAAATTAAACAAAACAAAGCCCGAACAGGCTGCAGTATCACACTGCTGTGCCTGTCCGGGTATTTTTGTTTTTTCAGCGCACAGCGCTGGTGCGGTGCTCCATCAGATAGGTGGCTTCCAGATCAGCGATGTGCAGCTTGACGGCAAGGGGATACTTGTCGTAGGCTTCCGAGATGGCAAAGCAGCCGCCCCGGGCCGCATCGTCAAAGCCGCCCATGTGCCAGCGGATGGCAACGGCTTCCTCGATGTGCAGCTTCATGAACCGCTCAATGAGGAACACGCTCTTTTCGCCGTGGCCGTAGGGGAACAGATCCTCCACGCTGTAGCTGGGCACCTTTTCCCACTGGCCGGTGGCTTCGTTTTTCACGTTGCGGGTGCCGGGCTTGTAGTAGTTGGCCTTGCACAGATCGTGCAGCAGTGCACAGATGGCAAAGGTCTCCTCGCTGTCGCCCTCGGCAAAAAAGGTGTCGTGCAGCGCATGGTAGACGTTCAGGCTGTGCATACACAGCCCGCCCTCACACGCACCGTGGAACCGGGTGGAGGCCGGTGCCGTGAAGAAATCGGTCTTATGGTCCAGCCAGTCCAGCAGCTTTTCGCTGCCGGGGCGGGTGATGTGCTGCTGCCAGATCTGCAAAAACTCTTCGCGGCCGCCCATGCTTACAGCTCCAGATCGTCCAGAAGGCCCTTGAGGATGGCCATTTCATCGTGGCTCAGGGAAATGCCCTTGCCCATGCGGGTGCCGTCCGGGGACCAGTCGCGGATGTCGTACTTGGGTTCGCCGTCGTTCCAGCTGATGAGGTTCAGCTGACGCTCCCAGCCGCGGGGGCGCTCCGAGAGCACTGCAATGCGCTGAACAACTTCATATTTGATCTCTGCCATGATGCAAAACCTGCCTTTATCTTTGTTTGCTACCATAATAAGGGAAGCGGACGCAGATTTCAACAGGTAGAGCAAAAATAATTTGAAAAATTTTTGTTAGCCGTAAGGTGCATCCTCACGCCAGTCCACAAGGCTCAGCACCTGAGAAGTATCCTCGTCCGGGGCCGGATGGCAGGAATGGGTGTGCTGGTCTGTGCTGAACAGTCCGGGTGCATAGTGGGCCATCACGCTGGTCTGCACATCCCCAGCCAAAAATTCCCGGGCGTTCTTCTGGTAACAGGCGGCCGGGGTGCCGTTGGTCATGGGCACACCCTGCGGGGCGCTGTTTGTGTCCGGGTGCGGGGTCTGGCCCGGCGTTTCAATGTGCGGCGGCACCTGTGTGCCGGGGGCAGCGGGGTCGCCTGGCAGCAGGATATCCGGCTCCCTGCCTAGCGGCGGGCTGCAGCGGGTGCAGCTGTTTTCCGGTGCGGCGGCAATGCCGGGCTGGTGTTCCAGCTCGTGGCGGATAAAGGGCGTCAAGCTCATTGGAAAATCACCTCCGCCCATAGGATGCCCCGAAAAGACGCAACTTATAAAGGGGCCTTGGCACCGGACACTCTGTCCCGCCTGCGCTTGCCAGACCACCAGCGTGGTGCAGCCCTCGCACTTCCCGTCAAGTTTCGTTGTCGATTTTAATTGCAGCCTGCACTTCAGACATGGCATCGCGCATCTTGCCGGAGTGTCCTGTGTCGAGGCCTGCGGTGTTTCACACGATCAATTCTACGGTAGAACCGCCGGTGCGGGCTTTGCGCACCACCACCTGTCGGTCGATGCGGTCTTTCAGAGCGCCTACGTGGGAGATGATGCCCACCAGCCGGTCGCCCTCGGTCAGCCCTGCAAGTACGCGCATGGCCTGTTCCAGCGATTCGTCATCCAGACTGCCGAAGCCCTCATCGAGGAAGAGCGTGTCCAGACGGATGCCGCCTGCCGCGCTCTGTACTTCGTCCGAAAGGCCCAGTGCCAGCGCCAGCGATGCCTTGAAGCTTTCGCCGCCGGAAAGGGTCTTGACGCTGCGGCGGGTGCCGTTGTAGTGGTCGATGATGCCAAGGTCCAAGCCGGACTGGCTGCGCTGGTTCTCGGCACCAATGCGCTCCAGCTCGTACTGCCCGGCGGTCATCTGCATCAGGCGGGTGTTGGCGTGGCGCAGGATGCGGTCCAGATAGTTCATCTGGATGTAGGCTTCCAATTTGATCTTCTGTTTGCTGGTCAAGGTGCCGCCCGCCGTGGCGGCAAGGGCACTCACCCACTGCCAGCGCTGTTCAAGCTGAGTGCGCGCTTCGGCAGCGGTGCGGTATTTTTCAGCGGCTGCACGGTTGGGCAGCCGCTGTGCGGCCAGCTGCTGGGCCTGCTCGCGCAGAGCGCTCCGGGCAGCGGCAAGGCGGGCCTGTTCTGCCTGTAAAAATTCCAGCGGCTGGGCAGGCCCGGCGGTTTCGGCAGTGGCTTGCTGGGTCTGCAGGGCATCCACAGCGGCTTTGGCAGCGGCATAGGCCTGCTCCGCCCGCTTGAGGACGGCCTGCGCCCGCTCCATGCCGGTGCGCAGGGCGGTGCGACTGGCTTCCAATGCATCCAGCGCGGCCTGTGCCTCGGCCCGCTGCGGATAGGGCAGGGCTGCACGAGCGGCAGCGGCCTGCTGTTCCAGCGCATCGGCGCTGGCATTCTGCGCGGCGGCGGTGCTGTCAGCTTCAGCGGCGGCCTGTTCCAGTGCCGGGCGCTGGCGGCTTTTTGCCTGACGGTCGGCCTCCAATGCGGTGCGGCGGGCGCAGTCTGCTTCGGCCTGCCGAAGCGCGGCGACACACTCGGCCTGTGCTGCGTGCAGGGCACAGGCTTCTTCCGTCAGGACAGTGTTCATCCCCTTGAAGGTCAGCTGTACCGTCCCATCCGGGGAGGTGAAGCGCTCTGGCAATAGGCTCTCAGCATCCCGGCGCAGGGAGCGGCGGGCTTCGTCGGCTGCGGCAAGGGCGCTCTGTGCGGCAGTGCTGGCAGTCTGGGCCAGTGCATCGGCCTTTTCGGCTTCCTGCTTGGCGGCATCCACCTGCGCCTGCGTGGGGGCTGTGTGGGGCAGTTGGGCCTTTGCCGGGTGGTGGACGCTGCCGCACACGGGGCAGGGCGCACCCTCGGCCAGCGCCTGCGCCAGCAGTCCGGCCTGTGCGTCCAGAAAGGCTTTGTCCAGCGCATCCCGCCGGGCATGGGCCTGCTCCTTGGCTTCGGAGGCAGTGCGGTAGGCATCCTGCGCACGGTGGGCCTTTTGTGCCTGCTGCTGGCAGGCGGCAAGCCGCTGGTTCAGGGTGGTAAGGGCGGTGCTGCGCTGGGCCAGCTCCTTTTCCCGGTTCTGCAAGGCCAGCAGCCGGGTGGGAGCATCTTCCAGCGCGGTCAGCTCCTTTTCAGCAGCGGCCAGCGCTGTGTCCAGTGCGGCCAGCTGGGTGCGTTTCGCTTTGGCCTTGGCAGCGGCCAGCTGGGCAGCATCCCGCGCGGCCTGCTGCTGATGGCACAGGGCATCCAGCTCATTGTAGGCGGCAAGGGCCGTCTGTGCCTGCGTCACCTGGCCGGCAAGAACATCCAGCTGGGCGGCATCGCCTGCGTGGCGGGCGCTCTCGGCACGGGCAGCTTCCAGCACAGGCAGGGCAGCGGTAAGCTCTGCCTGCTTTGCGGCCAGCTGTGCGGCCAGCTGTCGGGCCTGCTGGGCGGCACCCAGCTGACGTTGTACTTCGTCCAGCTTGGCTTCGGTGTCCTTGAGGGCAGCAGCAACGGTCTCCTGCGCGGCCTGCTGGCGGGCCAGCAGACCTTCCAGCAGGGCAAGGGCCGTTTCCGGCTCGGTCTGGGCGTTCAGTGCGGCAAGGGCATCGGCATCCGGGTCGTCGGGAGAAAACCGGATGCCGGAGAGCAGACTGTCCAGCTTTGCATTCTGGGTGGTGCGCTGCTGGCTGAGGGCGGCGCTTTCGGCCTGCAGGCGCTCTTGCAGCCGGGCATAGCGCTGGGTGCGGAACAGCTTGCGGAAAATGCGGCTGCGCTCCTCGGTGGAAGCGTTGAGCAGCTTTGTGAACTGACCCTGTGCGATCATGGCGATCTGGCAGAACTGGCTGTAGTCCAGCCCGATGATCTCCTGCACGGCGGCAGTCACATCCTTGGCTTTGGTCACCGGCGGACGGCCATCGGAATAGGTGAGGGTGGCATCCGCTTTCTCGGTGGTCATGCCCTCGCCGCGGTTTTTGGGGCGCTGGTACTCCGGGTTGCGGCGCACGGTATAGCGCTGGCCGTTCACCTCAAATTCCAGCTCCACAAAGGTGGGCGTTTTAGGGCCGGCATATTTGCAGCGCAGCATGGCGCCCTCGCGCACGCCGCCGCTGGAATGATCGTACAGCGCATATGTAATGGCATCGAACAGGGTGGTCTTGCCTGCGCCGGTGTCGCCGGTGACAAGGTATAAGCCGCCCCTGCCCAGCTTTGCCAGTTCCAGAACCGTCTCGGCGGCATAGGGGCCAAAGGCCGAAAGAGTGAGCTTCAGCGGTCTCATGCGTCCTCGCCCTCCTTCCAGATCTCCTCAATGAGCTGCTGGCAGAATGCCGCCTGCTCCGCCGTCAGCGGCTGATTGTTCTGCAGCTGGTAGAACGCCGAGAAGTGCTCCAGCGGGGTGATGCTCTCGGCGCGCTCCGGTGCGGTGATCTCCTGATCTTCCCGGGTGCGGAGGTTATCGTAGTCCAACCGCATCAGGTTGGGGTAGATCACCCGCAGGCGGGCCAGTGCGTCCGGCACGTCCTGCTCATCGGTCAGGGTGATGTGCAGGTAGTCGTCCACCGCAGTGCCGTCGTAATTGCGGCGGTCGGTCAGCTCCATGTAGCTGCCGCGCACTTCCCGCAGGTCGTGCTTCGGGGTAAGCGGCGCGGTGGTGATGGAAACTTCGCCCTTGAGACCGAACTCCACAAAGGTGGCGCTCTTGTGCTGGTTTGCTTCCGAAAAGGAGTATTTCAGCGGGGTGCCGCAATAGCGCACGGCATCGCGGCCCACCTTCTGGGGGCTGTGCAGGTGGCCCAGCGCCACGTAGTCAAAGGCATCGAACAGGCTGGCATCCACGCTGTCCACACCGCCCACCGAGACTTCCTCGCTCTCGCAGCAGGCAGCACCGGCCACGAACTGATGGGCCACCAGCACGCTGCGGTGGGCCGGGTCCGGCGGGCAGTGGCGCAGCACGCAGGCAAGGGCATCGTTGTAGCTCTCCACAGGCTCGTCCGGCCAGACATGCCGCACCATGGCGGGCTTGAGGAAGGGCAGAAGGTACACATCCAGCGTGCCGTATTCGTCGGTGAGGGGGATGGGCACCGGCGCACCGGAGAACACCGGGCTGACGTACACCCGGCTGTTTTGCAGCAGGGCAGAGCCGAAGGCAATGCGGTCGGCGGAGTCGTGGTTGCCGCTGATGGCGAACACCGGCAGCCTGCGTTCGGCCAGCTGGGTCAAAAACCAGTCCAGCAGGCGCACGGCTTCGGCAGGGGGAACGGGCTTATCGTAGAGGTCGCCCGCCAGCAGCACACCGTCCACGGGCGTTTTATCCAGCAGGGAAAGGATCTGTTCCAGAATGTACCGCTGGTCGTCCAGCATGGAGAACTCGCACACCCGCTTGCCCAGATGCAGGTCGGAAAGATGCAGAAAACGCAAACGGAAACACCGCCTTTTCAGAGTTTTCTTTATTATACAGCAGGGCGGGGGTGGGGGCAAGGAAAACAAAAGCGTCTGCAGGACGGAAAATCCTGCAGACGAGGTAAGGCGGCTCGCCCTCTCCGTCATTGCTTGCGCAATGCCACCTCTCCCAAAGTGAGAGGCTTTGGCAGTCCACGCAAAGTTTCTGGTTTTGCCAAGGGCTCTCCCTTTGATAGACTTTCCCCGTGCCGGGGAAAGATGTCACCGCAGGTGACAAAAAGGGGTGTAAGCTGTCGAGCAAAGCGAGACTGAGAGGGCAAGGCTGTTCACACTAGAACATCTTCTCCCATGTTCCTTCGCCGACCACGCCGTCGGCGGTAAGGCCGTTGCGGCGCTGGAACCGCTGCACAGCCGCTGCCGTTGCCGCGCCGAACCTGCCGTCGGCGGTCAGCCGCTCACCCAGAGAGTTGAGCTTCTGCTGCACCAGACGCACCGTGCCGCCGGAAGAGCCGCTGCGCAGGGCAATGCCGGGGTAGGGCACATGCAGGCCGTGCTTGGCCGTGTAGCGGGTGTAGAGCACGTTCCATGTGTTCGCGCCCACCTTGCCGTCCACATTCATCTTGTTTTTCAGCTGGAATTCCTTCACGGCGTTCTCGGTGGAAATGCCGAATTTTCCATCGGCCTTCAGCTCGCTGTACCATGTGCAGGCGTCGCGCACACCGTTGAGCCAGGTCTGCACAAGAGCTACGTCCGGCCCGGAGGAGCCGCGCTGGAGCAGGGAATAATAAGCAGGGATCGCCATAATGATCACACGCTCCTTTCGCCCTATGCTATGCGGCGAAAGCGCCGGGCGTTACCCAAGCAGCACCACGTCCTCCCGGCGGGCGGTGCGCTGCTGCACCCACTCCACCACTTTGAAGCGCAGGATGTACTCCCCGCAGACCAGGTCGTTTTCGGCAGGCTGGGCGTAACTGCCGCAGGCAGAGCGGCACAGGCCCGGGTAGAGCACGCACCACCAGTTGCGGCCTTTTCCGGCACCGAGATCGATGCGCAAAGCGTCGTACCGCCCGGCGGGAAGAGTGCCCGAAGCGTAGCGCCGGGTGTCGAAGTACATGTTCACCAGCTGCACCCGCACCGGCGTGCGGATACCCAGCTGTGCCAGCGCGTGCCGGGCTGTGAGCTGCAGCTCAAATAGATGCTGTGCCGCCCAGGCGATCGCTTCCGGTTTGCTCTGTGCCGGGCAGGCGGTGTCCAGATAGGCAAGCACGGCATCCCGCACATGGAGCTTTGCGCTCTGGCTGGCAATGGAATCGCTCTCAGCCCGGATGTGCAGGCGCAGGGTGTCGGCGCACACCAGCGCCCCGGTGTCCAGCTGGGTGCGGCCCCATGCAAATGCCTGCCATGCGCCACACAGAGCAAGGGCGAGAAACAGGCCAAGGCAGAGCAGAGCCATCTGAGCGCGTGTAAGCATTCTGGATAACATAAAAACAGACCCTTCTTCTGGAAATGTTATCCAGAGGATGGGCCTGTTGGAGTGGATTTATTCTCTTAGTTCTTCAGCGACTGCATGGGGGCAGGCAGGCGGCCGCCGCGGTTGATGAACACGGACGGGTCGTGCTGGTTCACGGCCATGATGGGGCCATAGCCCAGCAGACCGCCAAAGTCCAGCACCTCGCCAGCCTTGCGGCCAATGGCAGGGATCACGCGCACGGCGGTGGTCTTGCTGTTCACCATGCCAATGGCAGCTTCGTCGGCGATCAGGGCGCTGATGACAGCCGGGGTGGTGTCGCCCGGGATGATGACCATATCGATGCCCACCGAGCAGACGGCGGTCATGGCTTCCAGCTTTTCAATGGTCAGGCATCCGGTCTCGGCGGCGTGGATCATGCCGGCATCCTCGCTGACCGGGATGAAGGCACCGGACAGACCGCCCACATGGTTGGAGGCCATCACGCCGCCCTTTTTCACGGCATCGTTCAGCAGGGCGAGGCAGGCGGTGGTGCCGCAGCAGCCGCAGGTCTCAAGGCCCATCTCTTCCAGAATGTTGGCCACACTGTCGCCGATGGCGGGGGTAGGTGCCAGCGAAAGATCGATGATGCCGGCGGGCACACCCAGTGCCTGAGAAGCCAGATTGGCCACCAGCTGGCCCACGCGGGTGATCTTGAAGGCGGTGCGCTTGACCAGCTCTGCCACCTCGTCGATGGGGGCATCCTTGGGCAGGCGGGCCAGTGCAGCGCGCACAGCGCCGGGGCCGGAAACGCCCACGTGGATCTCACAGTCCGGCTCGCCGGGGCCGTGGAATGCACCGGCCATGAAGGGGTTGTCCTCCGGTGCGTTGCAGAACACCACCAGCTTTGCGGCACCGATGCACTGACGATCAGCCGTCAGCTCACTGGCCTTCTTGACGGCCTCGCCCATGAGCTTGACAGCATCCATATTCAGTCCTGCCTTGGTGGCACCGATGTTCACCGAGCTGCACACGATGTCGGTCTCGGCCAGTGCGCGGGGAATGGACTCGATCAGGCGGCGGTCACCGGCAGAAAAGCCCTTGTGCACCAGAGCACTGTAGCCGCCCACAAAGTTTACACCCACCTTTTTACCGGCGGCATCCAGAGTTTTTGCAAACTCCACAGGGTCGGCATCCGGGCAGGCACCCAGCAGCATGGCGATGGGTGTGACACTGATGCGTTTGTTGATGATGGGAATACCGTACTCGGCACTGATATGCTCCACCGTGGGCACAAGGTTTGCGGCCTTGGTGGTGATCTTGTTATAGATGTTCTCGCACGCCTTCTTCGGGTCCGGGTCGATGCAGTCCAGCAGGCTGATGCCCATGGTGACGGTGCGCACGTCCAGATTGTCCTGAGTGAACATCTCGATGGTCTCGAGGATGTCACCGGTATTAAACATACTCATAGCTGTGTACTCCCTCCATCAGATGGTGTGCATGGCATCAAAAACTTCCTGACGGGTAACATTGATCTGCATGCCCATCTCGGCAGCCAGTGCGTCGGTGCGCTTGTGCAGCTCTTCGTGGCTCACATTGCAGTTGCTGATATCCACTAGCATGATCATGGCGAACATGCCCTGCAGGATGCTCTGGGTCACGTCCTCGATATTGATGTTCAGTTCGGTGCACAGACCGGCGACCTTGGCAACAACGCCCACGGTATCGTGACCAATGACGGTAATGAATGCTTTCATCGTTTCCACCCTCGTTTTCCTTTTGATGAACGGTGCCGCAAGCGTTCCGGCACACTCTTACCATTCCAGTATAGCAGATTTGGCAAAATTTGAACACACTTTTTGTAAAAAAGAACAGACACGAAGGGAAAAAGACATTCTATCCCAAAAATTGGGTGCAATCTTTTACAGCTTGTGCTATACTTATAAATAATTTATTTCCCGGTTACGGGCTGAGAAGGAGCAAAATACTATGGAACAGCTTTTGAAGATCCTGGAAGACAATGCGCGGCTGCCCATTGAGGATATCGCCACGATGCTGAATAAATCCCCCGCCGAGGTGGCGGCCATGATCGATCTGGCCCGGGCGCAGGGCATCATCAAGGGCTACAAGACCCTTGTGGACTGGGAAAAGGCCGGTGTGAACCGTGTGGAGGCCGTCATCGAGCTGAACGTCAGCCCCAAGAAGAGCCGCGGCTTTGACGAGATCGCAGCCACCATTGCCGCCTTTGACGAGGTGGAGAGCGTGCTGCTGATGAGCGGCGGCTACGACCTGCAGCTGGTGATCAAGGGCCAGACCTTCCAGGAGATCGCCCTGTTCGTGGCAAAGCGCCTGTCCCCGCTGGACGATGTGCTGTCCACCGCCACCCACTTTGTGCTGCGCACCTATAAAAAGGAGGGCCGCCTGTATCAGGACGAAGAAATCGATGAAAGAGAGTGCACGGTGCTGTGATGGACTACGATAAGCTGATCGCGCCTGCCGCTGAGGCCATGCGCCCCTCCGGCATCCGCAAATTTTTCGATCTGGCTGCCGAAATGCCCGAGTGCATCAGTCTGGGCGTAGGCGAGCCGGACTTTAAAACGCCATGGGCCGTGCGCGAAGCCGGCATTGAGAGTCTGGAGCATGGCCGCACCCGCTACACCTCCAACGCAGGCCTGAAGGAGCTGCGCGCCGAGGTGGCAAAGTATCTGGAGCGCCGCATGGGCCTGCACTACGACCCGCTGCACGAGGTGCTCATCACGGTGGGCGGCAGCGAAGCCATTGATATGTGCATCCGCACGCTGGTGCAGCCCGGGGACGAGGTCATCATCCCGGAGCCCTGCTTTGTGTGCTACGAGCCCATCACCACCCTGTCCGGCGGTGTACCGGTTCATGTGGCCTGCCGTCAGGAGGACGAATTCCGCCTGCGTGCCGATGCCCTGAAGGCTGCCATCACCCCCCGCACCAAGCTGCTCATCATGCCCTTCCCCAACAACCCCACCGGCGCGGTGATGGAGCGCGAGGATCTGGAAGCCGTTGCCAAGGTGCTGCGCGGCACCAACATCATGGTGCTCTCGGATGAGATCTACGCCGAGCTGAACTACGGCCTGCGGCCCCATGTGTCCATTGCTACCCTGCCCGGCATGGCAGAGCGCACCATCGTGGTGAACGGCTTCTCCAAGACCTACGCCATGACCGGCTGGCGTCTGGGCTATGCCTGCGGCCCGGCACCCATCATCCGGATCATGACCAAGATCCACCAGAGCGCTATCATGAGTGCCCCCACCACCAGCCAGTACGCCGCCATCACTGCCCTGAAGGAGTGCGACGGCGAGATCGACCGCATGCGCGACGAGTACAATATGCGCCGCCGCCTTGTGGTGAAGGCCTTTAACGATATGGGCCTGACCTGCTTTGAGCCGCGCGGTGCGTTCTACGCCTTCCCCTGCATCAAGAGCACGGGCATGAGCAGTCAGGATTTCTGCACGAAGCTGCTGGAACAGAAGCATGTGGCCATCATCCCCGGCGACGCCTTTGGCGCTTCCGGCGAAGGCTACGCCCGCATTTCCTACGCCTACAGCGTGGAGCATCTGAAGGAAGCGCTCCGGCGCATCCGGGAATTCCTGCAGGAAAACGGCATCTATCACGGAATCTGAGGAGGAACAAATGGCAAGGTTCAACTGCGTGACCGTTCTGGCCCCCGCAAAGCTCAATCTGGCGCTGGATGTGGTGGGCCTTCTGCCGGGCGGCTACCATGATCTGGACATGACCATGCAGGCTATCACCCTCTACGAGCGGGTGGTGCTGCGCCGCAGTCCCTATCTGGACTTGCGGCTGCCGGGCAGTCTGGTGGCCCCCAACAACAAAAACACTGCCATCAAGGCAGCGCTGGCCTTTTTTGACTACACCGGCCTTCTGGCGGGGGTGGACATCACCATCTATAAGAATACCCCGGTGCGGGCAGGTATGGCAGGCGGCAGCGCCGATGCCGCCGCTGTGCTGGTGGGCATGAACGAGCTGTACGGTGCGCACCTTTCCATGAGTGAGCTGTGTGCACTGGGCGCAAAGATCGGTGCGGACGTGCCCTTTGCCCTGATGGGCGGCACCTGCCGGGTGCAGGGTGTGGGCGATTTTCTCAAGGCGCTGCCGCCGGTGCCGGAGTGCTGGTTCACGGTGGTGATGCCGGACTACGGCGTTTCCACCCCGGAAGCCTTTGCAGCTTACGATAAGGTGGGCAGCAGCATCCACCCGGACTGCGGAGCGCAGGAAGCCGCTATCCGTGCCGGAGATCTGGATGCCCTTTGTGCCGCTGCCGGCAATGCGCTGGAAGAGTGCAGTGGGGCAAAGGATACCGGGGCCATCAAGACCCTGCTGCGGGAGCATGGTGCTGTCACCGCCCTGATGACCGGCAGCGGTGCGGCGGTGTTCGGCGTATTCCGGGACGAAGGGGCCGCACGGGCTGCTGCACAGGCCGCAAAGCGGCGCTGGAAGCAGGTGTACGTGGCGCAGCCTGACCGCGGCGGCGCACGGGTGAGCCGATAAAAATGCATAGATCTCCTTTCCACGGGGCATACTGCCCGCAAGGGAAGGAGGTCTTTTTTGTGCAGACCTTTTATAAAATCTGCCTGATCCTGTTGATCGTGGGCGGCATCAACTGGGGCCTTGTGGGGCTGTTCCAGTTCGATTTTGTGGGCTGGCTGCTGGGCGGCAGCGCATCCATCTGGTCGCGCATTGTGTTCACGCTGGTGGGCATCGCAGCCCTGTGCGGCATCCCGGGGCTTTTTACGGACGATAGTTCCTCTGAAAGCTGAAAAATCATGCAAAAACAAAAGCACTTGCAAAACCAATTGCAGGTGCTTTTGCTTGTTGACTCAATGACTGCTTCCGTCAAGATCATCCCAGCCTACCAGATCCGGCAGAGTAAGCGTCTCGTCGGAGCAGTGGGGGTGTGCACGCCGCTGGTCCTCGGCCATGGTGCGCACCACCTCGCGGGTGATCTCACGGATGGCGGCGCAGTCCTCCGGCAGGTCGGTCTGGCTGCGGCCGGAGTGGGTAAACAGGATCTTACCCATGTGGCCCACCACCAGCGTCAGCGGCAGCTGCTGCGGAGCATTGCTGTTGTAGCGGTAGCCCTGCTCTTTGGCCGCTTTGTAGATGCGCTGGGCCGCAAAGCTCCAGCTCAGGATGCCGCGGGCCTGTTCTACGCCAAGGTAGCCGTACAGCACCCCCGGCGCGTCGCAGATGAGGGTGAAGGGAAACTCGGCCCCCTGCGTGGCCTTTGCCACCATGCGGGGCGAGGAACGCACCACGCAGGCCAGCCGCACGCCGCGCAGTCTGGGCAGGGTTTGCAGGTAGCGGGTCAGGTATTCCTGGGTGACAGGGTGGTCAAAGGCAGGCAGGAAGATCATGACAAGAGGGTGCTCCCCTTCGCACAGCTTGTAAAAATCATTGCCCGGTGTGGTGGGGGTATCAAAGGTGAAACGGGGGATGGAGGTGCCAACCAGATGTTCTGACTTCATGCCGCAATGCACATCCTTTCCATATTCAGGAAAATAAAAAAATCCACACACTGTCTCTGTTTTTGCAGAGGACAGCGGTGGATGGATTGCTATAAAAAGATCCCGCCCGGTCGTCTGCGGTCAATCAAACCTACCCTTACGGACAGGTGGGTGCCCTGTCGCCGGATTCGCGCTTCCTCATCGAACCTCCATGGTCGACCCATGGCGGGGAGGTCTGCAATCCGCCGGAGAACTCCGGGCTCCCGTTGAATGATTAGTAGGATCATATAAACCGCAACAAATCGAGCCGGGCAGGAAGTTTTGCCGGGTAATTTGTCTGGAATTATTCTTCGATGTCGTACTCGTCGCTCAGGCGCTCTTCAAACAGCTTGCCCAGCTCCAGCAGCAGCTCGTCGTCGTCCACGACATCCAGATATTCGCCTTCATCATCCTCGCCAACGCTCAGAATGACCAGCTGAGCATTCTCAGCTTCCTCTTCGGTCTCGGCGTATTCCACAGCAGCCAGATAATGCACACCCTTGTAGTCCAGCGCATCGATCACCTCAAATGTGATCTCGTTGCCGTCCTCATCCTCCAGGGTCATCAGGTCGGGCTGATCTTCTTCGGTGTTAGGGTTCTTGATTTCGTCAGACATAGATATTGTCTCCTGTATCGTGTCATAAAACGGGCTGTTTGTGTGCCGCCCGCTTGGCCTGCATATAGTGTAGCGTTTTTTTGCCTGCTCGTCAAGATGCTTTTTCGCACAGAAATTGTGCAGCAAATTTTCACGCATTTGCTCTCGCACTCTGCAGCAGAATATGATATACTATCCTCTGAATCTTCTGTGCACGGTGTGCCGTGCAGGTTACTATAGAGTATGGAGCGTGGGCGGAAATGATGCATAAAAAAAGATGGGCGGCGTTTGTGCTGGCAGCGGCGCTGGTGCTGACGGGCTGCAGTGCCGGGAGCTTTCTGCACTTTGGCAAAGGCAGCGGCGGCAGTACAGCCCAGAAAATCGACCGCCCGGCAGTGGGATCGGCAGAGCTGCAGTTTGCCCACCCTGCGGCGGGGGACACCATTGCGGTGTTCGATACCTCGGCAGGCGTGTTCAAGGCGGTGCTTTTCCCGGACAAGGCCCCGCAGGCCTATGATAACTTTGCGGGCCTTGTGCAGGCAGGCTACTACAACGGCCTGACCTTCTCCCGCGTGGAGAGCGGCTTTGTGGTGGAAGCCGGACAGGGGGCCGACGGCAGGGGCAGCACCATCTGGAACGGCAGCCGCTACCCGGCTGAGACCACCGACAGCCTGCACCACTACTCTGGCGCGCTGTGTATGGGCACCGATGCTTCCGGCGAGTGCGCCAGCGTTTTTTACGTGATGCAGACGCTGCCGGGAGACCAGTCGGTGACGCAGGAGCTTGTGGACCAGATGAACAGCGCGGGCTACCGCGCGGAGGTGGTTTCGGCCTATCAGACCGCCGGCGGCGCGCCTTATCTTGACTACACTGATACCGTGCTGGGGCAGGTGTATGAGGGCATGGACGTGGTGGATGCCATCGGCCAGACCGCCGTGGACGAAAACCAGAAGCCCAGTGAGGACATCACCATCAACAGCGTGAGCATTACGCAGTACGAATAAGAAAAAGGACACCGTCAGGTGTCCTTTTTCTTATATCTCCCCCGGATGTTCCTTCCGCCATGCAAGATAATCGTCCAGAATGACGGTAGCGCTGACCGAATCCAGAATCTCCTTGCGCTTTGTGCCAAAGGTGCCGCTCTCGTCCAGCAGGTCGGCAGCGGCGCAGGTGGTCTGGCGCTCGTCCCACATGCGTACCGGCAGGCCGCTCCAGATCTCGACCGTCTTTGCCAGCTTGCGGCTCTTGATGGCGCGTTCGCCCTCGGTACCATCCATGTTCAGCGGCAGGCCGATCACGATCAGCTCGGCTCCGATCTCCTTGGCCACTTCGCACACCCGTGCCGCCACCTTGTTGCGGGCTTTCAGGGTGATCTGCGGGGTGATGGCCGTTGTAAGGAACTCGGTGCGGTCACAGGTGGCAAGGCCGGTGCGGCTGTCGCCGTAATCAACAGCTAAAATTTTCATACAGGCTTCCTCTCTTGTGTGGAAAAGTTTGTCGGTCCAAGTGTACCACAGCTGCAGGCTAAAAGGTAGAGAATCACACTTTTTTTGAGAGGATTTTCGTGTTACAATAAACACAGATCGATTTTTTAGGAGGAAGTGCCTCATGCTCAAACTGGTTTTAGGCGGCTCCGGCAGCGGCAAGACCACTCTGCTCTATTCCCGCATCAAGGCCCGGGCCGAACAGGGCCGGCGCAGCATCCTTCTGGTGCCGGAACAGTTCACTTCCAGCACGGAGGGCCGCATCTACCGGGAACTGGGCGATGCTCTTTCCGGCATGGTGGAAAGCTTTTCCTTTACCAGTCTGGCCGAGCGCATCCTCTCTGCCGAGGGCGGCGCGGCGGTGCAGACCCTTTCGGACGCGGGCCGCGCCGTGCTGGTGCGCCGCGCGCTGGAAGAGCTGCAGGATCATGTGCATTACTACTACCGCCACCGCCGCAGTGCGGCCTTCTGCCAGATGGCGGCCCAGACCATCGACGAGCTGAAAAGTGCCGGCCTTTCCGGCGCACAGCTGGCAGAGCTTGCGCCGGACTGCGGGCCGGAAAGCGGCAAGCTGAGCGAGCTGGCACTGATCTTTCAGGGGTACGAAACGCTGCTGGCGGGCACCGGCATGGACCCCGCCGACCGGCTGGAGCTGGCGGCTGACCGGCTGGAAGCCGCTCTTGCCCGGGGCGAACTGCCGGACTTTCTGCGGGAGCGGGAAGTGTTCATTGACGAGTTCGATACCTTCAACGCACCCAAAAAGCGGCTGATGGGCGCGATGCTGGCAGCGCTGCCCACCGTTACGGTGGCCCTGTGCGACGACGGTGCGCCCATGGTGCCGGGGGATATGGGGCTTTTTTCCGGCGCAAAGCAGGTGGCCGCACAGCTGCGGCAGCTGGCCCGCAAAAACGGTGCTGAAGCGGCAGTGCCGGAGCTGCTGCGCCGCGACCTGCGCCATAAGGATGCGCCCGGCCTTGCGGCTGTGACAGAGCTTTTGGAGACTGGCACCTGTGAGGTGCCGCCCGCTGCGCCGGAGGTGCGGCTGTTTGCCGCTGCCAGCCGGGAAGAGGAAGCCCGCTGCACCGCTGCGGCCATCCGCCGCCTGATGCGGCAGGGCGTGCGCTGCGGCAAAATGGCCGTGGTCTGCCGCAATATCCCGGATTACCGTGCGGCCATCCGGTACGAGTTCCGTATGGCAGATATCCCGCTTTACTGCGATGAACCCACCACCCCGGAGTTCAGCGCCCCGGCTACGGCGGTGCGTGCACTGCTGGCACTGCTGCGCGGTGCGGATATGACCGAAAACCTGACCATTCTTGCCAAGACCGGCCTGTGCGCTCTGACCGAGCCGCAGGTCTGCGCGCTGGAAAACTATGCCTATACCTGGTCACCCAATGCGGCGGCATGGCGCACAAAATTTGAGAAAAGCCCCAAGGGCTTCGGCGAAAATGAACTGTCCGATGAGGATGCAAAAACGCTGGAGGATGCCGAGACTGCCCGCCAGCTGCTGGTAACAGCCGTGGACGAACTGCGCAGCAAGGTGCGGGGCGGCAGCGCCGAACAGATCAGCCGGGAACTGTATTTCTGCCTGAAAAAGCTGGGTGCAGAAGAGCAGCAGGCAGCGCTGGTGGAAGCCGTCCGCACTGCCCGGGGCATCCCGGCGGCAGAGGAAGCTGCCCGCGAGTGGAACGTGGTGATGCAGCTGCTCAACGAAATGGCCCACCTGCTGGGCGGGCAGGGCGTGACCTTTGCAGAATATGAGGACCTTTTCAGCCTGCTGCTGCGCTCTTCGGACCTTGGGCACATCCCGCAGACGCTGGATGCCGTGGTGCTGGCAAGCGCGGGCAAAATGCGTCTGGACGCGCCGGACTATGTGTTCGTGCTGGGCCTTGCGGAGGGCGAATTTCCCTGTGCACCGTCCGAGACGGGCCTTCTGACCCACGCCGACCGCGATGTTCTGATGGCAAAGCAGATCGATCTGCCGGACTGCTTTGAGAACCGCGTGGTGCGCGAGCAGGTGTGCGTTTACAAAGCCCTCACCGCACCGGCAAAGGGGTTGTGGCTCAGCTGGCCCAAGGGGCAGGGCAAGACCCTGTGCGCAGCGCTGGAACCCATCGTGGAGGCCCTGCACCCGGCGGCACCGGAGCTGGAGCTTCCCGACCTTGCAGCCACCCCCGCCGATGCACTGGATACGCTGGGCGGCTGGCCGCTGACCGACACGGAACGCGCCAGCCTGACGGAGGCGCTGCGTCTGCCGCAGACGGATGCACCCCGGGGCCTTGCGCTGCTGCAGCGCATGGAGGAGGACCCGCCCCGGCAGGTGAACGATCTGTCTGCGCTGAGCGGCCTGCTGGGGCAGCGGCTGCGCATCTCGCCCAGCCAGCTGGAAAAATACTATACCTGCCGTTACGGCTATTTTTTGCAGTATGTGCTGGGCCTGAAGCCCCGCAGACGGGCCGAGCTTTCTGCCGACCAGAGCGGCACCCTGATGCACTGGGTGCTGCAGATGGCGCTGGACCCGCACCCGGATGCGGATAACCCCTGCAATGCGCTGACGCCTTTTCTGGAACTGGACGACGAAGCTATGGCAGGCCTTGCCAGCCTGCTGGTGGACGAATATGCAAAGCGCTATCTGCCCGAGGATACGGCCCGGTTCGCCTATCTGCTCTCGCGGCTCAAAAAAAGCATGACAAGCCTTTTGTGCTACCTGCGGGACGAACAGAAGCAGTCCTGCTTCCACCCGGCAGCCTGTGAGCTGCGCATCGGCTCCGGGGAGGACGCTGTGCCCGGGCATGTGTATCATCTCTCGGACGGGCGCACGGTGCAGCTGGTGGGCACGGTGGACCGTGCCGACGAGTGGGTGGAGGAAAACGGCACCCGCTGGGTGCGGGTGGTGGACTATAAGACCGGCACCAAAAAACTGAACCTGAAGGAGGTCTACTGCGGGCTGGACTGCCAGATGCTTTTGTATCTGTTCAGCCTGACGCGGGATAAGAGCGGCCGCTTTACCGGTGCGGAACCGGCAGGCGTGCTGTATCTGCTGGCAGACCCGGCCCCCAAGACCACCAACCGCCAGCAGGCACAGCAGGACGTGCAGTACGAGCTGGACGGCCTTGTGCGGGACGAGCAGAAGGTGTTCGATGCCATGGATGCGGATGAGACGGGCTGCTACCTGCCCTTTGGCTACCGCAACGGTGTACCCAGCCCCAGCCAGAAGGATAAGCGTGCCGATATTGCAAAGCTCAACCGCATCCAGCTGCATCTGGATGATCTTGTCACCCAGATGGGCCAGCAGCTTTACGATGGACAGATCGCTGCGGAACCGCTGGTGGCAGGCGCAGGCAGGAACCCCTGCGTCTGGTGCGACTACAGCTTTATCTGCTGCCACGAGACCGGCATCGGCGAGCGGGCACTGGAAGCCCCGGCCAAGCCTTTTGAGCCGGAAGAGACCGAGAACGAGAAGGAAGGTGAGCAGGCATGAGTGGACCCAAATGGACTCCGGCCCAGCGCGCTGCTATTGAGGACCGGGGTGGTGCGCTGCTGGTGAGCGCGGCGGCGGGCAGCGGCAAAACGGCCGTGCTGACCGAACGCGCGGTGCGGCTCATCACCGATCCGGACCACCCGGTGGATGCGGACAAACTGCTCATCGTCACCTTTACCAATGCGGCGGCGGCAGAGCTGCGGGCGCGCATCGGGCAGGCACTGCTGCGGCTCAGCCAGCAGCAGCCCCACAACACGAGCCTGCGCCGCCAGCGGATGCTTTTGCAGCGTGCGCCTATCTGCACCATTGACGCGTTCTGTCTGGACCTGCTGCACAAGCACTTTCAGGCACTGGACATCCCGCCGGACTTTGCCCCGGCAGACCCCGGCAGCGTGGAGGTGCTGCGGGCTTCGGCGCTGGCCGAAACGCTGGAAAATGCCTACCGCGACCCGGACTTCTGTGCCTTTGCCGACCTTTACGGCAAGGGCCGCACCGATCAGGCCGCAGGCAATACCATCCTGCATGTATACGATTTTCTGCGCGCTCTGCCGGACTACGACCGCAGGCTGGACGAATATCTGGCACCATGGCAGCAGGAAAACGGTTTTGCCTTTACCTGCTGGCATGACCTGCTGCTGGCGGAAGCGGCCCGCTGCGCAAAGGCCGCGCGGGAACTGCTGACGGCAGCGCTGGCAGACTGTAAGGAAGATTTTGTCCTTGCACAGGCACAGGCCAAGGAAAAAGGCAAGACCACTGCTTCCAAGGCAAAGGCTGTGGCCGGTGTCAACGATAAATTTGCAGAGCCGCTCTCCCGGCTGGAAAGCGCCGCCGCCCTGCTGGGCGAGGTGGAACGGCTGGCTGCGGCAGGGCAGTGGACACCGCTGTACGATAAGCTGACACCCTACGTGCTGGGCATGGAGGAGATGCCCGGCTTCAAGGGTATGAAAAAACGGCTGACCGGTGACCACAAGGCGGCGGTGCGCACCCGCACGGACGAAGCCGCCAAGCTGTTCGAGCAGATCACGGAGCTTATCTCCTGCAGCGAGGAGGAGGCCGAAGCCGACCGCAGGGAGGCCCTGCCCCGGCTGCGGGCGCTGTTTGCCGCCGTGCGGGATTTTGATGCCCGCTTCTCGGCAAAGAAAAAGGAGCGCAAGCTGCTGGAATTCAGCGATTTTGAGCATCAGGCCCTGCGGCTGCTGCGCACACCGGATGGCGTGTGCACCCCGCTGTGCCAGAGCATCCGGCAGAGCTATGCCGCCGTGATGGTGGACGAATATCAGGACACGAACGCTTTGCAGGATGCCATTTACCGCTGCCTTGCTTCCCCGGAGGGGGATGACCTGTTCCTTGTGGGCGACCTGAAGCAGAGCATCTACCGCTTCCGTCAGGCCGACCCCAGCATCTTCCGGGCTAAGCTGAACGCATGGGCACCGTTGCCCGGCGGCACTGCCCGCCCCCGCCCGGAGGAGGGTACGGCAGGCGGAAACGCTCTGCTGGCGCTGGATGCGAACTTCCGCTCCGCCCCGCAGGTGGTGGCAGGCATCAACTTTATCTTTGAACAGCTCATGACCCCCCAACTGGGCGATACCGCCTATGGTGACGGCCAGCGGCTGGTGTGCGGTGCACCCGGCGACTACGCAGGCAGCGTGGAAGCGCACTTCCTGCCCGACGACACCGCTGAGACCGACGCGGCGTGGATCGCCCAGCGCATTGAAGAACTGGTGAAAAACGGCGAACCAGTGCGGGACGGCAGCTCCACCCGCCCGGTGCAGTACGAGGATTGCTGCATCCTGCTGGCGGCGCGCGGCGACTTCCTCGCTTATGAGGAAGCGCTCACGGCCCGGGGCATCCCGGTGTATGCGGATGCGCGCGAAAACCTGATGGAAGCAGCGCACATCCGGCCGCTGATCTCGCTTTTGAAGGTCATCGACAACCCGGCGCAGGATATCTACCTTGCCGCCGCCATGCTGGGGCCGATGTTCGGCTTTACGGACGACGACCTTGTACGCCTGCGTGCCCAGAGCGCCGCAATGCAGAAAAAGGCGCAGGAGGAACAGGGCGCGAAGGAAACGGGCAAAAGGGCTTCCCGCATGAGTCTGTACGGCGCAGTGCTGCAGGTGGTGCAGAATGGCAATGAAACGCCGTTCACCCGAAAGGTGAAAGACTTTTATGACCGACTCACCGCACTGCGGCGCATGGCCCGCAGTGCTCCGGCAGAACAGCTGCTGGAAGAGATCTTTGTCTCCACCGGCTATCTTGCTGCGCTGGGCGTACTGGAAAACGGTGCGCACCGCCGGGAAGATGCCCGGCGCTTTGCGGCTTTCTGTGCACAGACCGGTGCAAACGGCATCTCGGCGCTGGTGCGTGCCATCGACGCGGCGACGCAGGCCGGTTCTACCGGGCAGGACACTGTGCCCGGCGGTGCGCGGCCTGGCTGTGTGACCATCATGACCATCCATCGCTCCAAGGGTCTGCAGTTCCCGGTGGTGTTCGTGGGCGACACGGCCCGGCACTTCAACCTGAGCGACACTTACCAGCCGGTGCTGCTGCACCGGGAATACGGCGCGGGCCTGCGCCTGCGCCCGGAACAGGGCGAGAGCATGTACAAGACTGCAGCCTACGCGGCCCTTGCCAGCGTCCATGCGCAGGAAACGCGCAGCGAGCAGATGCGCCTTTTATATGTGGCGCTCACCCGTGCACAGGATAAGCTGATCCTCACGGTGCCGCTGGGCATGACCAAGACCGGCAATCCCTTTGCCAAGGCGGCAGCATTCCTTGCTGCGGGCGCGGGAGAAACGCTGAACCGGCAGGCAGGCAGCTTTGCCGACTGGCTGCGTGCAGCGCTGCTGGTGCATCCCTTCGGCGGGCCGCTGCGGCGGCTGGCAGGAGATCTGGAACTGCCCTTTGTGTTTACGGAAAGCGAGATCATGGTCACGGTGCAGGAAGTTCAGACGGAGCCGGAAACACCGGAACAGGAACCGGAAGCGGCAGAGCCTGTCCCGGCAGACCCGGCATTGGTGGCTCAGCTGCAGGAGGGCTTTGCATGGCGGTATCCGGCGGCAAAACTGGCTGCGGTGCCCGCCAAGGTCAGCGTGACCAGCATCGTGCACAAGGCCGAGCAGACCACGCTGGAACGCCCTGCCTTTCTCTCCAAGGACGGACTGACCGCCGCCGAAATGGGTACGGCCCTGCACGCTTTTCTGGAACATGCGGACTTTGCCTCCCTTGCTGCTGCCAAAGCGGCGGGCACGCTGGAGGAAGCCATCCTTGCAGAGCGCCAGCGGCAGGTGGACACCCAGCTGGTGGCCCCGGAAATTGCGGAAAAACTCAATGTAGGCCGCATCCGCCGCTTTGCCGAGAGCGAAGCCTTTGCAAAGATCTGCGGGGCAGACGAGGTGCTGCGGGAGCTGGCCTTCATCACGGCGCTGCCCGCGTCGGCCGTGCTGACGGCACAGGGCGCTTCCGCGCAGGAAGCCGCCGCCGTGCAGGATGAGCAGGTGCTGGTGCAGGGCATTGCAGACCTTGTGCTGGTGTTCCCGGATCATCTGGAACTGCTGGATTACAAGACCGACCGCCGCAAGACCGAAGCGGACTTCCTGAGCGCCTACCGCCCGCAGCTGAACCTCTATGCCCTTGCCATCGATAAGCGCTTTGCGCCGAAGAAGGTGACGTATAAGGGCATCTACTCGCTGGAGCTGGGGAGGCTGATCGAAGCGTAGGAGAACGTCGGTGCCGCCCACTCCGTCCTGCTTCCGCTCGCCAGTCCATCCAGCGTGAGAAGCCCTCGCACTTCCCGTTAAGGTTTTTTGGTCGATTTTAATTGCAGCCTACACTTTAGACCATGGCTTCGCGTCATCCTGCCGGAGTGGGCGGCACCGATGCCCGGGCAGATGCTGCTCCCTGATGGCCTGCCTTTCGGAAAAGTCATATTTTTCCCGCAAAACGCATAAAAAGTGCTTGACAGCGCTTTCTGCCTGTGGTAAAATAACCGGGTAAAGAAAGCAGCTACGGCCTGTGCCGCGCTCGCCTTGCGAGGGAAAGATCCCCCGGGCTATACCTGAAGGCAGTTCATTATGAGTGGACTGCGGCTTTGAGTGAATTTTTGCGCGGCTGTCCTGAAAATGGGCGGCCGCGTTTTCTATGCCAAATATTGCAACAAAATGGATTTTGTTTGGAGGTGCATTCATTATCGCTACCGCTGGAAAGTCGAAGGAACTGGAGATCAACGGTCAGATCCGTGACCGTGAGGTCCGTCTGATCGGTGCAGACGGCGAGCAGAAGGGCGTTGTGTCCATTCAGGTGGCCATGCGCGCTGCTGAAGATGCTGGTCTGGATCTGGTCAAGATCGCACCGCAGGCTGTTCCGCCTGTGTGCAAGGTGCTGGATTACGGCAAGTACCGTTTTGAACAGCAGAAGAAGGAGAAGGAAGCCAAGAAGAACCAGAAGGTGGTCGAAGTTAAAGAGACCCGCCTTTCGCTCAACATTGACACCAACGACTTCAATACCAAGCTGAACCAGACTGCCAAGTTTCTGGCAGCTGGCCACAAGGTTAAGGTTTCGATCCGCTTCCGCGGCCGTGAAATGGCGCACAGTGCTCTGGGCGCAGACGTGCTGAAACGTTTTGCCGAGGCTCTGCCTCAGGCATCCACCGATAAGCCGCCGGTGCTCGAGGGCCGCACGATGTCCATTCTGCTGATCCCGAAACCCAATAAGGACTAATTTTAGGAGGAAACTAAAATGGCTAAGATGAAACTGAAGACGCACTCTGGCGCTAAGAAGCGCTTTAAGCTGACCAAGAACGGCAAGATCAAGCGCGGCCACGCATTCCGCAGCCACATCCTGACCAAGAAGACCACCAAGCTGACCCGTGGCTACCGTCAGCCCAGCTACGTTGATAAGACCAACGCAGCTACCATCAAGAGCATGCTGCCCTACGCCTAAGAGCGAGCCGCAGGCAAACACATTCTATTGAGACAACTAAAGGAGATATAAAAAATGGCACGTATCAAGGGCGCAACCATGACTCACAAACGTCGTAAGAAGATGCTGAAGCTGGCCAAGGGCTTCTACGGCTGCAAGAGCAAGCACTTTAAGATGGCCAAGCAGCAGGTCATGAAGAGCGGTAACTACGCTCTGGCTGGCCGCCGCATGAAGAAGCGTCAGTTCCGCAACCTGTGGATCTGCCGCATCAACAACGCAGTTCGTCCTCTGGGCATGAACTACTCCACCTTCATGGCTGGTCTGAAGAAGGCTGGCATCGAGCTGAACCGCAAGATGCTGTCTGAGATGGCTATTAACGATCCCAAGAGCTTTGCAGCTCTGGTCGAGACCGTCAAGAACGCCTGATTAGGAACTTGAATCGTGACGCCCGCGCGTATACGCGGGCGTCCGTTTTGTATCCGGGGTTCTTACGGCAGGGAAACATGTTTTTCAGGGCAGCGCCCTGCCGCAGGAATGCTTTGTGGCAGACGCTGCCCTTTTTGCATTTTTTGAACAAGACGGCAGACTACTTTTTGAACGACAGTACAGCGAAAGGTTGAATACACACGATGGACGAAAAAATCACCAGCCGGGAAAACGCAAAGATCAAATACGCCTGCCGCCTTTCTTCCAGCGCGGCATTCCGCCGCAGCGAGGGCCGCTTTCTGGCCGAGGGCCGCAAGCTCTGCCCGGAGCTTGCCCGCGGTGCGCAGCTGGAGACCTTATTTTATACGGAAAGCGCTATGGCAAAGTGCCCGGAGCTTGCCGGGCTGCCCGGTGAACACTACCTTGTGGAAGACCATGTGGCCGATAAGCTGGCCGATGTGGGCACCCATCAGGGAGTGTTCGGCGTGTTCCGCACCCCGGTGCACACACTGGACGAAGTGAAGGCGGGCGGGCGGTATCTGGCGCTGGAACGGGTGCAGGACCCCGGCAATGTGGGCACCCTGCTGCGCTCTGCTGCGGCCTTTGGCTTTGACGGTGTGATCCTGAGCGACGGCTGTGCCAGTGTGTATGCCCCCAAGACCCTGCGCGCTTCCATGGGAGCCGCCGTGCGCATCCCGGTGATCGAAGCCGGTGCCATGCCCGATGCCATCACCCAGCTGCGCGCAAAGGGTATCACCTGCCTTGCTGCCGCGCTGTACAAGTCTCAGCCGCTGAGCGCGGCGCAGGCAAGCTGCCCCGGCGGCGTCTGCGTCGTCATCGGCAGCGAGGGTCAGGGCCTGACCGATGAGACCATTGCTGCCTGCAGCAGCACGGTGCGCATCCCCATGACCGACCGGGTGGAAAGCCTGAACGCCGGCATTGCGGGCAGCATCCTGCTGTGGCATTTCCGGGAGGAAAGCCTATGAGCGGCCTTGCAGGGCAGACCAGCCTTTTCCCGCCGGAGCCTGCCCCGGATCCGCTGCTGTGCTGGCTGTGGCTGGCCCATGTGCTTGGCCCGGCCAGCGTTCACGCGGGCCGTGTGCTGGATGCCTTTGGCGGTGCACAGGAAGCATGGGAAGCGCGGGACACCGCTGAATTCCGTGCTGCAGCCGGGGATGCTGCCGCGCTTCGCGCACAGCAGCTGGACCCGGAACAGTATCACGCACTGGTCATGCGGTGCGATGATCTGGGTGTGCGCATCCTGCCGTTTGACGACCCGGACTATCCGCTGGCGTTTTCCCGCATCCCGGATATGCCGCTGGTGCTCTACTGCACCGGCGATCCGCTCTGGCTCAACGAGCCGGGCGCGGTGGGCATCGTGGGCAGCCGCAAGCCTACCGAATACGGCCTGAACGCAGCGGCGGACATTGGCGGGGAACTGGCCCAAAGCGGCGCTTTGATCGTCAGCGGCCTTGCGGACGGGCTGGACAGCGCCGGGCACCGCGCTGCTGTCAAAAACAACTGCCCTACCATTGCTGTGATGGGCGTGCCCATTGACCGCACCTATCCTGCGGCCAATGTGGTGCTGCGGCACAAGATCGAGCAGAAGGGCTGCGTGATCAGTGAGTACCCGCCCCGCAGTGAGGGCGTTGGCCCAAATGGATTTTTGCAGCGCAACCGGCTCATTGCGGCGCTCAGCTCTGCATTGCTGGTGGTGGAAGCGCAGGAAAAAAGCGGCACCATGTCCACCGTGTCTCACGCCGAACGCTATGGCAAGCCGGTGTTCGCGGTGCCAGGCAGCATCTACTCGCCCAATTCCGCAGGCACAAACGGCCTTTTGCGGGACGGCAGAGCGCGTGCCGTGTGTTCTGCTGCGGACCTGCTTGGCCCGCTGGGCCTGCGCCGGCAGAGCGCAGCGGCGGTGACGGCAAAGCAACCGGAGCCTCTGAGCGAGAACGAGCGGAAGGTGCTTTCCTGCATCGGGCCGCAGCCCTTTGGCATCGAGGAGCTTTGCGTGCGCAGCGGCCTGCCCACAGCGGTGCTGCTGGGCACCCTGATGAAGCTGGAGCTTTCCGGCCGGGTGCTGTGCATGCCGGGCAAGCGGTATGTGATAAAATAGTATAATTTCTGCTGGCGCAGCACACAACAGCTGTGGTATGATATAAAAATAGAGAATCCCGTACTGTGCAGTTGCACGGTGCGTTCCTGATAGAGAAGAAAGAAAATTTGAAATGGGAGTAAACTCGAATGGCGAAACTGGTTATCGTGGAGTCGCCTGCTAAGGCGAAAACCATTGGCAAGTATCTGGGCGATGATTACGAGGTCACCGCAAGCATGGGCCATATCCGTGACCTGCCCGCTTCCCAGCTGGGCATCGATGTGGAGCACGGCTATGCCCCACAGTACATCAGCATCAAAGGCAAGGAAAAGCTCATCAAGGAATTGAAGAGCAAGGCCAAACACGCAGACGGCGTGCTGCTGGCAACCGACCCGGACCGTGAGGGCGAAGCCATCAGCTGGCATCTGGCAAACATTCTGGGGCTGGACCCCCACGAGCCGAACCGCGTGACCTTTGACGAGATCACCAAAAAGGGCGTGAAGGAGGGCATGGCCCATCCCCGCGCCATCGACGAAGATCTGTTCAACGCACAGCAGGCCCGCCGTGTACTGGACCGTCTGGTGGGCTACAAGCTCAGCCCGTTCCTCTGGCGCAAGGTGCGCCGGGGACTTTCCGCAGGCCGCGTGCAGAGCGTGGCCGTGCGCCTGATCGATGACCGCGAAAAGGAGATCGAGAGCTTCAAGCCCGACGAATACTGGAATGTGGATGCCACCCTCGGCGCAGGCCACAAGAGTTTTACCGCCCGGCTGGCCACCGATGCCAGCGGCAAAAAGCTGCTGCCCAAAAACGAAGCCGAGGCCCGCGCCATTGAAAAGGGTCTGGAAGGGGCCGAGTACGTGGTGGCAGAGCTGAAAAAGGGCAAGCGGGCAAAGCAGCCCACTCCGGCTTTTATCACCAGTACCCTGCAGCAGGAGGCATCCCGCCGCTTGGGCTTTACGGCCACCCGCACGATGCGCGCTGCCCAGACCCTGTACGAAGGCGTGGACATTGCGGGCCACGGCACCATGGGTCTGATCACCTACATGCGTACCGACAGCCTGCGCATCTCGGATGAAGCCGTTGCCGCCGCAAAGGAATATATCGCAGGGGCCTACGGTGAAGCCTATATCTGCCCCTACAAGCGCACATGGAAGACCAAGAGCGCCACTGCCGCACAGGATGCCCACGAGGCCATCCGCCCCTCGGTGCCGTCCCTGACACCGGACGAGGTGGACAAGAGCATCAGCGGCGACACAGCAAAGCTCTACCGCATGATCTGGAGCCGCTTCATGGCCAGCCAGATGGCAGACTGCCAGCAGGACACCGTGTCCGTCACGGTCAGCGCGGCGGACTACCGTTTCAAGGCCAGCGGCTATACCGTTACCTTTGACGGCTTCACCGTCCTGTACGAGGAAGCCACCGACGAAAAGGAAAAGAAGGAGACCGCCCTGCCCCCGCTGGAACAGGGTCAGGTGCTGAAGCTGCGCGACCTGAAGAGCGAGCAGAAGTTCACCCAGCCGCCCGCCCGCTACACTGAAGCGACCCTCATCAAGGCACTGGAAGAAAACGGCATCGGTCGTCCTTCCACCTACGCACCCATTATCACCACCATCATCGACCGCGGCTATGTGGAGCGCGACCAGAAAAAGCTCAAGCCCACCCTGCTGGGCCGGGCTGTGGATGGGCTGATGCTGGAGCAGTTCCCCCACATCGTGGATGTGGACTTCTCCGCCCAGATGGAAAAGAATCTGGATAAGATCGAGAGCGGCAAGGCTGACTGGCACAAGACGGTGGACGACTTCTATCAGGGCTTTGCGGCAAGCCTCGAGCAGGCCGAAAAGAACATGGAAGGCAAAAAGGTAAAGGTGCCGGACGAGCCTTCCAGTGAGGTGTGCGACCTGTGCGGCCGGCCCATGGTCATCAAGGTGGGCAAGTACGGCAAGTTCCTGGCCTGCAGCGGCTTCCCGGAGTGCCGGGGCACCAAGCGGCTGGTCAAGGATACCGGCGGCATCTGCCCCAAGTGCGGCAAGGGCCGTATGCTGGAGCGCAAAAGCTCCAAGGGCCGCATCTATTATGGCTGCGAGCGCTACCCGGACTGCGACTTTATGACATGGGACATGCCGGTGCCCACCAAGTGCCCCAAGTGCGGCAGCACCATGTTCCGCAAAGGCTCCAAGCTGTATTGCGCAAAGGAAGGCTGCGGCTACGAGATGCCGGTGCCGAAAAAGGACTAAAAGGATAAAACTATGAACTATCAAGTAACCGTGCTGGGCGCTGGTCTTGCGGGCTGTGAAGCCGCCCTCTGGCTGGCTGGCAAGGGCGTGCAGGTAGACCTGTACGAACAGAAGCCCGTGCATTTTTCGCCCGCACACAAAAGCGCAGGCTTTGCAGAGCTGATCTGCTCCAATAGCCTGAAAGCCGAACGGCTGGACTCTGCTTCCGGCCTGCTGAAGGAAGAAATGCGCCGGATGGGCAGCCAGCTGCTCAACGCCGCCGAGACGGCCCGCGTGGCCGCTGGCGGTGCGCTGGCGGTGGACCGCGACGCATTCAGCGCCGAAGTGACCCGCATGGTGGAAAGCTGTGAAAATATCACTGTCCACCGGGAGCAGGTGGAGCATATCGATGCATCTGCCCCCATTCTGGTGGCCACCGGCCCATTGACCGACGGCGCACTGGCCGATGAGATCGGGGCCTTGACCGGGGACGAGCGGCTGCACTTCTACGATGCCGTGGCCCCCATCGTCACCGCTGAAAGTCTGGACTACAACAAGGTGTTTGCCGCCTCCCGCTATGACCGGGGCGAGGCCGACTACCTGAACTGCCCTTTCAACAAGGAAGAGTACGAGAAATTCCACGCGGCTCTCGCTTCGGCAGAGCGCGCACCGCTGCACGACTTTGACACCGGGGCCGAGCAGTCTGCTCAGCCCGACCCGGATGCCCACGGCAAAAAGGCCGATACCGTCACCGTGTATGAGGGCTGTATGCCCATCGAGATCATGGCCGCCCGGGGTGCCGACACCATGCGGTTCGGCCCGCTGCGCCCGGTGGGCCTTGTGAATCCCAACACCGGACACCGTCCATGGGCCAATGTCCAGCTGCGGGCCGAAAATAAGGAACGCACCCTGTACAACATCGTGGGCTTCCAGACCAACCTCAAGTGGGGAGAGCAAAAGCGGGTGTTCAGCATGATCCCCGGGCTGGAAAATGCCGAGTTTGTGCGGTACGGTGTCATGCACCGCAACACCTTCCTCGATGCGCCCCGGGTGCTCAGCGCCCAGCTGTGCCTGAAAGAGCACCCCAATGTGTTCTTTGCGGGCCAGATCACCGGCTTTGAGGGCTATATGGAAAGCGCTGCCTGCGGCCTGCTGGCGGCCCGCAGCCTGTATGCCCGGCTGGAAGGAAAGGAGCTGCCCGCCCCGCCTGTGGATACCATGTGCGGTGCGCTGGTGCAGTACCTGACCACCGAGAACAAGCACTTCCAGCCCATGGGCGCGAATATGGGCATCCTTCCTCCGCTGCCGGAGGAGAGCCGCCCGCGGGACAAGCGCCTGCGTTACATGGCACAGGCCCAGCGCGCTGTTGCCAGCTTCCAGCACTGGCTGGATGAAACTTCTCTTTAAGAAGGGAGAAAAGCTATGAAGATTATCGTGGATATGATGGGCGGCGACAACGCCCCTCTGGCTGTGCTGGAGGGTGCCGCACAGGCCGTGAAAGAGTACGGCATCACCGTCGTCGGTGTGGGCGACGAAGCTCTGGTGCGCAGAACCGCACAGGAAAACAGCATCCCGCTGGACGGCATTGAGCTGGTGAACTGCACCGAGGTCATCGACATGTGCGATGAGCCTGCCCGCGCCATCCGCCAGAAGAAGGATTCCTCCATCGTGGTGGGCTTGAACATGCTGAAAGACGGCAAGGGCGATGCCTTTGTTTCCGCCGGCAGCACCGGTGCGCTGCATGTGGGCGCAAGTCTCATCGTGCGCACCCTCAAGGGTGTCAAGCGCCCGGCTCTGGCTACCATGGTGCCCGCCAAAAAGCAGGCTTATCTGCTGCTGGACTGTGGTGCCAATGTGGAGTGCCGCCCCGAGATGCTGGCGGCGTTCGCTGTCATGGGCAGCTGCTATGTGAACAAGGTGGAAGGCCGCTGCAGCCCCAGCGTGGCGCTGGCCAACAACGGTGCGGAGGAGAGCAAGGGCACCCCCATGCTCAAGGAAGCACACCAGCTGCTCAAGACCACCCCCGGCGTCCGCTTTGTGGGCAACATCGAGCCCCGCGATGTGCCGGGTGGCGAGGTGGACGTGGTGGTGTGCGATGGCTTCACCGGCAATGTGATCCTCAAGCTGACCGAGGGCGTGGCGAAAATGCTGCTGGGCATGCTGAAACAAATGTTCCTCGCAAACCTCGGCGGCAAGCTGGCCTATCTGCTGCTCAAGGGCAGCGTAGCAGACCTGAAGCACCAGATGGACAGCGAGGAGTACGGCGGCGCACCTTTCCTGGGTGCAAGGCAGCCGGTCATCAAGGCCCACGGCTCTTCCAAGGCCAAGGGCATCAAGAACGCCATCCGTCAGGCAAAGATCTGCGTGGAGAACGATCTGTGCGGCACCATGCAGTCTGCGCTGGATGAGCTGGCTGCGGCACAGAAAACTGAGGAATAAAAGGGAGTAAAAACGACCATGAGCCATCAGTTGGAAACAATTATTGGTTATAAGTTCAAAAACCCGGAGCTGCTGGAGATCGCGCTCACCCATACCAGCTATGCCAACGAGAGCCGCACCCCGGTCAAACACAACGAGCGGCTGGAATTTCTGGGCGACAGCGTGCTGCAGATCGTCTCGGCAGATTATCTGTTCCATGCCTATGCCGACCGGCCGGAGGGCGACCTGACCCGCATCCGCGCCAGCCTTGTCAGCGAGGGGGCCCTGTTCCAGTTCGCGCAGGAGATCGATCTGGGCGAATACCTGCGCCTTGGCCGCGGCGAAGAGCGCTGCGGCGGACGCAACCGCCCCAGCGTTGTGTCCGATGCGTTTGAAGCGCTGATCGCGGCTTTGTATCTGGATGGCGGCATGGATGTGGCCCGCAGCTTCATCCTGCCCTTTATCACCGAGGGCAAGCACGCCGAGGCCGACTACAAGACCCGCCTGCAGGAGATCGTGCAGCAGAACCCGGAAGAGCGGTTGAGCTATGTAGTAGAAAGCGAGTCCGGCCCAGATCACGACAAGCATTTCGTGGTGGCTGTGCGGTTCAACTCTGACCGCGTGGCCCGTGGCGAAGGCCGCAGCAAAAAGGCCGCTGAGCAGTGCGCCGCCAAAGAAGCGCTCAAGCTGCTGGGCGTGATAAAGGAAAAGTAAATGGTATTCAAGGAACTGGAGATCCAGGGCTTCAAGAGCTTTCCCGATAAAGTCAAAATTCGGTTCGACGCAGGCGTTACCGGCGTGGTGGGTCCCAACGGCTCCGGCAAGTCGAACCTTTCGGACGCAGTGCGCTGGGTGCTGGGCGAGACCAGCTCCCGCCAGCTGCGCGCGGCGGGCAAGATGGAGGACGTGATCTTCGGCGGCACCCGGCGGCGCGGAGCCATGGGCTTTGCGCAGGTGCGGCTGACGCTGGATAACGCAGACCACACCTTTGATCTGGACGCGGACGAAGTGACCATTGGCCGCAAATATTACCGCTCCGGCGACAGCGAGTATACCATCAACGGGCAGGTGTGCCGGTTGAAGGATGTGTACGAACTTTTGCTGGATACCGGCATTGGCCGCGACGGCTACTCGGTGATCGGGCAGGGCCGCATTGCGGAGATCGTGGCCGCAAAAAGCAGTGAGCGCCGCGAGATCTTTGAGGAAGCCTGCGGCATTGCCAAGTACCGCTACCGCAAGACCGAGGCAGAACACCGCCTTGCTGCGGCGGGCGAAAACCTTGAACGTCTGCGGGACATCCTTGGCGAGCTGGAAAGCCGGGTAGGCCCGCTGGAAAAAGAGAGCGCCAAGGCAGAAAAGTTCCTCGAGTTGGCCGCACAGCGCAAAACGCTGGAAGTGACCCTGTGGACCGACGGTGTGCACCGCGCGCGCGAAGCCGTGCGCCAGCAGGTGCGGGACTACGAGACAGCACAGGCCGACTACGAGCGCTTTGACCGGGAGACGAAAGCCGCCGAGCAGGAGGCTGAGGAGATCCGGATGCAGGCACAGCAGCTGACGGTTGCTGTTGAGCGCCTGAATGGGGATATCCGCAGCATCACCGAGCAGATCAGCGGGTCGGAAAGCCGTATCGCTGTGCTGGAAAACGACATCCTCCGCAACGAGGAGAGCGCCGCATCCCTGCAGGAAGAAATCAGCGCCGGGGAACAGGACAGCACCGAGGCACAGGCCGCCTTGCAGCGTCACCGGGCCGTGGCAAAGACCATGGAAGCGGAGGGCGAAAAGCTGGCGGCAGAGATCGAGGCGTTGAACGCGGAGATCGCACGTCTGACCGATGCCAGCAGTGCCAGTGGTGCCCGCAAGGATACCCTGAAAGCAGAACTTGCCGGCCTGACAGCCCGGCGCACCGAAGCACAGGTGGCGCAGGCCGCTGCCGAAGCTGCCGGGGAAACAGCCCGCCAGCGCCTGCCTGCCCTTGAGCAGAGCGTGCAGGAAAGCACCGCCCAGCGGGACGAAGCAAAGCAGGATCTGGACGACACCATCAAGTATCGCCGGATGCTGGAAGAAAACGAGAAGCAGCTGACGAATGTCCGTTCCGGCGTGGAACTTAAGCTGAAAGGCCGCAAGGCTGCGCTGGACGATGCCGACGCAGCAGAGCAGTGCCTTGGCCGTGAGCTGGATGCGGCCCGCCAGCGCCTTTCCGTGCTGCGGGAACTGGAAAAGAACATGGACGGCTACCAAAACTCGGTCAAGGCCGTCATGCGTGCTGCCGGTGCACGCCGCCTGCGGGGCATCATCGGGCCGGTGTCCGCCATCTTAAAGGTGGAGCCGGGCTGTGAAGTGGCTGTGGAAACGGCTCTGGGCGGTGCGCTGCAGAACATCGTGGTAGAGAACGAAGCCGCTGCCAAAGCGGCCATTGCCCTGCTGCGCAATGACAATGCAGGCCGCGCCACCTTCCTGCCGCTGGATACCGTCCAGCCCGGCGTGTTCCGTGGCCGACTCTCCGGTACGGCACGGCTTGCCTCCAGTCTGGTGCAGGCCGACCGCCGGTATGAGAACATCGTATCCAATCTTTTGGGCCGCATCATCGTGGTGGACGACATCAACGAAGCTTCTCGCGTGGCGCGGGACAACGGCTTTCGCAGCAAGGTCGTGACCATGGATGGTCAGGTGATCAATGCAGGCGGCAGCTTTACCGGCGGCAGCGTCCAGCGCAGCGCAGGCCTGTTCACCCGCAAGCAGGAGATGGAAGAGCTGCGGGTGAAAGCGGCCAGGTTACAAAAAGACTGCCTTGCTGCACAGGAAAAGACCGACCAGTGCAAGGAGCAGGTGGACGCTTTGCAGGCGGAGCTGACCGCCACGGCCAGTGAGCAGATCACCGCAGCCAACGACAGGGTGCGTGCTGAGGCAGAGCAGAAGCGGCTGGAAGCTGCTGCCGCCCAGCTGGAAACGGCCCGCAGCAACGGCCAGCAGCAGATCGACGCTTTGCAGGCGGCCTTGACAGAGAGCCGTGGCAAAGCAGAGGAAGCTGCCAGCCTGCAGGCCCAGTTGACGGCAAAGATCGACCTGCTGACGGCGGAGATGAACCGAATTGCCGAAGGTGACGACAACTTTGTGGCCCAGCAGACCGAACTGAGCCAAAAGCTCAGCGCAAAGCGGCTGGAACAGGTGACCCGCCAGAAGGATGCAGAGCTGGCCTACAGCCAGATCGCAGCGCTGCAACAGCGGGCACAGGATGCCGCTGCCCGCCGCGCCACGCTGGAAGAAAGCCTTGCGGCACTGGCACAGCGCAGCGAGAGCTGCCGGGCAGAAATTGCGGCCATCCGGCAGGCAAAGTCCGACAGCCAGACCGAGATCGCCCAAAAAGAAAAGGCAATCCGCGAAGCTACCGAACGGCGGCTGGAACGCCAGCAGGCTGAAACAGCGGCACTGAGCCGGGCGCGCACTTCCTCCGACAGCCGCGAGGAAATGGGGCGCGAGATGGCCCGCCTTGCAGAGCGCAAGGCCGCTGCCGAGACCGAGTACGACCAGACCGTGGCAAAGCTGTGGGATGAATACCAGCTCTCAGTCAGTCAGGCAGAGAACCTTTGCGTGGAGTTTGAAAGCCTGACGGCCCTGCGTGCACAGGTGGCCGACCTGCGCGGCAAAATTCGCGCTCTTGGCAGCGTGAATGTGAGCGCCATCGAGGAATACAAGGAGGTCAAGGCCCGCTACGATGCCCTGATGCATCAGGTGACCGATGTGGAGGAAAGCCGCAATGAGCTGACCCGCATGATCTCCAGGCTTTCGACACAGATGCGGGAAATCTTCTCCGACAGCTTCCGCGCCATCAACGAAAACTTTGGCCGCGTATTTACCGAGCTGTTCGGCGGCGGCGAAGCCAGCCTTGTGCTGGAGGATGAAAGCGATGTGCTCTCCTGCGGCATCGGCATCCGGGTGGCACCGCCGGGCAAGGTGATCAAAAATCTGGAAGCGCTTTCCGGCGGCGAGCAGGCGCTGGTGGCCATCAGCATCTACTTTGCCATTCTGGCGGTCAACCCGGCCCCGTTCTGTATTCTGGACGAGATCGAAGCCGCTCTGGACGATGCCAACGTGGTGCGTTTTGCCCAGTACTTACGCCGGGTGAGCGACAAGACCCAGTTCATCGTGATCACCCACCGCCGCGGCACAATGGAAGCCGCGAATGTGCTTTACGGCGTTACCATGCAGGAGGACGGCGTGTCCAAGCTGCTCAAGCTTGATCTGGAACAGGTTGACGCAACGCTGGTTTCCTGATATATATTAAAGAAAAAGATAGGAGGACACCATGGGGTTCTTCGGATTTGGCAAGAAAAACAAAGAAAAAGAACAGGAAAAAATGAAAACGGGTCTGGAAAAGACCCGCACCGGTTTCTGGGGCAATATCCTCAACACCCTCACCGGCAGCGTCATCGACGATGATATGTACGATGATCTGGAAGAGCAGCTCATCCTTGCGGATGTGGGCGGCGAGGTGGCCGTGCGTCTGGTGGACAAGCTGCGCGACCGTGTGCACGAAAAGGGCCTGAAGACCGGCGAAGAGGCGGCGGATGCCCTGCGCGACATCATTGCCGAGGAAATGACACCGGATGCCGAGATGGATCTTTCCGGCAAGCCGGCCGTCATTCTGGTCATTGGCGTGAACGGCGTGGGCAAGACCACCAGCATTGCAAAGCTGGCCGATCACTACACCCGCGAGGGCAAAAAGGTGATGCTGGCCGCAGGCGATACCTTCCGTGCCGCAGCCAGCGAACAGCTGGAGATCTGGGCCGACCGCGCCGGTGTGCCCATTGTGAGCGCAGGCGAGGGCGCAGACCCGGCGGCTGTCATTTTCGACACCGTAAAGTCTGCCACCGCACGCGGTTATGACATGGTCATTGCCGACACTGCAGGCCGTCTGCACAACAAGGCAAACCTGATGGCAGAGCTTTCCAAGATCAGCCGCAGCGTCAAGAAGGCCAGCCCGGAAGCCAGCCTTGAAACGCTGCTGGTGCTGGATGCCATCACCGGCCAGAACGCCATCAGTCAGGCCAAGGAATTCTGCAAGGCTGCAGATGCTACCGGCATCATCCTGACCAAGCTGGACGGCACCGCCAAGGGCGGCTGCGTGGTAGCGGTCAAGCAGCGTCTGGGCCTGCCGGTGCGCTTCATCGGCGTGGGCGAGGGCATCGACGACCTGCTGCCCTTTACCCCGGAGGGCTTTGTGGAAGAGCTGCTCCCGCGCCAGTGGAAGCACTAAGGAGGGTCGCAGCATGAAAATTTGTGCAGCCACCGGCAACGCCGGAAAGCTCCGCGAACTGCGCCGCATTCTGGAAGCGCAGGGCCACGAGGTGGTCAGCCAGAAGCAGCTGGGCATCACCATCGAGCCGGAGGAGACCGGCACCACCTTTGCCGAGAACGCCCTCATCAAGGCCGAGACCATCTGCAAGGCATGTGGTCTGCCCACCATCGCCGATGACTCCGGCCTGTGCGTGGATGCGCTGGGCGGTGCGCCCGGCGTGTACAGCGCCCGCTACTGCGGCCGCCACGGCGACGACGAAGCCAACAACGATAAGCTTCTGGATGCCATGCAGGCTGTGCCTGCCGGGCAGCGGGGTGCAAAGTTCGTGTCCGCGGTGTGCTTCATCCTGCCGGATGGACGGCATCTGACCTGCATGGGCGAGTGCCCGGGCAGCATCGCCTTTGAGCGGCTGTGCGGGGACTACGGCTTTGGCTACGACCCGCTGTTCATCCCCGCCGACTGCGGCGTGGGAAAGCACGATAAGCGCCCCAACACCGAGGGACGCAGCTATGCCCAGCTGACCCCAGACGAAAAGGATGCCATCAGCCACCGCGGCAACGCGCTGGCAATGCTGGAACAGCAGCTGCCGGGATTTCTGGCAGAATGAACTCCCCCAGTCTGCTTCGCAGACAGCCCCCTCGGAGATGGGGCCTTTGGCAGTCCGGCAAGCGTTTCGTTTCTGCCAAAGGCTCCCTCTTTGAGGGAGCTGGCAAAGCCGCAAGGCTTTGACTGAAGGAGTTTCTCACCGCAAGCGGAGACAATTCTAAATCGTTTCTTTATCGAAATATCAACCTCAAAATAAAGGAGAAAAACTATGCTGACAAGCAAACAGCGCGCCATTCTGCGCGGCAAGGCAAACACCATGGACCCCGTTTTCATCGTGGGTAAGGGCGAGATCGACGAGACCATGATCCAGGGCGTGAAGGACTGTCTGGATGCCCGTGAGCTCATCAAGCTCAAGGTGCTGGAAAGCAGCATGTACAATGCCCGTGAAGCTTCGGTCAAGCTGGCTGAGGCCACTGGTGCCGACTGCGTGCAGGTGATCGGCTCCAAGTTCGTACTGTACCTGCAGAAGAAAAAGGACAGCGCTTACGCCGACCTGCTGAAGTAAAAATGAAAGTTCTTCTCTACGGCGGTACATTTGACCCGCCCCACAACGGCCACCTGAACAATCTGCGCGCTGCCGCCGACCGTGTCCGCCCGGACAAGGTGGTGGTGATGCCGGCCGGGCTTTCACCGTTCAAGCAGCACACTTCGGCCCCGGGTGCGCTACGGCTGGAAATGTGCAGCTGCTTCCATGCACTGGAAGAGGGAATGGATGCCATCCCGCAGCTGGAAGTCAGCGGGTGGGAGGTAGCTCAGGCCAAAGCCGGGAACCACAATTACACGGTGCTCACGGTGGAAAAGCTGGCCCGGGACTACCCCGGGGCACAGCTGTACCTTGCCATTGGCAGTGATATGCTGCTGAGCTTTGACGGCTGGCACCGCTGGCAGGATATCCTGCGCCTTGCCCATCTGGTGGTCACCAGCCGCCATGTGGGCGACGACCCCGAGCTGCACGCAAAGGCTCTCCGGCTGGACCCCACCGGGGCACGCATCCTGTTTGCACCGGTACAGGCGCTGCCCATGGCCAGCAGCGACATCCGTACCCGTCTGGCTGCAGGCGAAGGGTGTGAAGCTGAGCTGCCGGAGGCGGTGCGGGCGGTTATCCGCCGGGAGAAACTCTACAAAAAGGAAGTATCAGCCAATGAACCTCAAACAGGCAAAGGAGCTTGTGCGCGGCCGCTTGAGCGATAAGCGCTATGAGCATACCTTGAATGTGAAAAAAACGGCCGTCAAGCTGGCAAAGATCTACGGTGAGGACGAGGAGCGGGCCGCGTTGGCAGCCCTGCTGCACGACTCGGCCAAGGAGATCAGCAAGGATGAGATGCGCGAGATCCTGCGCGCTTACCCCCAGTATGCAGAGGGCGGCGAAGAGCGCCCGGCCCCGGTGTGGCACGGCGTGTGCGCCGCCATTCTGGCCCGCACCCAGTGGGGTGTGACCGACGAAGCGGTGCTTAGCGCTATTGCCTGCCACACGGCGGGCAAACCCGGCATGACCCGGCTTGACAAAATTTTGTATCTGGCCGATATGACCAGCGCGGAGCGGGACTGGCCCGGAGTGGAAAAGCTGCGCAAGCTGGAAAAAAAGAATCTAGATGCCGCCATGCTGGCCGCGCTGAAGCAGACCAACGATTTCGTGCTCTCGCAGGGAAAACCTCTGGACCCGATGTCCAAGGCGGCCTATGAGGATATCCTGGCCCGCAGCGGGAAGAATGAACGGTGAGAGCACAGCTGCTCTGAAACAAGCGGAAACAGAAAACGGATTGCAGATTTCGTCGGATAATGCTATACTTAAGAGCATGACAGGTCTGCAGGAACATTTTTTTGCAGGACCGCGAAAATCTGGAGGATACAAAAAAGCATGAGCCAGACGCCACGCCATATCAATACTTCGCGTTCTCTGAACCGGCCGGATCCGGCAGCAGCCGCACCGCGCCACGCTGCGTCCAGCACGGATGCAAAGCAGAGCACAGGCGGTGCACACAATGAGCCGCCGCGCCGCCCGGCACAGGGAGCAGGGCAGGAGCCGCCGCGCCGCCGCAAAAAGAAAAAGAAAATGCCCCTCTGGCTGCCTTTTGCAGTGGTCATGGCCATCATCGCGGTGATCTCCGGTGTGGTGGTGTACGGAGTCAGCCTTGTAAACAAGGTGGAGGACAGCATCCGCCCGGACGACAGCACCCCTACCATTGAGGAAGAGGTCAAGACAGCCGAGGAATACAAGGGCGATGTGGTGAACATTCTGGTCTGCGGCATCGACTATGAAGAGGGACGCAGTTATTCCAACGACCCCACTTCCAATGATGGCATGACCGATATGATCCTGTACGTGCAGTTCGACATCAAGAACGGTGCACTGCGGATGCTGCAGATCCCCCGCAACAGCCTTGTCACCACCAAAAACAAAAAAATCACCCTGTCCAATGGCAAGACCTACGCCGCCACGAATTATCAGATCAACTCGGTGGCGATCTCCAATGGCGGCAGCATCGCCGCTCTGGCCGATGTCATCTACGATCAGTTCCGGCTGCCCATCGATTACTATGTGACGGTGGACATGCAGGCACTGGTGGATATGGTGGATAACTTTGGCGGCATTGAGGTGTATATCCCCCACGATATGTCCTACGGCGGCAGCAAACTGCTCAAGGGCTACCGCAATCTGGACGGTGCATCGGCAGAGTTCTTTGTGCGCTGCCGCCACGGCGACGGCTACGCCAATTCCGATATCGACCGCCTGAACATGCAGCGCTATTTCTATGCCGGCCTGTTCAAGCGTGCCCGCGCCATGGGTGTCACCGATATCCTGAACCAGCTGCCGCTGGTGTTCAAGAACTATATCAAGACGGATATGGACATTTCCACCATTGCAAAGCTGGTGGTGTCTTTCCTCAAGCTCGACAGCTCCAACATCATTCTGGCGCAGACACCGGTGTTCATGGGCGTGCCCAACGTGGGCAAGACCGACACCTTTGCCGGTTACTCCTGCGTGGTGCCGGATGCGGGTTCCATTGCAAACCTGCTCAACCAGTATTTCTGCACCTACACCGGCCCCATTGATGTGAGCGAAATGAACCTTGTCACCGACGAGTGGCCCCACGGCAGTGCATCCACCGATGCCAACGTGCAGTATATGGGCCGCATCGATAAGGAGTCGGACGATGCCATCCTGAGCGGCGATACAGACCTTGATGGCGCTGTTACCACCGACGGTCAGGCCGCAGGCTCCGCAAACTGAAACTGACAGAAAGGAAAAACATATGGAGAACTTCAACGACAGCAAGGCGCTTGCCATTGAGATCGCAAAGATCCTGGATAAGAAAAAGGCCCACGATGTGCGCGTGCTCAAGGTGGAAAGCCTGACCGTGCTCACCGATTACTTTGTCATTGCCTCCGGCACTTCCACCACGCAGGTGGCTGCTCTGGCCGACGAGGTGGAGTACGAGCTTTCCCAGAAGGGTCTGGAGCCCTACAGCACGGAGGGCTACGATTCCAAGAACTGGGTGCTGCTGGATTATTCCAACGTCATCGTGCACGTATTCGTGCCCAACACCCGCACCTACTACGATCTGGAGCACCTGTGGGCAGACGGCGAACCCATTGATATTTCCGAGTACCTTACCCCGGATAGCACTGTCGAATAAGGCAGAACGGCCCTGCCTTTTGCGGCAGGCAGCCTGTAGCATAAATCATTCCAATTACGGTATATGCAAAAGTAAAGTCTGGAGCTGATTACAAACATGAAGTACGATTACAAGGCTGTTGAAGCCAAGTGGCAGAAGGTGTGGGAGGACGAAAAGACCTTCCATGTCGAGATCGACCACAAAAAACCCAAGTTCTATGCACTGGTCGAGTTCCCGTATCCGTCGGGTGCCGGCCTGCATGTAGGCCATCCCCGCAGCTACACCGCGCTGGACGTGGTCAGCCGCAAGCGCCGTCAGAACGGCTACAATGTGCTGTATCCCATGGGTTGGGACGCTTTTGGCCTGCCCACTGAGAACTTTGCCATGAAGAACCACATCCACCCGGCCATTGTTACCAAGAACAATGTGGATCACTTCCGCAGCCAGCTGAAGGCTCTGGGCTTCTCCTTTGACTGGGACCGCGAGATCAACACCACCGATCCGGAGTATTATAAGTGGACCCAGTGGATCTTCCTGCAGCTGTATAAGCATGGTCTGGCTTACAAGAAGGAAATGAACGTCAACTGGTGCACCGGCTGTAAGTGCGTGCTGGCCAACGAGGAAGTTGTCAACGGCGTGTGCGAGCGCTGCGGCAGCGAGGTCGTTCACCGCGTCAAGAGCCAGTGGATGCTCAAGATCACCGCTTATGCCGATAAGCTGATCGATGGTCTGGACGGTCTGGATTACATTGAGCGCGTTGCCACCCAGCAGAAGAACTGGATCGGCCGCAGCCACGGCGCAGAGGTCAACTTCGGCACCACCGCAGGCGATACCCTGACCGTGTACACCACCCGCTGTGACACCCTGTTTGGTGCCACCTACATGGTCGTCTCCCCGGAGCATGCCGTGGTCAAGGAATGGCTGGACAAGGGCATCCTCAAGAATGCCGATGCCGTCAAGGCCTATCAGGCCGAGGCAGCCCGCAAGAGCGACTTTGAGCGCAGCGAGCTGAACAAGGAAAAGACCGGCGTCAAGCTGGAAGGCGTCATGGGCATCAACCCGGTCAATGATACCGAGATCCCCATCTTTATTTCGGATTACGTTCTGTCCACCTATGGCACCGGTGCCATCATGGCTGTGCCCGCCCACGATACCCGCGACTGGGAGTTTGCCAAGAAGTTCGGCCTGCCCATCATCGAGGTGGTCAAGGGCAATACCCCCTCTAATCTGGACGAAGCCGCTTTTACCGATGTGGCCACCGGCACGCTGGTCAACTCCGGCTTCCTGAACGGCCTGTCCGTCACCGATGCAAAGAAAAAGATGATCGACTGGCTGGAGGCAAACGGCAAGGGCTGCGATAAGGTCAACTACAAGCTGCGCGACTGGGTGTTCAGCCGTCAGCGTTACTGGGGCGAGCCCATCCCCATGGTCAAGTGTGAAAAGTGCGGCTGGCAGCCCCTGCCCGAGAGCAGCCTGCCCCTGACCCTGCCGGACATCACCGATTTTGAGCCGGGTCCGGACGGAGAATCTCCGCTGGCCCGCCACAAGGACTGGGTCAAGACCACCTGCCCCTGCTGCGGCGGCCCCGCTACCCGTGAGACCGATACCATGCCCCAGTGGGCCGGTTCTTCCTGGTACTTCCTGCGCTACATGGACCCCCACTGCAAGGATGCCATTGCTTCCAAGGAAGCTCTGGAATACTGGTCTCCGGTGGACTGGTACAACGGCGGCATGGAGCACACCACCCTGCATCTGCTGTACAGCCGTTTCTGGCATAAGTTCCTGTATGATATCGGCGCTGTGCCTTCTCCGGAACCCTACCAGAAGCGCACCGCTCACGGCATGATCCTGGGCCTGAACCCCCACAGCTTTGTCAACCTGCCCGCTGAGGAGCAGGATAAGCTGCTGAAGGAGTACGGCAGCCAGAAGGCCGCTGAAAAGGCTCTGGAAGAAAAGTACGGCGAAATGGCACGCCACCCCATCGTGAAGATGTCCAAGTCTCTGGGCAACGTCATCAATCCGGACGAGGTGGTGGACCAGTACGGTGCCGACACCATGCGTCTGTACGAGATGTTCATGGGCGACTTTGAGCAGGCTGCACCGTGGCAGACCTCTGCCATTGCAGGCTGCAACCGCTTCCTGGACCGCGTGTGGGCACTGTCCGACAAGCTGGTGGAGGGCGAGGGCTATCGTCCGCAGGTCGAGACCCTGATGCACCAGACCATCAAGAAGGTGGGCGCTGACATCGAGACCCTGAAGATGAACACCGCCATTGCCCAGCTCATGACGCTGGTGAATGCCCTGTACGACAACGGCGGCGCGACCAAGGCCGAGCTGGAGACCGTTGTTCAGCTGCTGAACCCGTTTGCTCCCCACATGACCGAAGAGCTGTGGGAGAAGCTGGGCCACAGCCACGATGAGCAGCTGGCTTACTACCCCTGGCCCAAGTACGAAGAGGCCAAGTGCGTGGAAAGCACAGTGGAGATCGCTGTGCAGGTGAACGGCAAGGTGAAGGCCCGCCTGAAGGTGGCTGCCGACATTGACGCTGCTGCCGCTATCGCCGCCGCCAAGGCTGACCCCGCTGTTGCTGCCGCTCTGGAAGGCAAGCAGCTGGTCAAGGAGATCTACGTCAAGGGCCGTCTGGTCAATCTGGCTGTCAAGGGCTAAACCAACCGATACCCTGCCGAAAGGCTGGATATACAACTACCCGCAGAGGCGGACTGGCGCATAAAACACCCGGGAACGTTTATTCAAAATCTTTTCAAAGATTTTGCGCAAAAAACTTTCAAAAAAAGGTTGACGAACCGGAGAAAATGCGCTATACTGTCTACTGTTAGTTACCATGTAACAACGAAATTCCTGCCTCACGGTCCAAGGGAGGGAATAAGATGTCGGAAATTCGTGTTAAAGAGGGCGAGTCGCTGGAAAGCGCACTGCGTCGCTTCAAGCGCAGCACCGCTCGCAGCGGTGTGCTCGCAGAGGTCCGTAAGCGCGAGGCTTACGAGAAGCCGTCTGTCAAGCGCAAGAAGAAGTCCGAAGCAGCCCGCAAGCGCAAGTTCAAGTAATTGATCACTTGAAGTCGCTGTTGCTTTAGATTTCATACGCGTTGCTAACGCCGATGTAGGGGAGCCTGTATTGCAGGTTCCCCTATTTTCATTGCAGGGAGAAATACTATGCTCATCACCCCCGAATACGTTTTCAAGGATGTCACCCACATCATGCCGGAATGGCTGGCGGAAAAAGGCATCACTGCGCTGGTGCTGGATATCGATAACACCCTCACCGCCGACCGCAGTCAGGAGCTGCCGGAAGAAGTGGCCGTGTGGCTGGACACTATGCGCAAGGCGGGTGTCAGGCTCACCATCGTGTCCAACGGTGCGGAAAAGCGGGTGCGGCCCTTTGCCCAGAAGCTGGGCCTTGCGTGTCTGTACCGCTCCGCAAAGCCGCTGCCCTTTGCTCTGATGGCGGCGCAGCACCGCATGGGCGTGAAGCGTCGTCAGATGGCGATGGTGGGCGACCAGCTCTATGCCGACCGCATGGCGGCAGCGCTGTACGGCATTCCGGGCCTGATGGTGGTGCCCCGCGGCCCGGACCTCGGTGCGCAGGTCATTCTCAAGCGTAAGTGGGAGAAAAAACACTGGCAGAAATACTATGACCGGGGAGGCAAGACCCTGTGAGCGATTGGAAGATCCGGTTCGGCACCGCAGGCACCAGCGACAGCTTTGCCGCCCAAGGCTACAAAAGCAGCTTGGATGTGCCGGAGTACACCGCAAAGATGGGACTGAACGCCTTCGAGTACCAGTGCGGGCGCGGCGTGCGTCTGGGGCTGGACAAGGCTGCAAAAATGGCCGCACTGGCCGGGCCAAAGGATATCCTGTTCAGCGTGCATGCACCGTATTATATCAGCATGTCCAGTCTGGAAGAGGAAAAGCGGCTCAACAGCATCCAGTATCTGCTGCAAAGTGCGGCGGTGTGCAAGGCGCTGGGTGGCAGACGCATCATCTTCCACTCCGGCAGCTGCGGCAAGCAGAGCCGGGAAGCGGCCCTTGAAAAAGCGCTGGATACCATGCGCCGTGCCGTGGAAGCGCTGGACGAAGCAGGCTTTGCCGATATGACTCTCTGCCCGGAAACCATGGGCAAGATCGGCCAGCTGGGCACACTGGACGAGGTGCTGGCGCTGTGCAGCGTGGATAAGCGCATTACGCCCTGCATCGACTTCGGCCACCTGAATGCCCGCACTCTGGGCGGCATCCGCTCAAAAGAGGACTACGCTGCCATCCTTGACCGCATGGCAGAAAAGCTGGGGGACCAACGGGCAGAACGGTTCCATGTACATTTTTCCCGCATCGAGTATTCGGCGGGCGGCGAAAAGCGCCACTGGACCTTTGCCGAGACCCAGTTCGGCCCTGAGCCGCAGCCGCTGATGGAACTGCTGGCTGAGCGGAAGCTGCAGCCGGTCATCATCTGCGAGAGCGCAGGCACGCAGGCTGAGGATGCCGGGGCTATGCAGCAGATGTACCATGCAGCGTGCAAAACGTAAAAAATTTTGTGTTTTTATCGTCTTTTTTGCCGAAACCCCTTGCCAAATGCAAACGGATTGGGTAAAATAAATAGAGATATGCGTTAAGCATTTGAGATTAAACTAATGGAGGAATTCCTATGATTTCTGCAGGCGAGTTTCGCAATGGCGTGACCTTTGAGCAGGACGGCCAGGTTCTTCAGGTCGTTGAGTTCCAGCACGTGAAGCCCGGCAAGGGCGCTGCCTTTGTCCGTACCAAGACCAAGAACGTAATCACCGGCTCTGTGGTTGAGACCAGCTACAACCCGACCGCAAAGTTCCCGCAGGCTTTCATCGAGCGCAAGGACGTGACCTATAGCTACGAGGATGGCGATCTGTACCACTTCATGGACAACGAGACCTACGATGACATCCCCGTCAACGCAGCCGATGTGCCCGATAACTTCAAGTTCTGCAAGGAGAACGAGCTGTGTAAGCTGCTGAGCTACAAGGGCAAGGTGTTCAGCGTCGAGATCCCCAACTTCATCGAGCTGGAAGTTACCCAGACCGAGCCGGGTGTCAAGGGCAACACTGCCACCAACACCCTGAAGCCCGCTACCGTCGAGACCGGTGCTGAGATTCGTGTGCCTCTGTTCATCAACGAGGGCGACCACATCCGCATCGATACCCGCACCGGCGAGTATATGGAGCGCGTCTAATCCCTTTAACGCCAAACCGGGCTGCGGGCAACCGTCTGCCCGGTTTTTTAAAACTCCGATTTTTCTTATTTTAAGGAGGGCATTCGTATGGAACTGAACAAAAAGGCAGCTTATCTGCAGGGTCTGGTCGATGGTCTGGGCATTGATGATACCACCAAAGAGGGCAAGATCATCAAGGCCATGAGCGCACTGCTGGGTGAAATGGCTGAGGTCATCGAGAGCGTGGACGAAGATCTTTCCCGCGCCTACGACCAGATCAACGACCTGAGCGATGAGCTGGAAGATCTGGAAGCAGATCTGTACGAGGAGGAGGACGAAGACGGCGAAAGCGAGGACGCTGAGGATGAGGACACCGATGGCGACGACGATGCCAAGGATGATGACATCGCCAGCGAGCCGTTCTATGAAGTGGCCTGCCCCAACTGCGGCGAGACCGTTTACGTCAGCGAGGATGATCTGGATGCAGGCGAAGCCAACTGCGCGCACTGCGGCGTGACCTTTGAGGTCGCTCTGGAAGGGGACGGCGAAGAGGATGCCGAGGATGGCCCCGTGCAGTACGAAGTGACCTGCCCGGACTGTGGCACCACCGCCGTGTTTGAGGAAGACGAACTGCTGGACGGCGCACCCAAGTGCCCGAACTGCGGCAAACCCCTCGACTTTGAGGTGACCGAAGAATAAGCAAAAAAGACCGCTGCACTCCGGTGCAGCGGTCTTTTTTGTTTACTGTGCGTTTGCCTTCTGCAGCCAGATGCTGCCGATGTCCAAAGCGTTGTACAGGCCGATCTTGGTGGTCTGACGCATCACGCGCTCCTGCGGAGCCTTGGTGGTGTCGGTAGAGAGCAGCATCAGGTGGACCTTGTCTGCAACCTGCTGGTCGCCCACAGGCTTGGTGGTCATGATCTGCAGATAGAGCACATATGGGTCGGTCATATTGCCGTAGTACAGCTCATTGTCCTTGCGGACGAGGGGCTTGCCTTTATAAGTCAGTTTTGGAGTAAATGCCATCGTGAAAGCCTCCCTATCAATAGTAGTTCAGTTCAGTATAACACATCTATGGTACAGGATGCAAGCTTTTGACCCGATAGAAGGCGGGCTTTTTGCACACAATGGCATGCCTGCGTGCAAAAGAATCTGCAATTTTAGGCACTCTAGCAGAAAACGGGTCTTGCCGGAATGCACAGATATGGTATACTATGAACGAGAAAGCCCGCAGCATAGCCCGGGCAGAAAAGTGAGGGAGACAGCATGGCAGACTATCAGGAATACCGGCGGCGCGTGCTGCGCAAACGCTGGCGCAGGCGGTTCATGGCGGCAGCTCTGCTGCTGCTGCTTTTGCTGGTGGGAGCCATCGGGATGTTGTGGAAGAGCCTGCACCGGGAACAGCGGCCCTCCGGCGTTGGGCAGAACACCATCCTGCAGGAGGTAACACAGGATAATACTTGGAACACGGCCTCCTACGCGGTGGCGCGGCAGCTCACGGTGCAGACGCTTGCAGACAGCGCGGCCACTGCGCTGGATTTCCGTATGGCGGCGCTGCCAAAGAGCAGCACGGCTGTGGGCAAGGAATGGTTCAATGACGTGAGCTTTGTGGGCGACAGCCTGACGCAGGGCATGCAGCTGTACGAAGAAGGAATGCAGAACGCCATGTTCTGTGCGTACAAGGGTGTTGGGCCGAACGTGATCGTCAACGGCACCACCTGCAAGCGCGCCGACGGCGTGGCTGAGGTGCCGCTGGAAGCGTTGACCGCCCAGCAGCCCAGAGCTATTTATGTTCTGCTGGGCACCAACGTGCTGGGCCGCGATACCGATTATAGCAGCTTTCTGACCTATTACCGGCTGATGCTGGACATGCTGAGCCAGACACTGCCAAATGCAAAGATCTATGTGCAGTCCATCACGCCGGTGCGGCCGGAAGTATGCCAGAAGTCCGGACATGAGGGCTTGAACCGCGACCGCCTGTGCCAGATCAACAATGAGCTGGCAGCCATTGCGCTGGAAAAGAACTGCTATTTTCTCAACCTGTGGGAAGTGCTGGCAGATGAAAACGGCGACCTGATCGAAAGCTACGCCCAGCCGGACGGCTACCATCTGAGACCCGCCGGGTATGCCGCATGGACGGATTATCTGTGCAGCCACACAGAAGGATAAAAAATAAGAGGTTCGTTCACTGAGCGAACCTCTTATTTTTTACTTGAAACTTAGAACAGGCCGGTGATCTTGCCGTCGGCATCCACATCGATGCTCACAGCGGCGGGCTTTTTGGGCAGGCCCGGCATGGTCATGATATTACCGCAGATGACCACCACAAAGCCGGCACCGGCAGCAAGGCGCACCTCGCGCACCTCCATGGTAAAGCCGGTGGGGGCACCGGTGAGCTTGGCATTGTCGCTGAAGCTGTACTGGGTCTTGGCGATGCACACGGGCAGGTTCCCGTAACCCATCTCAGTCAGCTCGGCCAGTGTCTTGCTGGCGGCGGCGCTGTAGTTCACACCGTCGGCCCGGTAAATTTTGGTGGCGATGGCGTTGATCTTGTCCTTCAGGGGCATTTCCAGCGGGTAGGTGTACTGGATGGGACGATCCTCCAGCACCTCCAGCACCTTCTCGGCCAGCGCCTTGCCGCCCTCGCCGCCCTTGGCGAATACCTCGCTCAGCACGCAGGGAACACCCTGCTCGGCGCACACCTGCTCCACGTAGGCCTGCTCTTCGGCGGTATCGGTGGGGAAGGCATTGATGGCGACCACCACCGGCAGGCCGAAGCCATTTTTCAGGTTGTCGATGTGGCGGATGAGGTTGGATGCACCGGCCTTGACGGCTTCGAGGTTGGGCTGGCTCAGGTCGGCCTTTGCCACGCCGCCGTGGCTCTTGAGGGCACGCACAGTGGCCACCAGCACGCAGGCAGAGGGAGCGATACCGGCGTAGCGGCACTTGATATCCAAAAACTTCTCTGCGCCCAGATCGGCACCAAAGCCTGCTTCGGTGATGGTATAGTCGGCCAGAGAAAGGCTCAGCTTGGTAGCCAGCACGCTGTTGCAGCCGTGGGCGATGTTGGCAAAGGGACCGCCGTGGATGATGGCGGGGTTGTTTTCCAGCGTCTGTACAAGGTTCGGGTCCAGCGCGTCCTTCAGCAGGGCGGTCATGGCACCGGCAGCACCGATCTCACCGGCAGTGACGGGCTTGCCGTCGTAGGTGTAGGCGCATACGATCTTTGAAAGACGCTCCTTCAGATCGGAAATGCTGGTGGCAAGGCAGAAAATTGCCATCACCTCGCTGGCAACGGTGATATCAAAGCCGTCCTCGCGGGGGGTGCCGTTCACCTTGCCGCCCAGACCGTCCACGATGAACCGCAGCTGGCGGTCGTTCATGTCCATGCAGCGCCTCCATGTGATGCGGCGGGGGTCGATGTTCAGCGGGTTGCCCTGCTGGATGCTGTTATCGATCATGGCAGCCAGCAGGTTGTTGGCTGTGCCGATGGCGTGCAGGTCACCGGTAAAGTGCAGGTTGATATCCTCCATGGGCACCACCTGTGCGTAGCCGCCGCCGGCTGCGCCGCCCTTGATGCCGAATACGGGGCCGAGGGACGGCTCACGCAGGCAGAGCATGGTCTTTTTGCCCAGAGCGTTCATGGCATCGGCCAGACCCACGCTGGTGGTGGTCTTGCCCTCGCCCGCCGGGGTGGGGCTGATGGCAGTGACAAGGATCAGCTTGCCCTGCTTTTTGGCATCGTGGATCAGGCGGTGATCGATCTTGGCCTTGTAGCGGCCATAGGGGATCACGTGCTCATCGGAAAGGCCCAGCTGGGCGGCGATCTCGGTGATGGGTCTCATTTTGGCTTCCTGTGCGATCTCGATATCGGTTTTCATCAGACATCCTCCTTTGGAAGTCGTTTTTACAAGCATTGCACGCCGCCTGAACGGCCTTTTTGCTCGCATCCTGCGTTGCTTTCCCTTGCAATCCGTCAGGATTGCTGCGAAAAATCGCCTTGTCTGCGGGCAAAAAATCCCGCCATTCAACGCACCCTGCTTATAAAAACAACTTCCGACAACAAAAAAGGCAGCTTTGCGCAGCAATTGCGCAAGGCTGCCCAGACGGTCGGCATTGACTCTCCCGCCATCCCTGCACTGTGGTGCTCCACAAGGTTCCGTCAGCAGAGATACGGTCTCTATGCAGTAAAGATAGCACAATGCCGGGGTGTTTGTCAAGGAAAAACAGCGTCAAATATTTTGCGTTCTACAGCCTGTTGTGGTATACTTATCATGGTTTACTATGAAAATTTAGAAAGCAGGAATCCCTTTTATGCTGCAAAACCCTGAATTGCATTATCTGGATAACGCCGCCACCACGATGGTTGCTCCCGAGGTGGCGGATGTAATCGACAAGGCCATGCGGGAACACTGGGCAAACCCGTCCAGCCTGTACGGCCCCGGTGCCCGCAGCGAGGAAGCGCTGAACGCTGCCCGTGCCGCTGTGGCCCGTACACTGGGCTGCAAGCCAAAGGAGCTGTACTTTACCTCCTGCGGCAGCGAGAGCAACAATCTGGCCCTGCTGGGCGCGGTGCGCACCCGCACTTTCGGCAAGGGCATCGTGGTGTCCGGCTTTGAGCACCCAAGCGTCCAGCGCCCGCTGGAAGAGCTGGCGAAGCAGGGCTACAATGTCACGGTGGTCAAGCCCCGCCCGGACGGCACATTGGATATCAACGAAATGCTGGAGCATGTGGACAAGAACACCATCCTTGTGGCCTGCATGATGGTGAACAACGAAGTGGGCACCCGCAACGATGTGGAGCGCCTTGCCGCCGAGGTCAAGCGCCGCAACAGCCGCACCATCGTCCATGTGGACGCGGTGCAGGCGTGGATGCGTGTGCCCATCAAGCTGACGAACATCGACACCCTGTCGGTGAGCGGCCACAAGATCCACGCTCCCAAGGGCATTGGCGCGCTGTATCTTTCTGACCGTCTGGTGCAGGCGTTCCGGCCACCGTACCTCGGCGGTGAGCAGGAGCGCGGCCTGCGCCCCGGCACCGAAAACCTGCCCTACGCCATGGGTCTTGCCGCAGCCGCCACCCGTCTTGCCAAGACCATGAAGAGCCGTGACACCGCTATGAAGGCTCTGAACCAGCGTCTGCGGGACGGCCTGAAAGCTTTCCCGGAGGTAGAGCTCAACAGCCCGGAGAACGCGGTGCCCGAGGTGCTGAACTTCAGTGAGAACTGCATCAAGAGCGAGACCATGCTGGCATGGCTGGCCGAAGCACAGGTGTATGTTTCCTCGGCAAGTGCCTGCGGCCGCGGCCAGCCCAGCCACACGCTGGCAGCCATGGGCAAAGACCCGCTTGCCATCGACACGGCCATCCGCGTGTCCTTCTGCGGCGACAACACCCCGGAGGATGTGGATGCTTTCCTCAACCGCTTTGAGGACGGTATGAAGCATTTGCAGAAGATCAGAAAGTGAAAAAAACAAATCCTACGATCAGGAGATACAACATTTATGCATGAAATCATTATGGGCTATCAGGGTGAAATGTCCCTGAAAGGCCTCAACCGCAACCAGTTCGAGTCGGCGATGATGAAAATTCTGCGCTACCGGCTCAAGACCGTGGGCAAGTTCAAGGTCTACTGCACCCAGTCCACCTTTTACATGGAGCCTGAGGAAGAAGACGTGGATATGGACCTCGCCTTTGACCGGGTGAGCAAGGTGTTCGGCCTTGCGGCGCTCAGCCGCGCCGTGGTCTGCGACAAGGACTTTGACACCATCTGCCAGACTGCCGAGGACTACCTCGGTGCCAGTCTGCACGGCATCCGTACCTTCAAGGTGGAAGCCCGCCGCTCCGACAAGACCTACCCCATGACCAGCCCTGAATTGATGCGGGAGCTGGGTGCCTATCTGCTGGGCAAACACAACTACCTCAAGGTGGATGTGCATAACCCGGATTTCAAGGTGATCGTAGAAATTCGTGATTACGGTGCCTACATCCACGGCCCGAAAGTACCCGGTGAGGGCGGTCTGCCCGTGGGCACCAGCGGCCGTGCATTGAACATGCTGTCTGGCGGCATCGACAGTCCCGTGGCAGCTTACCGCATGGCAAAGCGCGGTCTGGCACTGGACCACATCCACTTTGCGTCTCCGCCGTACACTTCGGAGCGCGCAAAGCTCAAGGTGAAGGCTCTGGCGCAGCTCACCAGCATCTATACGGGCAGCTCCAATCTGTTCGTCGTGCCCTACACCAAGCCGCAGGAGTACATCCGGGATAATGCTCCGGATGTGCTGTTCACGGTGCTGATGCGCCGCAGCATGATGCGCATTGCCAACGTTATTGCCAAGAAGCAGGGCTGCGAAGCCCTTGTTACCGGCGAGAGTCTGGCTCAGGTAGCCAGCCAGACCGTCAAGGCCCTGCAGTGCACCGATGCTGCGCAGGATCTGCCCATCCTGCGCCCGCTCATCGGCATGGACAAGACCGAGATCGTGGAGACGGCACGCCACATCAACACCTTTGAGACCAGCATCCTGCCCTACGAGGACTGCTGCACCATCTTCACCCCGCCGCACCCGAAGATCCGCCCGGAGCTGGAAGAAATTCTGGAAGCCGAAGCCGCCATGCCCGGCCTTGCCGCGCTGGAAGCCGAAGCCGCAGAGAGCGCCGAGCGCATCCGCATCCGTATCACCGATCAGGTCGAATTTGAGGGGTGAAAGCCATGACAGCAGAGATCATCAGTGTGGGCACCGAGCTGCTGCTCGGCAACATTCTCAACACCAACGCCCAGTATCTGAGCCGTGAGCTGGCGGCACTGGGCATTACAGTTCAGCGCGAGAGCACCATCGGCGACAACCACGACCGTTTGGCGGATTTCGTCAACGAGGCAAAACAGCGGTGCGACCTGCTGGTGTTCACCGGCGGCCTTGGCCCCACGGCGGATGACCTGACCAAGGAGACGGTTGCTGGATGCTACGGCGACACGCTGGCTTTTGACCCGGAAGAATGGCAGAAGATTGTGGATTTCTTCACTCGTACCGGGCGCAAGACGACCCCAAACAACCGCAAGCAGGCCATGGTGCCGGTGAACGGCCACAAGATCATCAATAACCACGGCACTGCCCCTGGGGCATGGTTCGAGCAGGATGGCCACTGTGCCGTGCTGATGCCCGGCGTGCCTCACGAAATGAAGGCCATGTGGGAGGAGAGTGTGCGCCCGCTGCTGCTGGCCCGCCAGAACTGCACCCTGCATTCCATCACGCTGCGGGTGCTGGGCGGCGAAAGCGATATCGAATACCGTGTGCGGCATCTGCTGGAAAACGCAAATCCCACCGCCGCAATCTACTGCAAGACCGGCGAGTGCGAGATCCGCATTACTGCCCGGGCAGAAACCGACAGTTCAGCCGAAAAAATGTGCCGCGCATACGCCACAAAGTTCTATGATCTGCTGGGTGATGCGGTGTATGATGAGGATGTGACCGGTCTGGAAGAGACTCTGGTGCACACCCTGAAGAAAAAGGGGCTCACCATTGCCACGGCAGAAAGCTGCACAGGCGGCATGATCGCCCAGCGGCTGACCAATGTGTCCGGTGCAAGTGAGGTGTTCGGCTTCGGCTTTGTTACCTACTGGGAGCAGGCCAAGGCAAAAATGGTGGGCGTGGAACCGGCAGTCATTGCAAAATACAATGTGGTGTCTGCCCCTGTGGCGGCACAGATGGCACTGGGCGCAGCCGAAGCTGCCGGGGCCGATATCGCTGTCAGCGTCACCGGCCTGGCCGGCCCCAACGGCGGCGATGCCGTCCGCCCGGTGGGCACGGTGTATTTGGGTGCGGCCTGCGGTGAGACCGTCTATGTAAAAAAGCTCTTCGTCTCCCGCCCCGACCGTGCGCTGGTGCGTGCCCGCGCGGCACAGGCGGCACTGGAACTGGCGCTGCGTCTGGCTCAGGGCAAAGTTCCTGCAGATACACAGGCACTGGCAAAAAGCGCCCGGCATGATGCTGCGGCTCTGACGGCACTGGACAGCACCTTCCTCAAGGGTTAATACGAGCGGCCCCGGGCCGCGGGGGTGAAGCAGTTGATACACGAAGAAAAAACGCAGACCACCTGTGTGCTGCGGTTGTTTGGCGCGCCGCTGTGGGCAGTACAACAGGCAGTGCAGCAGACAGGACTTGCTGCCCAGTGCCGCAGCCGCGGTGCAGAAACACTGGCTGCGCTGCAGGCAGAAACGCCCGCGGCATTGAGCAAGGCACGGAAAGCGCTGGCAGACCGCTTTGCGGCAGAGCTGTACGGAGAAGGGGAGATGACCCTTGTTCATGCAGCGGTGCAGGCGCTGGAAACGCACCGCAGGCTGCTGGTGTGCTGCGATGCCGATGCAGGCACTCTGCTGGAAGCCCGGATGGAAACGGTGGCCGGCGCAGAAAAAGTGTTTGATTTTGGAGCCATGAGCTATGCCGATGCAAAGGTGCGGGAAAAGCTGAGCGCGAAGGTCTGCCGGGTCAAGGGCGGGCCGGTGCCGGCAAAGCTTACCCGTGTGCGGGCAGCGCAGCGCCTTGTGGGTGCAGACTTTGCAGCCGGGTGTCTGGAGCGCGCCGAGGACACGGTGCTGTTTCTGGGCAGCCGGAAAGGCTGCTGGGTGCGCACGGTGGCCAATGCAGATACGCCTGCTTTGTGGCTGCTGGATATGATCCGCCGGGCGGCTTCCGGTCTGCCGCAGGCGGCGGGAACGATCTGGCAGAAGTATGGCAGGGCCATCCCGGCAGATGCCCTGACGGCGCAGCGCCTGCCGGACAAGCCGGAGCCGGATGCACCGACAGCAGCGCCGCGCAAACGGCACAGGGTGCGGAATGCCCTGATTTTTCTGCTGATTCTGGCACTGGCCGCGTTTGCCGCTGCGTGGTATTACACCGGCGGCGACCTTGCCGCCCTGCCGCAGCAGCTGCAAAGCCTTGGAGCCGACAGCCTGCCCCATGCGGGGGCAAAGCTGATATAAAAAAGACCCCGGAGGGTGTGAACCTTCCGGGATTTTTTTGTTTATAAAGGCGATTTTTAAGAGATGCAGCGTGCTGCTCCGAACCCATCCGTGAAAAAGAACCACCGGAAAATCCGCAGATTTTTCGGAGGTTCAAATAAATGATAAATTTTCCGAATGGTTATGCCTTGTGGTCGCTCAGCCAGCGCAGGCCCATATAGGCATAGGCTGCTGCGCCCTCGTACAGCACGCTGTCGTCAAAGCGCACCTTGGGGTGGTGCTGGCCGTAAACATAGCCCTCCTTGGCATTTCCGGCGGAGAGGAACATGCTCACGGTAGGCACTTCATGACTGACAAAGGCAAAGTCCTCGCTGCCGCCGCCGGGCTTGCCGCCGGTGAGGACGGTCATATCCATGGCACCACGGCCCAGCAGTTCGGTCATATAGGTCAGGGCATTCTTGGCAAGAGGCGTATCCACCACCATGCAGGGGCAGTGGTCGCTGAACTCCACATCAGCAGTGCAGCGATAGGCTGCCGCCACGCCCTGCGCGATCTCGGTCATGCGCTGGTGGATCTGCTCGCTCACGGCACCTTCGGGGTCCACCGTGCGGATAGTGCCCCACATATCGGCAGAATCCGGGATGACGTTGGATGTCTTGCCAGCTTCAAACCGGCCCGTGGTGAACACGCCAAACTTGGCGGGGTCCAGCTCACGGCTGTTGATCTCCTGCAGGGCAATGTGGATGTGGGCCGCTGCGGTGATGGGGTCGATGCAGGCGTTGGGCATGGAGCCATGGCCGCCCTTGCCGTGTACGGTGATGTGGTACTGCTCACAGCTTGCCATGGTGATGCCGCCGCCCGGCACCAGCACGGTGCCCACGGGCAGGGGCATCCCGGCCAGAACATGGAACATGACCGCGGCGTCCACCTTCGGGTTTTCCAGCAGGCCGTTTTTCAGCATGTCCAGCGAACCCTGAAAGATCTCCTCTGCAGGCTGGAATTCCAGCTTGATGGTGCCCTCGATCTCGTCCTCGTGTTCTTTGAGCAGCTTTGCCGCACCCAGCATCATGGCGGTGTGCATATCGTGGCCGCAGCCGTGCATCTTGCCCGGCACCTCGGAAGCAAATTCTTCGCCAGATTCCTCCTGAATGGGCAAAGCATCCATGTCACCGCGCAGCAGGATGGTCTTGCCGGGGTGCTTGCCGCCCGCCAGCGCGAGTACGCCGCACTTGCCGCAGTCCTGCGGGGCATAGCCCATTTCGGTCAGGGCCTTTTTCACCAGCGCTTTTGTCTCGGGCAGGTCAAAGCCTACCTCCGGGTGGCGGTGCAGGGTGCGCCGCCATGTGCGCAGCTGGGTTTCCAGCTCTTTTGCGGCAGTGAGCAGTTCTTCCGGTGTGATCATTTCAAAATCAACTCCCTCTATTTTATCAAAAACCTCCCAGACCCTGCCTTATGGCAGAGCCTGAGAGGTTTTTTACTTAGTTTTCGTTCGTCGATGTGCCTTCCGGGTGGTACTTGGCGCAGGTGCACTTTTTCCACTTCAGGCCGCTGCCGCAGGGGCAGGGGTCGTTGCGGCCAATTTTGATGACACGCACAGGCTGGCCGTGGGGTGCACCCTTGGCACCGGGTGCACCGTTGCCGGGCACAAAGCCTTCGCCGGTGGGCTTTGCCACCTGCTCACGCTTGGGGGCAGCACCGGCCTGACGGATCTCGATGGTCAGCAGCATCTTCACACTGGACTCACGGATGGAATCCACCATCTGGTCGAACATGTCAAAGCCCTCGATGCGGTACTCCACAACGGGGTCCTTCTGGCCGTAGCCGCGCAGCGCAATGCCCTGACGCAGCTGGTCCATGTTGTCGATGTGGTCCATCCACATGCGGTCCACGCACTTGAGCAGGCAGATGCGCTCCAGCTCACGCATGATGGGAGCACCGTAGCGCTGCTCCTTGTCGGCGAGGATCTTCATGCCGCGGTCATAGAGCTGGTCGGCAATGCCCTTGCGGGAGATATCGTCAAAGTCGGCCACGGTGTAGTGGAGGTCTTCCTCGGTGGTCAGCCAGCCCAGATAGTGGCGGCGCAGGGCACCAAAGTCCCAGTCGTCCTTCACATCACCGGCCAGGAACTGGTCGCAGCTGGAATCGATGTTCTCGCGCAGCATCTTGTGCATTTCGGTGCTGATATCCTCGCCATCCAGCACCTTGCGGCGCTGACCATAGATGATCTCGCGCTGCTGGTTCATCACGTCGTCGTACTTCAGCACGTTCTTGCGGATCTCGAAGTTGCGGCCTTCCAGCTTTTTCTGGGCGCTTTCCAGCGTGTTGGTGATCATGCGGTTCTCGATGGGAGTGTCCTCATCGATCTTGAGGGTATCCATCAGGCTGGAAACGCGGTCGCCGCCGAACAGGCGCATCAGGTCATCTTCCAGACTCAGGTAGAAGCGGGAAGCACCCGGGTCGCCCTGACGGCCGGCACGGCCGCGCAGCTGGTTGTCGATGCGGCGGCTCTCGTGGCGTTCGGTGCCGATGATGAACAGGCCGCCTGCAGCGCGCACCTGCTCAGCTTCGGCATCGATCTGGGGCTTGCACTGGGCGTACAGCTCATCGAAGCGCTTGCGGGCAGCAAGGATGTTGGCATCCTCGGTATCGCCGTGGCCGTTGGCTTCGGTCAGCAGCATTTCCACTGCAGCCGGGTCGGCATCCTCGGGCTTTTCCGGGTTCAGCAGGTTTTCGCAGAAGTGTTCCTTGCGCATCTGGGCCTTGGCCATGAACTCGGCGTTGCCGCCCAGCATGATATCGGTACCACGGCCTGCCATGTTGGTGGCAATGGTAATGGCACCCTTTTTGCCGGCCTGCGCCACGATCTCGGCTTCATGCTCGTGGTTCTTTGCGTTCAGCACGTTGAAGTCGCGGGTGTATTTCTGCAGCATCTTGGCAAGGGTCTCACTCTTTTCCACGCTGACCGTACCCACCAGCACGGGCTGGCCCTTCTGGTGGCATTCCAGCACCTGCTGGATAACGGCATTGTATTTGCCGTTGACCGTCTTGTAGATGGCATCCGGATAATCGATGCGCTGACGGGGGCGGTTGGTGGGCACCGTAACGATGTTCAGGCCGTAGATCTCGGTGAACTCGGTGGCTTCTGTCTTGGCGGTACCGGTCATACCGGACAGCTTTTTGTACATGCGGAAGTAGTTCTGGAAGGTGATGGTAGCCAGCGTTTTGCTCTCGGCGGCGATCTTCACGCCCTCCTTGGCTTCGATGGCCTGATGCAGGCCTTCGTTGTAGCGGCGGCCGATCATCAGACGACCGGTGAACTCGTCCACGATGATGACCTGACCATCCTTGACCACGTAATCGATGTCCCGCTGCATCACGCCGTAAGCCTTGATGGCCTGATCGATGTGATGGGCAAGGGTCATGTTCTCGGCGGCGGCAAGGTTCTCGACCTTGAAGTAGGCTTCCGCTTTCTTGATGCCGCTGGCAGTCAGGGTACAGGTCTTGTGCTTTTCGTCCACGACGTAATCACCGTCGGTCTGCTCGTCGGTAGAGACTTTATCCTCCAGCTCTACCACCACGCTCTTGCGCAGGGTGCGCACAAAGCGGTCCACCTGTGTGTACAGGCTGGAGGAATCCTCGCCGCGGCCGGAAATGATCAGGGGCGTGCGGGCTTCATCGATCAGGATGGAGTCCACTTCATCGACGATGGCATAGGCGTGGCCGCGCTGCACCATGTTGGCCTTATAGGTCACCATGTTGTCGCGCAGGTAGTCGAAGCCGAACTCATTGTTGGTACCGTAGGTGATGTCGGCAGCATAGGCGGCGCGGCGTGCATCACCGTCCATGCCCTGTGCGATCAGGCCGACAGAAAGGCCCAGCCAGCGGTAGAGCTTGCCCATCCACTCGCTGTCGCGCTTGGCAAGGTAATCGTTGACGGTGACAACATGCACGCCCTCACCGGTGAGGGCATTCAGGTAGGCGGGCAGGGTAGCCACAAGAGTCTTGCCTTCACCGGTCTGCATCTCGGAAATATCGCCGCGGTGCAGGGCAATGCCGCCGATGACCTGCACAGGGAAGTGCTTCATGCCCAGCACGCGCCATGCGGCCTCGCGGCAGACGGCAAAGGCATCGGGCAGGATATCATCGGTGGTCTTGCCGTCGGCCAGCTGCTGCTTGAACACAGCGGTCTGTGCCTGCAGGTCGGCATCCGGCATGGCGGCATATTTTTCTTCCAGAGCCAGCACCTGCTTGGCAATGGGGTTGATCTTTTTCAGCTCTCGGTCCGAGAAGCTGCCAAAGAGTTTTTCAACAAGGGACATTGGTAACACCTCATAGATCAAATTCGGGAAAATGCTTCCCGGAGATAGACATAAATACACACATATATGATACACCAAAGCGGCAGACGCGTCAAACCTGCAAGGTTATTTTAGCCGGCTTTTGAATGAATTTTCTGTAAATTTGCGCTGGAAGGGGGTTCATAAAAGGAAAAGATATGTGGTGGAGGCGAACAGCCTTGCCCTCTCCGTCTGCTCCCGCTGGTCGCATCCACCTCCCCCAAAGTGGGAGGCCTTGGCAATCCATGCAAAGTTTCCGGTTTCGCCAAAGGCTCCCCCTTTGGGGAGCTGGCGAGCGAATGCGAGACTGAGAGGGCGAGCCAGCTAAAACAAAAACCACCTCTGATTTTTGCAAATCAGAAGTGGTCAGATGTACATTATAAGGTTTCCAGCAGCTGCGGCAGCTGTGCCAGATCGTCGATGACATTCGGGCACACAGCCTCGAGCCGCGCGCGGGACTGGTGGCCGCCGGTGTAGAGCACGCATTTTGTGCCAAGGGCCTTTGCAACTTCGGCATCGTGCTGGGTGTCGCCCACCATCACGCAGGCAGCAGGGGCGATGCCGCTTTGTGCAAGCCACTGTTTGCCCACCTGCACTTTGCTTACGCCATAGATGTCTGCAAGGCCGAGCAACTCAGTAAAATAGGCCTGCAGGCCCCGTGCGGCTACCTGCTCGATCAGGTAGTCCCGGCGGGAGGCGGAAAGCACGCTCTGCCGCCAGCCCCGGCGCGAAAGTTCGGCCAGCGTTTCGGCAGCGTGTGCAGAGGGGGGACAGGCATCCACACCTGCGTTATAATGTTCCATAAAGCGCTCGGCCAGCTCTGCATAAGGGTGCTTTGCAAAGTTGAAACCGGCGCGGGTGTAGTATTCCTCAATGGGAAAACCGAAAATTTCCCGGTAAGCGGCAAGATCGTACCGCTGCGGATAACCGTGGGTCTCCAGCATCCAGTTGAGACAGCTGTGGGTGAAATCAACATCATCCATCAAAGTGCCGTTCCAGTCCCAGAAGATCATTCCGTTTGCCTGCATGGAAACCTCCTTGCGGTCATTAAGCTGCAAAAATTTTGCGCAGGGCCTTGCTGCTCTCGATGATCTTCACCAGCAGCACACCCAGAACGGTGCAGCTGATGAGCTCGCCGATGCCTACGGAGATGCCGTTGGTGATGCAGGCCAGCCAGATGGGAGCGCTGGAGGTGGGGTCCGGGAACATGACGGCGATCTCAATGCCGATGATCACGGCATTGAACAGCACCGGCGGCAGGGAAGCCGCCATAGCCAGACCCTTGATGCGGATGTTCCGCAGCTTGTAGGTGACAAGGCAGGCCAGCAGGGTGGCAAGGGTGCCAAAGATGACATCCACGATGGTGGAGCCCAGCAGGTTTGCCAAAAAGCAGCCCAGTACCACACCGGCAATGTACTCGGCACCGAACACCGGCAGCAGGCAGAGCGCCTCAGCCACACGCACCTGTACCGCACCATAGGAGAGCGGCTGCAGAGCCATGCAGAGAACAACATAAATGGCTGCGACCACGCCGCAGCGCACCAGTTTACGGACAGAAGGATTCTGATTCATGATAATACTCCAGCGGGATGATTTTGACCGCACAGGGCCGCCAGCCCCTGTGGGTTTGGCCCGGCATGGTTCGAGACACGCCGGGGAGCCTAAAATCCTAAGTTGCTCTGAAAGGATGCCGCACAAAAAGCACAGCAAAAGGCAGTATAGCATAATTTTTGGCAGATTGCAACGAATTTTCGCAGAATCAGGTACAGATGCAGTTTTTGGTTTGGACCCTTCCGGTGAAAAAAGAGGTTCCGAAAAGCCCGCAGGCTTTTCGGAACCTCAAAATAAAAATAAAATTACCGCTGAAATAGCCAGAGCGAAAGCGGAGGCTATTAAAATCGTGTGTTACCCTCTGGGGTGTCCGGTGTATACCAGAGCCACCGTGTCGGGGCCGGTGTTTGCGGAAACGACACCGCCCAGCTCAAACACCAGCAGCGGCGGCTTGCCAAAGGCCTTGCGGCAGGCCTTTTCCAGATCCGCTGCCTGCGGGATGTTGGTGTGGCCGATCATATAATCAAAGTTCTCCACGCCTTCGCTGCGCTGTTTGCACAGCTCCACCATGGCGGGCACCACCTTGTCATCGCCGCGTACCTTGGCTTCCACCTTGGTTTTGCCGTCGATCAGGGTGATGATGGGACGAATGCCCATCAGTTCGCCCATAACAGCAGCAGCGGCAGAGATGCGTCCGCTCTTTTTCATCTGCTTCAGGCTGTAAGGGCCCAGAACGATCTCCATGCAGTCCATCTGCTTTTCAAACTCCCGGATCACATGGCTGATCTCTGCGCCGTTCTTCAGCTTGCGGGCCATTTCGCACAGATACCAGCCGAACACCATGGAATAGGTGTGGGGGTCCAGCAGATGGATCTTCAAGTGGTGCTCCGGGCGCTCTTCCCGCAGCATCCCCTGTGCCATGAGGGCGTTATTGTAGGTGGAAGAGCCGGATTTGTTGATGGGTACATGAATGACATCAGTATAGCCCTCGTCCACGTACTGGCAGTATTTTTCGCAGAACTGGATGGGGGTGATGGCGGCAGTGGAGGGCACGCCCTTAGCGGCACGCATCTTATCGTAAAATTCGGTGTTGGTGCAGCTTTCACGCTCCACGTAGTCCACATCGTCCAGCAGGATGTGGAAGCTCATGATGTCGATGCCGTATTTTTCGGCCATCTCCTGCGGGATATCGCAGGAGGAATCGGTCAGGATCGCAATCTTGCTCATAATATCCCTCATTTCCATTCGTAGTCTCGTAAGTGTCCGTGGTCCAAAAGCTCCGGAAAGTCCCACTGGCGCAGCACTTCATACACGCCCACGGCCACGCTGTTGGAAAGGTTCAGGCTGCGGCAGGTGTCGCGCATGGGCATTCGGATGCAGTGCTCCTGATTGGCGGCAAGCAAGGCTTCGGGCAGGCCAGCATCCTCGCGTCCGAACACGAGGTATGCACCGTCCGGGTAGCTCACATCGGTGTAGCGCTGCGGTGCCTTGGTGGTAAAATAGTAATAGGGGCCGCTGTTTTTGGCAAAGAACTCGTCCAGACTGTCGTAATAGCTGATGTCGAGGTAGTGCCAGTAATCCAGACCAGCATGCTTGAGCTTTTTATCATCGATGGCAAAGCCCATGGGGCCTACCAGATGCAGCCGACAGGCAGTGCAGGCACAGGTGCGGGCCACATTGCCGGTGTTCTGCGGGATGCGCGGCTCCACCAGAACGATGTTCAAGGTTGGCTTTTCGTTCATCGGTGTACCTCCCCTTATTCTGCCGAGCTTGCCGGGCACAGGCGCGGCAGAAGCGGCTCGAACCAGACCCCGTAGCGGGTATCCTGCGCGGCGGGCGTGTTCTGGATGGAAAGCGCCACGAACTCGGCAGCGTTGTCGGCGGCGGCACTCAGGGCGTTGCCCTGCAGCAGCGAGCCGATGAGCACCGCACCGTACAGGTCGCCGGTGCCGGGAAAGCTGCGGCTGATGTGCAGCTTTTTGATGAGGAAGCGGTCTTTTCCGCTGCCTGCACAGCCGATGTATTTGCCCAGCGGCAGGCCGGTGACGACAGCCCCGGGGGCCAGAGCGGTCAGCTCGTCAGCCAGAGCCTGTGCGGCTTCATCGGTGAGCAGCTCGGTCTGCGGCTGGCGCTGCAGCAGGATCTGTGCCTCAGTGTAGTTGGGCAGGATCAGATCGGCAGCACCGCACAGTGCACGGATGCGATCGATCAAAGCAGGCGTTACGGTGGAGTAAGCCTTGCCGTTGTCGCCCATGACCGGGTCAACGATCTTTTTGGCTGCGGGCCAGAGGGCAAAGGCTTTTTCGGCCAGTGCCACCTGATCCTCACCGCCCAGATAGCCGGTATAGATGCAGTCAAATTCCACGCCAAGCGCATGGTAATGCTCCAGCGCCTGTTCGCCGTAGGCGCAGCCGTCCAGTCGTGCAGGTGTGCCAAGCCCGCCTGTGTGGGTGGAAAGCACCACCGTGGGCAGGGCCACCGGCTGCACGCCCATGACCGACAGCACCGGCAGAATCACTGCAAGGCTGCAGCGTCCCATGCCGGAAAGATCGTGGATGCAAAGGACTTTTTTGGGTTCAACAGGGTGTATCAAATAAGGAACCTCCTTACCAGTATGCGGAATGAGCAGTGCGCTTTTTAGCCGGGCACACCCGCCCATTAAAACATCGTAGAACAGTATACCACAAACTTCTGCATAAAAAAAGCGGATACCAGATAGTTTACAGGAAATAATAACACCGGAGACCGGATCTTTTTCACCGAAAGGAGTTTTACTATGAAACATGAATCAACCAGTTCTTCCGGAATGCTGCTTGGCATGGCCGCGGGGGCGGCACTGGGTGCCGTGGGCGTGATGGCCGCCACCCAGAACCAGCGCCAGCTGCGCCGCACCACCCGCAAGGTGATGAAGGGTGCCGAGAACGCTGTGCTGCAGCTGGACAAAATGGTTGGCGACTTTGTGGAAAAGCACATGGAGTGATAAAAGCAAAGAACGGCGTTCCGGTGAGGAACGCCGTTCTTTGCTTGAAAAAAGCTTACTTGTTCCAGATGCACATGCGGGCCGTGGTGTTGATCTCGCCCAGCACGCTCAGATCCATCTGAATGTTGCAGGTAACGGTGAGTGCCTTGTTCACATCGCTGCCGGTCAGCACCGAGGCGGGCATGTTCTTGATGGTGAGCACGCCGGTGCCCTTGGCAACATCGCCGGAGATGGTGCCGGTGTAGGTCACATCACCAATGGTCAGGCCGGACAGACAGCCGGTGACACCCATCTTGCTTACCTGCTGGATGGGCAGGGTGAGCGTGTAGGTGCCGTTGGACTGGCGGGTGAGGGTGACATCACGGCTGGCATCGATGCCGGTGTTGGCCATGGATTCCTTATCGGATTTTTCTTTCCAGAATTTAATGCCTACGTTCAGGCTGGAAGCAGCGCTTGCACCAAAGGTGAACATGCACAGCAGCAGCACTGAGAGCAGGGCGGCGCTTACGCGCTTATAAGTGTTCGTCATGAATGATCTGCCTTTCCTGCCACAGAGGCGGCGTTGAACAATTGCGGTAATACCAGTTTGTCAATGCTAAAATAGCATGGCTGTGCAAAATTGTCAATCCGCTTCGTGAAGCTTTCACAGAAATGTTGCACATTGATAAAATATAGTGGGCGAAGATGACGAAGAACCGCCCCTCCGGCAGGAGAAGCGGTTCTTGAAAAATCAGCGCTTAAAGTTCAAAGTCGGGGTCGTCCTTCAGCACATGGATCTCGCTCATAAAGGGGCTCTGCTCCGGGTCGGCGAAGGGAGCTTCCTTGACGTACTTGTTCAGCTGGATGGCTGTGCGTGCAGGGTCGGCAATGGTGCCTGCGCCGCCGATGCAGCCGCCCGGGCAGCCCATGCCTTCCAGCAGGTAGCCGTTGTACTTGCCGGCCTTGGCCAGCATGAGCAGCTTCTTGCATTCGGCAAGGCCCTGTGCGGATGCGATCTTGACATCCATATCCGGGTGCCATTCCTTGATCTTATCGGCAACAGCCTTGGCAACGCCGCCGGACTGTGCAAAGCCGCGGCCTGCTGCGGATGCAGCGTGCAGAGCTTCGGCCTCGTCCACTTCCAGCAGGCTGGTGTCCACATCCTTGGCCTCGATGATACCGGCCAGCTCTTCAAAGGTGAGCACGAAGTCCACATCGGAGCGGACGGTGCGGCGGGAAGCTTCCAGCTTCTTTGCGGCGCAGGGTCCAATGAAGCACATACGGGCCTCGGGGTCCTTCTGCTTCATCATGCGGGCGGTGAACACCATGGGGGTCATGGTCATGGAGATATTCTTGGCAAGATCCGGGAAAGCGGTCTTTGCCATCATGCTCCATGCCGGGCAGCAGGAAGTTGCCATGAAGTTGAGCTTCCCGGGCACTTCCTCCAGGAAGTCGTGTGCTTCGTCCACGGTGCACAGGTCGGCACCAATGGCAACCTCCACCACATCGTAGAAGCCGACGGCCTTCAGGGCGGCCTTGAGCTTGCCGGTGGAAGCCAGACCCGGGAACTGGTTGATGAAGGCGGGAGCCACCAGCGCGTAGATGCGGTCGCCGCGGTTGAAGCCCTGGATCAGCTGATAGATTTGGCCCTTGTCGGCAATGGCACCGAAGGGGCAGTTGACCAGACACTGGCCGCAGGAAACGCACTTGCTGTAATCGATCTCGGCACGACCCAGCTCATCGGAGTGGATGGCACCCATGCCGCAGGCTGCAGCGCAGGGACGCTCGGTCTTGACGATGGCGTTGTAGGGGCACACGCCGACGCAGCGGCCGCACTTGATGCACTTGTCCTGATCGATGATGGAACGGCCGCTCTCCCATGTGATGGCCTTCTTGGGGCACACTTCCATACAGGGGTGGGCAAGGCAGCCCTGACACAGGTCGGAGACCTTGACCAGCTTTTCCGGGCAGCGGTTGCAGGCAAACTTGATCACGTTCACCAGCGGGGGATCATAATACTTATCGGCGATGGAAGCATCCTCCAGACCGGAGACGACACTGTTGTGCTCGTCCATGCGGCGGGTGGGCAGGCCCATGGCCAGACGCACGCGCTCCTCAACGATGGCGCGCTCCAGGAAGATGTCCTTGCGCAGCTTGCCTTCCTCGCCGGGGATGATGGTGTAGGGGATCTTGCGCATCAGGTGGTTGGCCTGCTCGCCCTTGACGTTGGCGTAAGCCATGCGTGCCACCTCGGTGAACACCTGACGGCGGATCTGGATGACCGTGGTATTGATTCCTCTGAAACTCATTCCAATTCTCTCCTTGCTTTGCTAAAAACAAACGGGCTGCACCCGGCTGCCGACAGCGTTCTGCCGCGCAGGGCGGGCGCGTTACAGGGCACATTGGTAACGCACTGCTGCAAACAGCGCTGTGCCCGGGATGATCCACTTTCATTTTAGCATAAAGCGTGCCGGATGAAAAGGGATAAAACGCAAAATTTGTTAAAAATTTGTTGTATTCGTCCTCGTGTACAGAATCAACAGTTTTAAGCGCGTAAACTCAGCAAAGTGCTGCACGGACGCGCTCGCCGTCGTACTCGCCAAGCGTTACGTGCACGATCTGCCCGCTTTCGTGGCCGGGGGCGGACACCACCACCGGAATGTACAGCCGGGTGTAGCCGGTGAACAGCGTGCCGGAAAGCGGGGTCTCCAGCAGCACATCGTCCTCGGTGCCCACATAGGCGGCCAGCACTTCGCGGCGTACCTCCTCGGCAATGGCGTTCATCACGCGGCTGCGCTCCTGCTTTTCCCGCTCGTGCACCTGCTCCGGGAAGTCGTAGGCCGGGGTGCCGCTGCGGCGGGAGTAGGGGAACACATGTACCTTGAGGAAGCCGATTTTCTTGAGGAATTCGCAGCTCTCTTCAAAATCGGCCTGCGTCTCGCCGGGGAAGCCGCAGATGCAGTCGGTGGTAAAGCTGACCGGGCGCTCCCCGTAGGCGGCGCGCAGCTGGTCCACCACCTGTGCGTACTGCTCGGCGGTGTACACGCGGCGCATCCGGCGCAGGGTGGCAGTGCAGCCGCTCTGCAGGCTCAGGTGGAACTGCGGGCAGAGCTTTTCCACGGCGGCAAGGCGGGTGATGAACTCCGGCGTGAGCATATCCGGGTCCAGACTGCCCAGACGGATGCGCTGGATGCCCTCCACCTGAGCACAGTGCTCCACCAGCTCCACAAGGTTGGTGCCGGTATCCAGACCGTAGCTGGGCAGGGAGATGGCACTGAGCACCACCTCGCGGTAGCCGGAAGCCGCCAGCTGGCGCAGCTCGGCAAGGATGCTGGCTTCGTCGCGGCTGCGCACCGGGCCGCGGGCCCGTGGGATGACGCAGTAGGCGCACTGGCGGTTGCAGCCGTCCTCTACCTTGATAAAGGCACGGGTGTGGGTCTCGAACCGCTCCACGGGCAGCTCTTCAAATTTTTCGCCGCGCTGGTGGGGCGTGATGGCCACAATGCGCTCATGGCCGTCCAGCAGCTTGAGAACGTTATCTAAAATGGCCTTGCGGTCGCCGTTGCCGCACACAAGGTCGGCCTCGGTGAACTGGGCGGCTTCCTCCGGGAAAGCCTGCGGGTAGCAGCCGGTAAGCACCGTGACCGCGCCGGGGTTTTCGCGCTTTTTGCGGCGCAGCCACTTGCGGCTTTTCTGGTCGCCAAAGTTGGTCACGGTGCAGCTGTTCACCACAAAAACATCCGCAGGCTCGTTCTCCTGCGCAATGGTAAAGCCGTTGGCGCGGAACATCTGTTCCAGCGCGCCGGTCTCATTCAGGTTGACCTTACAGCCAAGGGTATAAAAACAAACTCGCATGAGGGGATATCCTTTCGACAAAAAACGGGGTGGTGTTTGCATTGCTCTTTATTATATATCACAGCGGCGGTGCGGCGCAAGAGCGGATACACAGCAGCAGGCACTTTTTTGCTGGAAAGCGGGCAAAACAAAAAGAGACGGGCAAACGCCCGTCTCTCGTATGGAACTTCTGGGTAATCAGGATGCAACCTTGACGTAAACGACCAGCTTGCCCTTGTTTTCGCCCTCGGTAGCAACCTTGTAAGTGGTCTTGCCCTCGTCGGTATCAACGACCAGACCGGTGCCCTTCAGGTAGCTGCTAACAAAGCCCTTTGCGTAGTCGGTGCTGGACATGAACGGGATGTACGTGGTCTTGGTCTTGTCCTTGTTCAGGTTTTCGACCTTGGTCTTGATGCCGGCGTCAGTGCCCTCATAGATGTAAACGATGGTAACGGGCTTCAGGCTGCCGCAGCCGGTGAACATGGAAGCACTTGCAGCAGCAACGGTAGTCAGACCAGCGAGCTTCAGGAAAGAACGACGAGAAATATTCATAATAGTATCCTCCTAAAAATAATTCCACAAATGAAGCAATACGGCCTTTTTGGGCCATCTCCAATTTACACTATAAGGGGGACAAAAGTCAAGCCCTTTTGTAGAAAAAGACAAAATAAAAAATGCAGGCTGCGGTGCGGGCGCAGGATATTCTAAACAAAAAGGCCCCTGCATACTCTCTCAGCAAGAGACATTGCGCAGGGAGGGACCGAAATGGAGCGGAAAAACTTGGCGCTTTTGTGTGCAGGGGTGGTGTGCTTCTGGCTGTTTGCGCTGGCCTTTGGCACGGCGCAGGGCAATGGGCTGCGGCAGCAAAACCCGGCGGTGCAGGCGGCTGCAGACCCGACCCAGCCGGTGCAGCCCGCGGCGGCACAGCCTGCCTTGGAGCTGCCCTGCCGCGCCGCCTGCCTGATCGACCAGCAGACGGGCACTATATTATATGAAAAGAACGCCGACCAGCAGATGCCCATTGCATCCATTACCAAGGTAATGACCCTGCTGCTCACCTTTGAAGCCGTGCACGACGGCCGCATTGCCATGGACACGCTGGTGCCGGTAAGTGAACATGCCTACCACATGGGCGGCAGTCAGATCTGGCTGGAGCCGGGGGAGCAGTTCACGCTGGACGAGATGATCAAAGCCATTTGTGTGTCCTCTGCCAATGATGCCGCTGTGGCTGTGGCAGAGCTGGTGGGCGGCAGCGAGCCGGGCTTTGTGCAGATGATGAACGCCCGCGCAGCAGAACTGGGCATGGTGAACACCACCTTCCACAATGCCTGCGGGCTGGACACCGAAGGGCATCTTTCCACCGCCCACGATGTTGCCATCATGAGCCGCGAGATTTTGAACACCTGCCCGGAGGTGCTGCACTATACCGGCATCTGGACGGACACCCTGCGCGGAGGTGCCACCCAGCTGGTGAACACCAACAAGCTGCTGCGGCGGTATAACGGCATCACCGGCCTCAAGACCGGCACCACCAGCGGCGCGGGCGTGTGCATCAGCGCCAGCGCCACCCGCGACGGGCTGGACCTCATCGCCGTGGTGCTGGGGTCGCTCTCCAGCTCGGAGCGGTTCACAGCGGCCACCACCCTGCTGGACTACGGCTTTGCGGCCTACGCCGCCGTGCCGCTGCCCGCCATGGAGGACCGGCCTCTTCTTATAAAAGTAAAGGGCAGTGCAGAGGAAAGCGTACCGCTGGACTACACCGCTCTGCCCGAAACGCTGCTGATGCCCAAGGAAAACGCCGCCGCCCTCACCGCGCAGCTGGATCTGCCGCAGGAACTGGAAGCACCGGTGCAGCTGGGCCAGACCGTTGGCACGGTGCGCATCCTGAGCGGGGAGACCCAGCTGGGCGAGTACGAGGTGCGCGCCGCTGCCGATGCTGAAAAAATGGACTTTGGCACCGCATTCGGCCTGTTGTGGGACGCTTTGACCGGCTGCGAAAACTGAATGCACGCTTCAGCGTACAAAAGCGCGCTGCGGTAAGCTGCGTGGAACTGTCTGTGTGAACAATTCTGGATGAAGAAACAAAAAAACACTATTAAAATTGTATGAAATCCAAGGATTTTGACCTTGACTTTGCCCGGAGGGAACGGTACACTTATACCAAGATATTTCCTCGCAGGGCAAAGGCCCGGCAAATCGTTTGGAGGTTATAATAAAATGAGTGTCGCACTGAACACCAAACACCTCTCCAGCTTTATCAGCGAAGAGGAATATGCAGCCATCTATCCGCAGGTGGAAGCTGCCCATAACCAGCTGGAAGCAAAGTCCGGCCCGGGCAATGATTTCCTCGGCTGGATGTATCTGCCCCGTGATTATGATAAGGAAGAGTTCGCCCGCATCAAGGAAGCCGCCGCAAAGATCCGCGAGGATTCCGATGTGCTGGTGGTGGCCGGCATCGGCGGCAGCTATCTGGGCGCACGCGCTGTCATCGAGGCCGTCAAGGGCCAGTTCCACAACGAGCTGGAAAATGGCCCCAAGATCTACTTCTGCGGCAACAGCATCAGCCCCACCTACCTGAACAACATCATCAGCCTGTGCAAGGGCAAGCGCTTCTCCATCAACGTCATTTCCAAGTCCGGCACTACCACCGAGACTTCTCTGGCATTCCGCGTGCTGCGTGAACTGCTGGAAAAGGAGATGGGTGTGGAAGAAGCCAACAAGCGCATCTACGCCACCACCGACCGTGCCAAGGGCACCCTGAAGCAGCTGGCCGACGCACAGGGCTGGCCCACCTTCGTGGTCCCCGACGACGTGGGCGGCCGCTACTCCGTGCTGAGCGCTGTGGGCCTGCTGCCCATTGCTGCTGCCGGTATCAGCATCGACGACCTGATGAAGGGCGCTGCCGATTCCATGGAGCGCTTCTCCGTTCTGAGCAAGGACAACGACGCTTACAAGTATGCTGCCATCCGCAACATCCTGTACCGCAAGGGCAAGAGCGTTGAAATTCTGGAGTGCTACGAGCCGGACTTCGCCCTGATGAACGAGTGGTACAAGCAGCTGTTCGGCGAGAGCGAGGGCAAGGACAACAAGGGCCTGTTCCCCGCAAGCTGCATCTTCTCCACCGATCTGCACTCCATGGGTCAGTTCATTCAGGAAGGCTCCCGCACCATGTTCGAGACCATCGTGGACGTGAAGAAGCCTGCACAGGATCTGTTCATCGACCCGCTGGAAGGCAACTTTGACGGCCTGAACTTCCTGGCAAACCAGAACATGAGCGTTGTCAACCGCAAGGCCATGGAGGGTACCATCCTCGCCCACACCGACGGCGGCGTGCCCGAAGTGCTGATCGAGGTGGACGACCTGACCGCTTACAATGTGGGCTACCTGATCTACTTCTTCTGGCGTGCATGTGCCTGCAGCGGTTATCTGCTCAGCGTTAATCCCTTCAACCAGCCGGGCGTTGAGAGCTATAAAAAGAATATGTTTGCTCTGCTGGGCAAGCCGGGCTACGAAGGCCTGACCGCCGAGCTGGAAGCAAAGCTGAAGTAAATAAAAATGATCTCCCGCCGCAAGGCGTGGAAAATACAGGAGGACTGAACTATGATTAAACTGATTGTTGGTACCAAGGGCTCCGGCAAGACCAAGGCTATGATCGACCAGATCAATGATGCGGTCAAGACCTCCAAGGGCAACGTGGTCGTCGTTGAAAAGGGCATGAAGCTCACCTACGACATCGCTCCTGCTGCACGTCTGATCGACTTGGACGAGTACAAGATCTCCGGCGGCGAAATGCTGTACGGCTTTGTTGCCGGCCTGATGGCAAGCAACTACGATATCACCGACCTGTACATTGACGGCATCCTGAAGGTGCTGGATCATGACATCAACCGTCTGGGCGTTGTGCTGGACGAGATGGCAGCCATTGCAGGCGACAGCGTGAAGGTGACCGTTACCGTCAGCGCTGACGAGGCTGCACTGCCCCACGATGTGAAGAAGTACCTGTAATTCCGGAAAATCGGGATCTGAACTACTTTGAACAGGCAGAGAACCGGGAAATTTAAATTTTTTCGGTTTTCTGCCTGTTTTGGTGTTGACAAAGGGCTGCGTTGGCGCTATACTAACAAAGCAGCCTTTTAGAGGTGTACTATGCAATTTGACCTGAGAAAGTTTATCGCCACCGGCAGACAACCCTATCATGCAGAGTTTCAGTGTGATTTATCTGCACATGATTATGCCGGGGCAAGGATCCCGCAGCCGGTCACCGCTGTTTTTGAAGCGGAGACGGACGGCGACGAGGTCCGGATGACACTGCGGGCAAACGCATCGGTGCACGGAGAGTGCGCCCGCTGTCTGGACCCGGTCATTCGGGAGGAGACGGTCGATACGGAGTGGACGGTAAAGGAACGGGATCTGGATGATCCGGATTTTGACCTTCCGCTGGACGAAAAAGGACATCTGGATGTAGATGAATGGCTCAATCAGGAGTTTATGTTCCAGATTCCCACGGTGCTGCTTTGCAGTGCCGACTGCGCCGGGCTTTGCCCCGTGTGCGGCAAAAAGAAGGCGGAGTGCACTTGCCAGCCGGCAGAGCATGCCGAAGCTCCCGTAGACACAAGGCTCGCAATCCTTAAATCACTGCTGAACTGATAAACCCATCAAGGAGGTGCAAAAATATGGCAGTACCTAAGAGACATCTTTCCAAGGCCCGCCGCGACAAGCGTCGCAGCAATGTTTGGAAGCTGGAGGCCCCCGCACTGGTCAAGTGCAGCAACTGCGGCTCTCTGAAGCTCCCCCACCAGGCATGTGGCAACTGCGGTTACTACAAGGGCGAGGAAGTCATCAAGAAGGCCTAATTTGCGCGTAATTGGTGGCATAATGGTGTTATGTACAGAAGGGGAGGGCGCATGCCTTCCCCTTCTTGTTCTGTCTGAAAGGAGGTGGATGCGGTGGCAATGAAAATCGCACGGGTGGAACCCGGCAGCGAAGCGGAAGTGCTGGGCCTTGGCCCGGGTGACGAGCTTTTGAGCGTGGACGAAAACGAGCTGAACGACAGTCTGGACTACGATTTCTACACCGACAGCAAAAGCTTCCACCTGAAAGCAAGGGTGGCAGACGGCATCCGCGAGTGGGATGTGCAGCGCACGGAGCGCGGCCCCTTTGGCTGCGATTTCCAGACCTATCTGGGCGATCAGAAGCACTCCTGCTCCAACCACTGCATGTTCTGCTTCATCGACCAGCTGCCCCCCGGTATGCGCGAGAGCCTTTACTTCAAGGACGATGACGAGCGACTTTCCTTTTTGTTCGGCAACTATATCACTATGACGAACATGCAGGACCACGAGATCGACCGCATCATCAAGATGCACATTTCGCCCATCAACATTTCAGTGCACACCACGAACCCGCAGCTCCGTGTGCGGATGCTGGCCAACAAGCGCGGCGGCGAGGTGCTCAAGTATCTGCCCCGCCTGGTGGAGGGTGGCATCGCCGTCAACTGTCAGCTGGTGCTGTGCCGCGGCATCAACGACGGCGACGAGCTGCGCCGTACCCTCTCCGACCTTTTGGAGCTGACCCCTATGGTGCAGAGCATTGCGGCGGTGCCCTGCGGTGTGACGGACTACCGCGAGAAGCTGTTCAAGCAGACACCGTATGATGCAAAGACCAGCGCCGAAGTCATCGACATCATGGAAGAATTCGGCGATGAGTGCAAGCGCCGCCACGGCAAGCGCATCATTTACCCCAGTGATGAATGGTACCTCAAGGCAGGCAGGCCCATCCCGCCGGAAGAGTTCTACGAGGACTTCGACCAGCTGGAAAACGGCGTGGGCATGATGCGCCTGTATGCCTCGGAATTTCTGGCGGAGCTGGAAAAGCCCCACCGCATCTACGGCACCAAAAAGATGGACGTGGTCACGGGCGAAATGGCTTCGCCGCTCATCCACCAGATGATGGCTGAGCTGCACCGCCAGTACCCCATGGTCGAGGTGACGGTGCACACCATCAAGAACAAATTCTTCGGCGGCAATGTGGGTGTGGCCGGGCTTGTAACGGCGACCGATATCATTGCTCAGTGCGAGGGCAAGCTGACCAGCGGCACGCTGGGCGTGCCCGCCGTGATGCTGCGGGAGGAAAAAGACACCTTTCTGGACGACATCACCACTGACCAGCTGGCCCAGCGCCTTGGCGTGAAGGTGGAGGTGCTGCCGACCTCCGGCGGCGACGAAGCCCGCGCCCTGCTGCGCAGCGGCCTGCACATTGCAAGGAGAAGAAGAGCATAAAACCTTTTGTTATAGAAAGGAGGAACCCCTATGAGCAAACCGATCGTAGCAGTGGTGGGCCGCCCTAACGTGGGCAAATCCACCCTGTTCAACAAGCTGTGCGGTCAGCGCCTTGCCATTGTGGAGGACACGCCGGGCATTACCCGTGACCGCATTTTTGCCAACTGCGAGTGGAACGGCCACGACTTCCTGCTGGTGGACACCGGCGGTATTGAGCCCAAGGCCACCGAGGGCATTCTGGCCCACATGCGAGAGCAGGCCCAGATCGCCATTGACACTGCAGACTGCATCATCATGGTGGTGGACGTGCGCGACGGCCTGACCGCCGCGGACGAGGATGTGGCCCACATGCTGCGCCGCAGCCACAAGCCCATCATTCTGGCCGTGAACAAGTGCGACAAGGTGGGCGATGCCCCCATGGAGATGTACGAGTTCTACAACCTCGGCTTTGACGAGGTGATGCCCATTTCGTCCGTGCACGGCCACGGCACCGGCGACCTGCTGGACGCTGTGTGCGCCCATCTGGACTTCAGCGAGACGGTGGTGGAAGAGGACCGCATCCCGGTTGCCATCATCGGCCGCCCGAATGTGGGCAAGTCCAGCCTGACCAACCGCATTCTGGGCGAGAACCGCATGATCGTGGCAAACGAGGCGGGCACCACCCGTGATGCCATTGACACCCCGGTGGACAACGCTTACGGCAAGTTCATCTTTACCGATACCGCCGGTCTGCGCAAGCGCAGCAACATCACCGACGGTCTGGAGCGTTATATGGTAGTGCGCGCACTGGCCGCTGTGGAGCGCAGCCGCGTGGCGCTGATCCTTGTGGATGCCACCGTCGGCTTTACCGAGCAGGACAGCAAGGTGGCCGGTTACGCCCACGATCAGGGCAAGGCGTGCATCATCGTCGTTAACAAGTGGGACGCGGTGGAAGGCAAGGAGACCAACACCATGGAGCTGCAGCGCCGCGATTATGCCGAGTGCTTCAGCTTTATGGGCTATGCTCCTATCATCTTCATCTCGGCTCAGACCGGCTACAACGTGAACAAGCTCATGCAGCTGATCCGCGATGTGGACAGCCAGAACGGTGCCCGCGTGCCCACCGGCGTGCTGAACGAGATGCTGGCCCGCGCCACAGCCCGGATGCAGCCGCCCAGCGACAAGGGCCGCCGCCTGAAGATCTTCTATCTGACTCAGGCATCCACCCGCCCGCCCACGTTCGTGGCCTTTGTGAATTCGAAGCAGCTGTTCCATTTCAGCTACCAGCGGTATCTGATCAACCAGATCCGCGAGAACTTTGGTCTGGAACACACCCCCATCCGTCTGGTGATCCGCGAGCGCGGCTCCGGCGAAGTGGGCGCAAAGGACGTGTAAGCGCCCGCAAAGGAGGCATCCGTTTCTATGATGAAAGCGATCCTGATCGCCGCAGCCACCATCCTGCAGGCGTACCTGCTGGGCAGTGTGGATACCGGCATCCTCGTCAGCAAATTCGTATATCATGACGATGTGCGCAATCATGGCAGCGGTGCGGCCGGCATGACCAACATGCTGCGCACCTTTGGCAAGAAGGCTGCCGCCATGACCGCGACAGGCGATGTGCTCAAGGGCGTGCTGGCCGTGTGCATCGGCCGGTGGCTGTTCCACATGCTGCCCGCCGATGCCGGCGTTTCGCCGTATCTGGGTGTCTATTTGGCCGCTATCTTTGCAGTGCTGGGCCATCTGTACCCGCTGTACTTCGGGTTCAAAGGCGGCAAGGGCGTGCTGGTGGCAGCTGGTGCCATTCTGGCCATCCAGCCGGTGCTGCTGCCGTTTCTGGCCATTATCTTTCTGGTGTGCCTGATCCCCACCGGCATGGTGTCGCTGGGCAGCGTGGCCATGGCAGCACTCTACCCGGTGCTGACGATCATTTACGGTTCCCTGCAGGGCTATGCCGCCGGTGATATGCTGGTGTGCGCCATTGGCTCCGGCTTTATGTCCGGCATGGTGATCTATATGCACCGCGCCAATATCCAGCGCATCCGTGAGGGCAAAGAGTACCGCTTCGGAAAGCACAATAAAAAATAAAAGCATTATAAAATGCCCCGCAGCCTGCTGGTTTTCCGGCAGTGCTGCGGGGCATTTTTGTTTATGTTATTTTGGTTCCGGGGCGGCCTGCTCAAAATCGTACTCGTCAAAAGTCTCTTCTTCGGAAGGAATGGCCTCGGCCGCCTCGGCCTTGGCGCGGTCTTTCAGACGGGAGATAAACTCCTCTGCCGGGATGCCGCTCTGCTTTGGAGAAAGATCCGGTGCCGGATGGCCGTCCGGCAGGTGGGCACCAAAGGCCGGAACAAAGAAGAACTTGCGCACAATAAAGATCAGGGCGATGGCTCCCACGCTGAGCAGGTTTTCCAGTGCGGAGTCGTGGCCCACTACCAGATGGCGGGCAATGGCATACAGCAAAACCTCCAGACTGCTGCCGGGGCTGTGCTTGGCCAGCATTTTGATGAACTCAATGCCGATCACGATATCAAGGCTGCGTTCCAGAAAGCTGCGGATCTCCACCTCGTTGCCGTAGAACAAAAGGCCCGGCATCCATTTGATGAGAGGCACGGCGCTGAACAGCAGACCAATGAGTACAAGGCCGGACAGCAGGATCTCCAGCAGGCTGGATGCCTGAATGATGCGGTTGCGCAGCTGGGTGCGCCAGTGGCTTTCCACATGGTTTACGGTAGAAGAGTGCTCTGCAGGGTATTCCATACAATAGTCTTCCTTTCGGTAAACTGCTGCAAAACTTTTGACAGAAGTTTTTCTTTATTGTAGCAGAAACGCAGAAAGGTGTCAATTCAGCAGGATCAATCCACCGTGGTTCCTGTGGCGGGTGCCACCGCTACATAGCCGGATTTTTTGATGCAGTCCTGTCCGGCAGCGGTATCCAGCCAGTCGTAAAGCTGGCGTTCCGGGCTGTCGGCGGCAGCGTCCGCATGGAGAACGGCATAGAACTCGTTGCACAGCGGGTAGCTTTCGCTGGCGATGGTGTCGTTGGAAGGGGTTACGCCGTCCACGGCCAGCAGACGCAGGCCGGGCTGGGAGTACATCTGGTCGATGTAGTAGTAGACCGAGAAGCCGATGGCATTGGCGCTGTTGTTGTAGGCGGCGATGCTGTCCACCAGCTCACCCATGGCAGCGGGAGCCAGCTCGGTGGGCGGGTCCATCAGTTCGCCGCCCTGAATGAGCAGCTTGCGGAACAGGGTCTGGCTGCCGGAGTCTTCGCCCCGCTGGAAGGGCACGATGGCAAGATCCTCGCCGCCCACTTCCTTCCAGTTGGTGATCTTACCGGCATAGATGTCCTTCAGCTGCTGCCGGGTCAGGCTCTTGACCGGATTGTTCTCGTTCACGATGAACACCAGTGCGTCCCGGCCAATGGGTTTCTGTTCCAGCTGGGCATTTGCTTCTTTCAGCTCTTCCTTTACGTAGTCCGGCGCTTCGTAGACCACCAGCATCCTGGCAGTGTATTCCTCATCCGGGTACAGGCCGAAGTTTTCCCACGCATAGGCCGTGGTGCTGACCGAAATGCCGCTCTGGGCTACTTCCAGATCGATGCCGGTGGTATCGGCCATCATCTGGGCCATCAGCGGGATGCAGGCAGTGCTGCCATCCAGCTTGGGAAAATCTTCCACGGTAAACAGCCCGATGGGTTCAAGCTCGCTCACGGAAGAGGCGGGGGCTTCCGGCAAGGTGGAAGCGCTGCTGGCGGGGGGGTCATCCCCCTTGCAGGCAGTGAGAATGCCTGCGGCAGAGCAGGCGGCAAGGCCAAGCAGAAAGCTGCGGCGGGAAATTTTAGCATTTTTCATAAGGCGTTCCTCCTATTGGGTCAGTAGCCCATTTCGTCGTCGGCATTGATGGAAGAGAAGATGCTTTGGCAGTAAAGCCATTTGCCGTTCGTATCCATCCAGCCGTAGTAAAAGCCGCGTTTTGCAACGAACACGTGTTCTGGCAGCTGGTTCAGGCTGTTGTCGTAGTAGCTGTAGCAGCTGCCAAGGCCATAGAACACAATGTTGCCGTTTTCATCCAGCACGTCACACATTGAGCCGTTGCTGCTGGGCGCATTGGCGTTGCCACAGTACAGCGGCCTGCCCTCCGGTGTGGTGATAAGATAGTTCAGGGCATAATACTTGTCCTGCAGATGGGTCAGGTCGGAGACAAGGCCCTCGGGGCCGTACACGCGGGTGGCGGTGGTCTCAAAGTTATCGTTATCCCGCAGCTCCAGCCAGACGTAGCCGTCACCCTTGTTATCCATCATCACGCTTTGCTGGCCCTCCACTGGCTCCACGGCGGTGTCGGTGATCAAATCGCCGGTGGCGGTGCTGAACACCTTCAACCGTCCGTCCTCATAGTAAAGGGCGATGGTGTCGCTCATGACGCTGGAAGCGTACAGCGGTGTCACCTCACCGGTAACAAGGTCGTGCAGATCATAGCCGAAGCCGCCGCTCGTGCGCCATGTGACCACATAGCCCGGGAAATAGCTGCTGGGCTGGTCGTCGAAGGTGCCAATAAGGGTGCGGTCCACGGTGGTGAGATCCCGCAGCTCGTAGCGGCCATCGCTGGTCTCGCAGCAGGCGGTGCCGCTGCCGCATACCTGTCGGAAGCCGGTGAAGCCTTCGCCGGTGGCGGGATGATAGAGCGTTTCGTCCGTTGGCTCGCCGCTGGCGTGGCAGGTGTCCAACTCTACCCAGTCGTTCAGAACGTCCGGTGCATAGGAAAGGCTTATGGCAGTAGTGGCATCTGCGCCGTAAGTTTGTGTACCGTCCTTCGTCTGTATAATGACCCAGCTGTGCAGGGCGGGTTCATCGTCCCATGCGTCCTCGGCAAGGTCTGCCGGGCGGGCATAGCAGGTGAACACCAGCCTGTCCCCGCACACAATGCAGCGGTATGCGCCATCCGGCACGGGCAGACGTTCGCCGGTGGAAAGGTCGATCACCTGACAGGTGCCGTAATCGTCGTAGCCGTTTTCGTAGCTGCCGTTCACGGCGTGGGCTTCCTGCAGTACCAGCAGACCGTTCTGCATGGAGGCGTTCTGCTCCCCTTCAAAAGTCATGACTTCATTGCCGTTTTTGTCAAACAGTCCGCTGCGCCGTCCGCAATAAGCGTCCGGGTCGGCCCAGGTGCGGAACCAGTAGTTGGTCTCACCGGTCACGGTGTCCTGCAGAAGGTTCACGTTCTCGCTGCGGAAGGACTGGTACAGCACCTTGCTGCCGCACAGAACGGTGCAGACACTGCCGGAATTGTCGTAACCGTAAAATATCCGCAGCTTTCCGTCGTCCAGCCGGGAGCTGTCGTAGAGCGGATCCCCGTGTGCATCGGTGGGCACTGAGGAAGCAGGAGCAGCAGGCTTGCCGGAAGCGGGCGGCAGCACGCTGCAACTGCAGCCAAGGGTAAGGCACAGGGCAGCGCATACAGCAGCGCTGCCTATGCGGCAAACGTTACGCTTCATAAAGATCACTCCTTACAGTATGGAAAGGAACAAAGCTTAAAAGAAAGCCGGAAAGGTTTTCCAGTTCAATTATAATACGAAACAGCCGCGCATTCCATTGCAGGAAAACGCGGCTGTTGATTACAATTTTATGACAGACGTTCAGGACTGTGCTTTGGCTTTTTCAGCATCGTCCATCCGGTCCAGCTGCTTGAGGAAGGCCAGCAGGAACGGCAGGGAAACAATAAAGGTGAGCGCATCCGCAATGGGCTGGCAGGTCTCTACGCCTACAAGGCCGAAAGTGCAGGGCAGGATGAGGATGAGCGGAATGAAGAACACGCCCTGACGGCAGCAGGCCAGAAAGGTGGCGCGCCCGGCTTTGCCCACGCTCTGGAAGGTCATGTTTGCCACCACAATGACCGGCTGCAGCAGAATGGCAAGGCACTGATAGTGGAAGGCGGGCAGCGCCACGGCGGTAACTTCCGGGTCGTCGCGGAACAGGCGGATGAGGGCATCGCTGTTGACCCAGCACAGGCTCACCAGCACCACCAGCATACAAAAGGCTGCACCCATGGTAAAAACTGCAGCTTTTTGCACCCGGCGGAATTTGCGCGCACCGTAGTTGAACGCGGCCACCGGCTGCAGACCCTGCCCAACGCCAATGGCTACCGAGATGATGAACATGAAAATGCGGGAAACGATGCTCATGCCGGCCACAGCGGCATCGCCGTAGCTGCGGGCGGCAATGTTCAGCAGCATGCCGCCGATGCTCTGCAGGCCCTGACGGCCAAAGCTGGGCGCGCCGCCCACCAGGATCATGCCGAACTCCCGTGCTTCACGGGTGACGGCAGCAATACGGAACTGACTGACGGTTTTGCCCCGCAGGAACATGGACAGCAGGATGCAGAAGCTGATGCTTTGGCTGAGAGCCGTAGCAATGCCTGCACCGGCGGTGCCAAGGCCCAAGCCGAACATCAAGATGGGATCCAGCACAATGTTCAGCACGCCGCCGGTCACAAGGCCGATCATGGCAAAGTTCGCCTTGCCCTCATAGCGCAGGATGTTGTTCATCACAAGGCTGGAGATCATAAGCGGGGCTGCAATGAGGATGGGCCGTGCATAAGCGCAGGCGTGGGGCAGAATGGTCTCGGTGCTGCCCAGCAGCATCATGAAGCTGGGCAGAGTGGCAAGGCCCACAACGGCCAGCACCACGCCAGCGGCCAGAGCAGTAAAAAAGCTGGTGGAAGCAAAGCGGGTGGCGGCATCGGTGTTCCGGCTGCCAAGGCTGCGGCTGATGATGGTGCCGGAGCCGTGGCCCAGTGTAAAGCCAAGCGCCTGAATAATGGCCATCAGGCTGGAAACAATGCCCACCGCACCGGAAGCGCTGGTGGAGATCTGGCCCACAAAAAAGGTATCGGCCAAGTTGTAGATGCTGGTGATGAGCATACTTAAAATGGTAGGGGCGGCAAGACCGAGGATCAGCTTTGGAATGGGTGTCTCGGTCATTTTTTTGTATTGCTGAATGTTGAGTTCGTCTGCTGACATGAAAAAACCTCCTTTTATCATAAGGAATAGGTCAAGAAAAGCCGCCCAGCAGCAGAGCGGCGGATAATTTAAATGTGTGCACGGGATGCACGTTCCATAGTATAACGCAGCTGCGGCAAAAAGTCGAGAGCCGAACCGGCACAGAATGGTGCCTGAAATGCCCATGGAGCGGGAGAAAAACGGACGGAAAGCTTGACTGTTTTTGTCTGTTTTGCTAAAGGCTGGTCGAATTGCTTGTAGAAAATCACGATATGTGGTATCATTTACCATAAGGGAAACAAAAGAGCCTGTGCATCTGTACAGGCTGCATACAAAATACAAGCGGCAGCCGCGGGCAGAGCCGGGCGGCTGCGATCCATAGGAGGAACAAACCATGAAAACTGTTGCACAGACCGTGATCGAAGCCGATCACTTTTACACCATTGCCGCGCACACCGGCAACGTCATTCAGGCCGTGGAGGGCACCAAGGAAGCCGGTACCGTCCGTCTGGGCAAGTACGAGCATAAGCCTGAGCAGGAGTGGAGCTTTATCCGCGTGGGTGACGGCGTTTACCGCATCCGCAACCGCGCATCCGGCAAGCTGCTGGACCTGACCATGACCGGCACCGCCAACGGCACCTGGCTGCACCTGTGGGAGGATGTGGGCGGCACCTCTCAGATGTGGACCGTTCAGCCCACCCCGGAAGGAACTGTGCGCCTGCGCTCTTCCTGGGCCGGCGGCAAGTGCGTGGACACCGTTGGCATGGGCGCTGCGGTTGGCACTGTGCTGCAGATCTGGCAGGAGGTGCCCGGCGCAGATGACCAGCTGTGGACCATTGCCGAGGTGAAGGAGCGCGCAAAGCGTGCCGCAAAGAAGGCTGAGGAGCCTGCTGTGGAGGCTGCCGCTGAAGCTGCACCCGCTGCAGAAAAGGCACCGGCCAAGAAGACTGCGGCCCGCAAGCCCCGCACCACCAAAAAGGCGGCTGCCGCCAAGGCAGAAGAGGGGAAGGCGGAGACCGCAGCACCGGCAGAAAAGCCCGCAAAGCCTGCCCGTAAGACCGCCGCCAAGGTTGCCGAAAAAGCAGAGCCTGCAAAGGCAGAAGTATCTGCAGAGGAAAAGCCCGCTGCGGAGAAACCCAAGCGCAAGTGCGCACCCCGCAAGAAGAAGGAGACGGTCTGATCTCGTTCTATTGACCTGTTAAAATGAAAGCGCCCGCCGGAGGTCCAGCCCTGCCCGGCGGGCGCTTTTGGTTATTCTGGAAGCTGCTTTAAAACAAAGCGGTTTTTATCAAATTCAAGCAAACCTTCGTCCCGCATTTTGCACAGCTCTTTGGAGAGGGCGCTGCGGTCCAGATTGAGGTAGTCGGCCATCTGCTGGCGGTTGAAGGGCACCTCGAACGCCATCCTGCCGCAGCGTGCTGCCTGTGCGGAAAAATAGGTCAGCAGCCGTCCGCGCACAGTCTTGGGCGTTGTGCAGAAGATGCGCTGCGAAAGGCTGAGGTTCTTGCGCATGGACACCGCCAGCAGGCGGCGCAGCAGCTTGTCCTGCAGCGCTGGCTCGATCCGCGCATCGGTAAAGGCGGCAGTGTGCAGGAACAGTATTTCGCAATGTTCGGCCGCAACAGCATCCACCATCAAGGCCTCGCCGCAAAAGGCGTAGGTCTCGGCAAAGGCCTGCCCGGCACCTGCGCTGCTCAGGATGCTTTTGGTGCCCCAGAGATCCAGATTTTCAATGTGCACGGAACCACGCAGCACAATGCCGATCTCCCGCACGCAGCTTCCGGCGCGGAAGATGACCTCGTGCTTTGCAAACTGCCGGGTGCGCAGGTGCCCGGCAGCGGCAAGGGTATCCAGCTCGGCTTCTGAAAGATCCTGAAACAGGGGCGACGCGATCTTTTTCATAAAAATCCTCTTTCTGTGGTTATAACAACCGAAAGCACGGTCTGATTATAGTATACTCAGAACATCAAAGCAAGGAGGATTTTTCCATGATCCGCAAAATCATTCATATAGACGAAGAAAAATGCAACGGCTGCGGTGCCTGCGTCACCGCCTGCCATGAGGGTGCCATCGGCCTTGTGAACGGCAAGGCTAAGCTGATGCGGGACGACTACTGCGACGGCTTTGGCGACTGCCTGCCCGGATGCCCCACCGGTGCCATCACCTTTACCGAGCGCGAAGCCGCCGCTTATGACGAGCAGGCTGTGCTGGAAAACAAGCAGAAAAAGGCCGCTGCCGCCCAGCAGCAGGCGCAGCCCGCTGCACCGGCGTTCCATGGCTGCCCGGGCAGCATGATGAAACAGTTCCACCGTGAGCAGACCGCACCTGCCGCAGCCGCAGTGCCCATGCAGTCCCAGCTGGCACAGTGGCCTTGCCAGATCAAGCTGGTGCCGGTGAACGCGCCCTACTTTGACGGTGCCAAGCTGCTGATCGCCGCCGACTGCACCGCCTATGCCTACGCCAATATCCACGAGGAGTTCATGAGGGGCCATGTGACCATCATCGGCTGCCCGAAGCTGGATGCTGTGGATTACAGCGAAAAGCTGACCGAGATCATCCGCAGCAATGATATCAAGAGCGTGACCGTGCTGCGCATGGAGGTGCCCTGCTGCGGCGGGCTGGAGCACGCTGCCATCACTGCTCTGAAGAACAGCGGCAAGTTCATCCCGTGGAATGTAGTCACCTTCTCCACCGATGGCCGCATCCTCGACCGGTAAAATGACAGAACAAAAGCCAGAAACGACTGCTGCCGTTTCTGGCTTTTGATGTTTGCGGAAAGATCAGCCCGCGTTCTGTACGCTGTTGGCAGCGGTCTGCACGAACTGCAGCACGCTCTGGATGGTATCGCGGATCTGCACCAGTGTCTGGATGTCTTCGTCCTTCATGCGGGATGTGGGCGCAGTGAGTACCACGGTCTGGGCACTCACGGTGCCAGTGAGCTGGATGCTGACCCCGTGTTCCGGGATGGTGAGCAGGATGTGCACCGGGATGGCATCCGCAAAGAATCTGCTCTTTTCCAGCCCGATAACAAGTACCGGTGCATTGGCGCTGGCATCACCGGTATCCAGCTGAAAATAAAGGTAGCCATCCTTTGCGTTTTCCGGCTGTACGCGCTGCAGCTTTTTCTGCGGCAGCTCAAACTCGGTCATGTCCTGCAGGCTGGTGGCTGTGGTGTCCACACCCAGTAGGCTTGCCAGCTGGGCCTGCGAGATATAACTGCCAAGGCTCCAGTCCGGCAGCAGAAGGCTCGCCAGCGGGTAGCTGCCGGTGATGGAAGAGCGGATATTTTTGTACAGCTGCCCGACATCGTATAAGGTCTCGCTGCTGCTGATATACACCCGGGTGAGCGGGCCTGCCGGGATAACGGCATCCGGGGCCGAGATGCTCAGCTGCAGTGCGTCCGGCGCATACAGGCCGTTGACGGTGCCCTTGGTGGAGCCTGTCTTTTGCAGGATGGTGTAAAGGGCAGGGGAATCGGCTGTGGATGTGATCTCATAATCAAAGGTAAAGGCCGCGCCTGCCTGCAGCGCTTTCACCCGGCGGGCTACCAGACTGTACCCGGTTGCAGCGGCCACGGCTGCAAGCAGTACAAGAATGAGCACTGCGATCAGGACCACATAGCCCGCGCCGTGCTTTTTTCGTTTGGAAGATGCCATAAAAAAATCCTCCCTCAGATGTTTTATTCAGCATAGCGGAACAGCGGACAAAAGTCAAGGAGGAACAGAGAAGCGCTGAAAAAACAAAAAACCCGAAACCGTAAGGTTTCGGATCTCTGGCGGAAAGATGGGGATTCGAACCCCAGAACGCTTTTGACACGTTACACGATTTCCAGTCGTGCGCCTTAGACCAACTCAGCCATCTTTCCATATTCGGTTCTGCGTTTTGGGCCGTGGCCCTCAGCGCTCCACTATAATACCTGAAAGAAGCACTTTTGTCAAGGATTTTTTTGAAAAAAATTGTATTTTTTCAAAAAGCACGTGCCTGCGTTTCTGGCCTCCGAACTTTGCACTGAAAACCGTGCAAAACCCTTGACGACGACTGAAAACCGGGCTATGATGGGGGCAGAGAGTGCTGCGGAGAGAGTTTGCCCTGCAGAAAAGGAATAAAAGGAGGATATTTTATTATGACTTATCCTGAAGTGCTGGCGAATGCGCGTGAGTGCATCGGAAAATACTGCAAGGCCTGCCCGGTGTGCAACGGCGTGGCCTGCAAAAACCAGATCCCCGGCCCCGGTGCCAAGGGCGTGGGCGATACGGCCATCCGCAATTATAATAAGTGGGCCGAGATCCGCGTGAACATGGACACCCTGTGCGAGGACGGCACCCCGGACACCCATATTGAGCTGTTTGGCAAGAGCTTCAAGTACCCGTTCTTTGCAGGCCCGGTGGGTGCTGTGAACCTGCACTACTCCGAAGCCTATACCGATATGACCTATAATGATGTGCTGGTGCGCGCCTGTGCAGAGAACGGCATCGCTGCCTTTACCGGCGACGGCACCAACCCCACCGTTATGGAGATGGCCACCAAGGCCATTGGCGCAGCAAACGGTTGCGGCGTGCCCACCATCAAGCCCTGGAACATTGATACCATTAAGGAAAAGATGGCCGAGGCCAAGGCCAGCGGCTGCTTTGCCGTAGCAATGGATGTAGATGCAGCCGGTCTGCCCTTCCTGAAGAACATGACTCCGCCCGCAGGCAGCAAGAGCGTGGCAGAGCTTGCCGAGATCGTCAAGCTGGCCGAGCGCCCCTTCATCGTCAAGGGCGTTATGACCGTTAAAGGCGCACTGAAGGCAAAGGAAGCCGGTGCGGCTGCTATCGTGGTGTCCAACCACGGCGGCCGCGTGCTGGATCAGTGCCCGGCCACTGCCGAGGTGCTGCCGGAGATCGCAGCAGCCCTCAAGGGCACCGGCGTGAAGATCCTGGTGGACGGCGGCATCCGCACCGGTGTGGATGTGTTCAAAGCACTGGCACTGGGTGCAGACGGCGTGCTGATCTGCCGCCCGTTCGTCACGGCTGTGTATGGCGGCGGCGAGGAAGGTGTGAAGTGCTACATTGATAAGCTGGCCGGTGAGCTGGCTGACACCATGCAGATGTGCGGTGCGCATTCTCTGGCCGAGATCACCCCGGATATGGTGCGGGTATAAGAAAAAGAGTGAATAGAAAAGCGGTCTGTGCCTTTGCGGTGCGGGCCGCTTTTTCATCCTTGCAGCTGCGTGCCGGGGTAGTAGTGTGCCAGAATATCGGCATAGCTTTTGCCCTGCTCCGCCATGGCCTTTGTGCCCCACTGGCTCAGGCCCACACCGTGGCCGTAACCCCGGGTGGTAAAGCTGAAATTCCCGCTCTGGTACTGTACCGTAAAGCATGTGCTGCGCAGGCCCAGCGCCCGGCGCAGGGTCGTGCCGGAAACGGTCTGCCCGCAGACCGTGACGGTTTTTGTGTATCCGGCGCTGGTCAGCTCTGCCGGGCCGAACCAGCCCTCCGACGCGGCGAGATCGGCAGAAATGCCAAGGCCTGCGAGGGCCTGCTGCAACTGCTCTGCGGAAAAGGTGACGGTGTATTCGTAGTTGTCAGCGGAACGGTCGGTGCTGCTGTCCACTGAAATGAGGTAGGGCAGGGCGGAACCCCATACATTTTCGCTGGCCTCGGTCTGCCCATTGGAAATGGCAAAGTAGCTGGCGCAGGCAGGAACATTCTCATAATAAAGTATCTCATCCAAGACCTCGTCCACAAGGGCGGCGAGGCGGGCGTAATTCTGCTCGTAGGCGGTGCCCCAGTAGCTGCGCAGCACCGGCTCGGTCAGGCAGCCCTGCCGCCGGGCTGGGTCGGCAGTGAGCCAGGCGCCGCTTTGCAGGGTGGTGTGATCCCGGCAGTAGAGCGCGTAGCTGTGGGCGGCAACGGCCTGTGCCTTGAGCGCTTCGTCCGGCCAGCTCACCGGCATCTCGGCGGCGACAGCACCCAGAACGTATTCCTGACGGGAAAGCTCCAACACCTGTCCGGTGGCCTGATCCTCCACCAGAAAGGTCTCGGCATCCGCAGAAGGCACGGCACCTGGCGGCTGCGCAGATGCTGCAGGCGAAGATACGGCAGAAGATGCGGGCTCTGCCCCACTGAGCACGGCGCGTGTGATCCGGTAGGCAGCCAGCGGCAGAATGCTGCCCAGCACCAGCAGGACCGCAAAGATTGGCAGAAAAAACTTTTTCATAGTCCCAAACCCTCCGACAGCGGTGTTTTTTTAATCAGAATACCGGATATACCCTGAAAAAAGATGCGAAACAGGGAAAAAGCCTTTTGTGGTGCAAGCGCAAAAAAGCACCAAACCGGCTTTTTGTGCGCTGAACGGTGCAGTTGATGCTTGAATTTACTCGTCAAAAGCGATAATATAGCATTATACCCATCATTGAGGGTGGGCGGGAAAGTATATAAATAGGATGAAAGGAGAATTCCCCTTATGAATTTTGCACATTCGGAGGTGGCAACGCTGGACCCGAACACAATGCGGACTTTGTGTGAGGAATATGTTGCCAACAACTACATCGATCCGGAGACGAGCGAACGTCTGGGGGTCAAGCGCGGCCTGCGCAACCCGGATGGCACTGGTGTGCTGGCCGGCCTGACCAACGTCTGCGACGTTGTGGGCTATAAAAAGGATCAGGAAGGCCATGTGATCCCCACTCCCGGCAAGCTGATCTACCGCGGTGTGAACATCAACGAGATCGTGGACGAGGCCTACCGCAATGACCGCTTTGTGTTTGAAGAGGTGATCTGGCTGCTGCTGTTCGGCAGTCTGCCCAACCGGGAGCAGCTGGACGATTTCTGTGAGATCCTGGCAGAGCACCGCGCCCTGCCGGAAGGCTTCATGGACACCATGAACGCCCCCTCGCCCAATATCATGAATAAGCTGCAGCGCTGCGTGCTGGGCCTTTACTCTTACGATGAGCACGCCGAGGATCTGAGTCTGGAGAACATCCTGAGCCAGAGCATCAATCTGATCGCCAGCATGCCCACCATGATGGTGAACGCTTACCAGATGAAACGCCGCTACTACGATAAGCAGAGCATGTTCTTCCACCTGCCCAAGCCCGGCCAGAGCACGGCAGAGCACATCCTGAGCACCTACCGTCCGGACCAGAAGTTCACCCACGAGGAAGCAAAGCTGCTGGATATGTGCCTGCTGGTGCACGCCGACCACGGCGGCGGCAACTGCTCCACCTTTACCACCCGTGTGCTGTCCTCCTCCGGCACCGATACCTACTCCGCAATCGCGGCGGCCATCGGTGCACTGAAGGGCCCCAAGCACGGCGGTGCCAACCTGATGGTGAACCGTCAGCTGAAGGATATCCTCAAGCATGTGGAAAACCCCGAGGACGACGATGAGGTGCGCGAGTATCTGCGCCGCATCCTGCGCAAGCAGGCGGGCGATGGCTCCGGCCTGATCTACGGCATGGGCCACGCGGTGTACACCATCAGCGACCCTCGTGAGGTGATCCTGAAGCAGCGCGCCCGCCATCTGGCCTACGACAAAGGCTTTGAGGAAGAGTATAATATGCTGTGCAGCATCGAACGGCTGGCCCCCGGCATCTTTGCCGAGGAAAAGGGCAGCACCAAGCCGGTGTGCGCCAACGTGGACCTGTTCAGCGGCCTGATCTACAACATGCTGGGCATCTCTGAGGATATTTACACCCCGCTGTTCGCCATTGCCCGTGTGCCCGGCTGGTGTGCACACCGCGTGGAAGAGGTGGTATTCGCCAACCGTATCATTCGTCCCGCTTACAAGTATCTGGGCGTGCGCCAGAAATATAAGCCGATTGAGGAACGCTGATGAATCCTTCTGTTTTGTTCGTTTTTATCCTGAGCATTCTGCTGGGCGTGCTGCGCGCGGCAGACCTTGCCTTTGGCACCGATGCCGTCACCGGTTTGTGCGTGGTCGGCTCGGTGTGGTGGCGCTATCTGGCACTGGGTATCGTGGTGCTGGCTGCAGTGCTTGTGGGCCGTACACAGCCTTCCCGCTCGGAAGCGGTGCGTAGCCGCAGGCCGCTGGCCGGTATTCTGGCTTTTGTCGGTGCAGTATGTTTTCTGGCCGCAGCGGGTGCACAGATCGCGCTGGGCGCAGCTTCCGGTCTGGGCGGCTTTGTGCGGTGCATTCTGGAATGCCTGTGCTCCGCGTGGCTCAGCACCATAGGCCGCTGCTGGCTCAGCCCCAACGAGTGGAAAAAGCCCTTTGGCGGGCTGTATCTGGCCGTGGCGGGCAGTCTGCTGTTCTACTGGAACGTGCTGCTGCGCTTTATGGAGAACAGCTCCAGCTGGCACCGCGTGACCCCTACAGCGGCGGTGTGGCAGGCGCTTGCGGCACTGGTGTTTTTGGCAGCGCTGGCCCGGGCGCTGCATGTCCCGCAGCCGGGCAATGGCAAAACACTGTGCGCAGCCGGGCTTGCCGCATTTGCACTTTGCCTGTGCTGGCAGCTGCCCTACGTACTGGTTTTGATGAGCGGCCTGAGCTGGGCCACACCGGCTGTCTGGCCGGAGATCTTTGCCGGACTGGGCCTTTGCTGCGTGGGCGGCATTGGCGGAGCGTGCGCTGCAGCCTGCTTGAACGGGGAGAGCTGACAAAAATGTTGGCACTCTGTTGGCGCAATTGCCGAAAAGCAGGGAATGAAAGGAATTAAAATCGTACAAAAGCAAAAAATGCAGTGAATGTCTTGTTAATTTTTTGGCAGATACTTGAAACTTTCTGCGTTTTGGTCTAAAATAAAGATACCGTGATTTATCCGATTATGGGTAAAATAATTAGGAGGTACTATTAACATGGCTGTTAGAGTTGCTATCAATGGTTTCGGTCGTATTGGTCGTCTGGCTTTCCGTCAGATGTTTGATGCTGAGGGTTACGAGGTCGTCGCAATCAACGACCTGACCAGCCCCAAGATGCTGGCTCACCTGCTGAAGTACGATACTGCTCAGGGTTCTTTCTGCGGCAAGATCGGCGAGGGCAAGCACACCGTCGAGGCTACCGAGGACTCCATCATTGTTGACGGCAAGGAGATCAAGATCTACGCTGTTAAGGACGCAAAGGACGCTCCCTGGGGCGAACTGAACGTTGATGTTGTTCTGGAGTGCACCGGCTTCTACACCAGCAAGGAGAAGAGCATGGCTCACATTCAGGCTGGCGCAAAGAAGGTCGTTATCTCTGCTCCCGCAGGCAACGATCTGAAGACCATTGTCTTCTCCGTCAACGAGAAGACCCTGACCGCTGAGGATCAGGTCATTTCTGCTGCTTCCTGCACCACCAACTGCCTGGCTCCCATGGCTAACACCCTGAACAAGACCTACCCCATCGTCTCCGGTATCATGACCACTGTTCATGCTTACACCGGCGACCAGATGATCCTGGATGGTCCTCAGCGCAAGGGCGATCTGCGCCGTGCTCGTGCTGGCGCACAGAACATCGTTCCCAACACCACCGGCGCTGCTAAGGCTATCGGCCTGGTCATCCCCGAGCTGAACGGCAAGCTGATCGGTTCTGCTCAGCGTGTGCCTGTTCCCACCGGCTCTACCACCATTCTGGTTGCTGTCGTCAAGGGCAAGGATGTCACCAAGGAGTCCATCAATGCTGCTATGAAGGCTGCTACTTCTGAGTCCTTCGGCTACAACGAGGATCAGATCGTTTCTTCCGATGTCATCGGCATGCGTTACGGCTCTCTGTTCGATGCTACCCAGACCATGGTCGCTAAGATCGACGACGACACCTATCAGGTTCAGGTCGTGTCTTGGTACGACAACGAGAACTCCTACACCTCTCAGATGGTCCGTACCATTAAGTACTTCGCTGAGAACTGCTAATCATAGCTCTACGCTCAAAAGCGCTTGAGGTGCCGTGCTGAATAACAGTTGATACCGGCTTTGCCGGTACGAACATGCTGTGATTGGCATGACAACAGGATATTGAGTTCAACACCCTTCCTTTTGCGGGTTTCCGTGAGGGGAAGGGTGTTTTTTTGCTGAAAAAAGCAATGGAACGAGTTTCTTTCCAAAATGAATATGTTGCAACAAAAAGACGGAATAAAGTACGGAAATCTTAGCCATGAAGCAGGCAATGATACAGCTGAAAAGTATTGTATCCCAAAGGAAAAAATGGTAAAATGTTTTTAGTGTCGATAAATACATTTACGAAATTGATATTGATGATTCTGGAAATAAAATGTCAATGAATTGCGGCGTAAATCAGTCAAAAACCTGGGCGTAAATGCGTCCGGGCTTTTTGTGATGTAAAGGAAACCGGGCCGGAGTTTGGCACGGTATGGGGATGAGATCCCTAAATGGGGAAAGCGACGGGAAAGGAAAAATGAAAGAGAAATTGAGGCTTGCTGTTTTTGGCCACAAAAGGTGGTCGAGAGAGGGCGGAGTAGAGATCGTTGTCAAAGAGCTCTGCACCCGAATGGCACAGAATGGTTGTGACGTGACCTGCTACAATAGAGCAGGCCATCATGTGAGTGGTGCAGAGTACGATGATGCCAGTAAAATTGAATACGCTGGAATCTGCCAGAAATATGTTCCGACCATTCAGCGGAGAGGGGATGGAGATATAATACGCGGCTGTCATAATAGGGACAAGGGTACGGCAGAGAATGAAAGGCTCCGCAACCCGAAGTTCATATTTTCTTACCCGAAGAATGAACGACTGATCTTTTTGGATGGCAGCAATGCCATCCAGAAAGAAATCTCGACCATGAGGGTGGGGTGACAGCCAGCGGACAGGCGAGCGAGCCTATCCGCTATTTGTGCTGTCTGGAAATATATTGGTTTGATGTGAAAATAGATGAGAAAAACGTTTTAACGAATAGATTTTAAAAGCGTAGGAGGAGAAAAAGGTGGAAAATTATAAGATTGCTGTTGCGGGTACAGGCTATGTTGGTTTGTCGATTGCGACCCTGCTTTCCCAGCATCATCATGTGACCGCTGTGGATATTATCCCGGAGAAGGTCGAGATGATTAATAACCGGAAGTCTCCGATTCAGGATGACTATATTGAAAAATATCTGGCAGAAAAGGATCTGGATCTGACTGCAACGCTGGATGCAAAGGCTGCATACTCGAATGCGGATTTTGTTGTGATTGCGGCCCCCACAAATTACGATAGCCACACCCAACACTTTGACACATCTGCCGTCGAAGCTGTGATCAAGCTGGTCATGGAGTATAACCCGAACGCTATCATGGTTATCAAGTCTACGATTCCTGTGGGCTATACGGCAAGTGTAAGAGAAAAGTTCAACAGCAAAAATATCATTTTCAGCCCGGAATTCCTGCGTGAATCCAAGGCCCTCTACGATAACCTGTATCCTTCCCGCATTATCGTTGGAACTGACCTGAACGATGAGCGTCTGGTAGAAGCTGCTCATGAGTTTGCCGGTCTGTTGCAGGAAGGTGCAATCAAAGAGAACATTGACACGCTGTTCATGGGCTTCACTGAGGCCGAGGCGGTCAAGCTGTTCGCAAATACCTATCTGGCTCTGCGTGTTGCTTACTTCAATGAACTGGATACCTATGCAGAAAGTAAGGGTCTGAACACCCAGCAGATCATTGACGGTGTTTGCCTTGATCCTCGTATCGGCAGCCACTACAACAATCCGAGCTTTGGCTATGGCGGTTACTGCCTGCCGAAAGATACGAAGCAGCTGCTGGCAAATTATGCAGATGTGCCGGAAAACCTGATTGAGGCTATTGTTGAGAGCAATAGAACTCGTAAGGACTTCATCGCTGACCGTGTCCTGAAGCTCGCTGGCTACTATGGTTACGATGCAGAGAATGAGTTCGATGAGGACAAGGAGAAATCCGTCACGATTGGCGTTTACCGCCTGACCATGAAATCTAATTCGGACAACTTCCGTCAGAGCTCCATTCAGGGTGTCATGAAGCGCATTAAAGCAAAAGGCGCAACGGTCATTATTTATGAGCCGACCCTGAAAGATGGTGAGACTTTCTTCGGTTCTGTAGTGGTCAACGATCTGGCGAAGTTCAAGGAAATGAGCCATGCCATCATCGCAAACCGCTATGACAAGTGCCTTGATGACGTGAAAGAGAAAGTTTACACGAGAGATATTTTCCAGCGTGACTAAGAGATAGATGAGGGAACAATAGATGGATATTAAGAAAGAATATGAGCGTTGGCTGGAAAATGCGACGGCAGATGCCAATGTTGCTGCTGAGTTGAAAACGCTGGATAATGCAAAAATCGAAGATGCATTCTACCGCGACCTTGCGTTTGGCACCGGTGGTTTGCGTGGCGTAATTGGTGCAGGCACCAACCGCATGAATATCTACACTGTGGCTAAAGCATCGCAGGGACTGGCAGACTATCTGAAGAAAAACTTCGCTGAACCCTCTGTGGCGATTGGCTATGACAGCCGCATCAAAAGCGATGTATTTGCAAAGGTGGCGGCCGGTGTGTTTGCGGCGAATGGTGTCAAGGTGAATATCTGGCCTGTTTTGATGCCTGTTCCTACCGTGTCCTTTGCGACCCGATATCTGCACACCTCTGCCGGTGTCATGGTGACGGCTTCCCACAACCCCAGCAAATACAACGGCTACAAAGTTTATGGCGCAGATGGCTGCCAGATTACGACGGAAGCCGCTGCAGAAATTCTTGCGGAGATTGAAAAACTGGACATCTTTGCCGATGTAAAGCACAGCAATTTTGAAACTGGTCTTGTAAATGGAAGCATCCAGTACATCCCAGATGAGGTCTACACTGCCTTTGTAAATGAGGTCAAGAATCAGTCTGTTCTGTTTGGCGAAGAGGTCAATAAGGATGTGGCGATTGTTTACAGTCCGCTGAATGGTACTGGTTTGAAGCCTGTGACCCGCACTCTGAAAGAGATGGGCTACACCAATATCACGGTGGTCAAGGAACAGGAGCAGCCGGATGGCAACTTCCCAACTTGCCCTTACCCGAATCCGGAAATTAAGGAAGCCATGGCACTGGGCATGGAGTATGCCAAGAAGTGCAACGCTGATCTGCTGCTTGCCACCGACCCGGACTGCGATCGTGTAGGCATTGCAGTCAAGAACAAAGCAGGCGAGTATGAACTACTGACCGGAAACCAGACCGGTATGTTACTGCTTGATTACATTTGCAGCCAGCGCCAGAAACATGGCAAGATGCCTGCTGACTCTGTCATGGTCAAGACCATCGTGACGATGGACATGGGCGAGCAGATTGCAACTCACTATGGCCTGCGCACTATTAATGTGCTGACCGGCTTCAAGTTTATCGGTGAGCAGATCGGCAAATTGGAAAAGCAGGGCAAGGCAGACAGCTATGTGTTCGGCTTTGAGGAAAGCTATGGCTATTTGACTGGCTCCTACGTCCGGGATAAGGACGGCGTGGACGGCGCTTACATGATCTGCGAGATGTTCAGTTACTATGCCACCAAGGGCATCAGCCTGCTGGATAAGCTAGACGAGCTGTATAAGACCTATGGCTACTGCCTGAACACCCTGCATAGTTACGAATTTGACGGCAGTGCTGGTTTTGCTAAGATGCAGGGCATCATGCAGGCATTCCGTGGAGACATTAAGGAGTTTGGAGGCAAGAAAGTCGTAAAGCTACTGGATTATGCACATGGTCTGGATGGTCTGCCAAAGTCCGATGTGCTGAAATTCCTGTTGGAAGATAACTGTTCTATCGTGGTTCGTCCTTCCGGTACGGAGCCGAAGCTCAAGACCTATATCTCTGTCAGCGCAGAGAATAAGGAAGCCGCCGATAAGGTGGAAGCAGAGATCTGCAAGAGTGCAGAAACATACTTGAAATAATAGATGGTGGGAGAAAATACAATGAATATTATTTTACTTTCTGGTGGCTCTGGCAAACGTCTCTGGCCTCTTTCCAATGATGTGCGCAGCAAGCAGTTTATCAAGCTGTTTAAGAATAATGATGAGTATGAGTCTATGGTTCAGCGTGTGTATCGTCAGATTACTACCGTAGATGCAGATGCAAAAATTACGATTGCAACAAGTAAATCGCAGGCAAGTGCTATTAAGAACCAACTGGGTGAGAAAGCATTTATTTGTGTAGAGCCTTGCCGTCGTGACACGTTCCCGGCCATTGCACTGGCAGCAGCTTATCTCCATGATGAACTGGGCGTGGCAGAGGATGAGGCTGTTATTGTCTGCCCGGTTGACCCTTATGTAGATAATACCTATTACGAAGCTGTAAAGACCTTGCAAGAGTTGGCAGAGCAGGGCGGTGCAAACTTGACTTTGATGGGCATTGAGCCAACGGTACCGAGTGAAAAGTATGGTTATATTATCCCGGAAAGCGGTGAAAATGTCAGTAAGGTTAAGGAATTCAAGGAAAAGCCTGATAAGGAAACTGCTAAAAAGTATCTGGCGCAGAGCGCACTGTGGAATGCTGGTATCTTTGCATTTAAGCTAGGATATCTGCAGGACAAAGCACACAGCATGATTGATTTCGAAGATTACCGCGACCTGTTCAATAAGTATGATACCTTGACTAAAATCAGCTTCGACTATGCAGTAGTCGAGAAAGAATCCAGCATTCAGGTACTCCGTTACAGCGGTGCCTGGAAGGATGTCGGCACATGGAACATGATGGCTGAAGTCATGGCGGATAAGACCAAGGGCAAAGCTATTCTGGATGAGACCTGTGAAAACACCAATGTGGTCAATGAACTGAATATCCCTATTCTTTGCATGGGCTGTAAAGATCTTATTGTGGCAGCGAGCGGTGATGGCATCTTGATTTCTGATAAAGAACGCAGCGGTAAAATGAAGCCCTATGTGGAAAAAATCGAGACTGAGGCGATGTATGCTGAGAAGTCTTGGGGGACTTATACAGTTATCGATGTGCAGCCGGGTTCTATGACTGTCAAGGTTTCCATGAGAGCTGGCGAGCATATGACCTACCATATGCATAATTACCGTGAGGAAGTATGGACTGTCGTTTCTGGTAAGGGTAAGGCGATTGTGGACGGTATGGAACAAGTGCTCCGCACTGGTGATGTAATTACGATTGCAGCAGGCTGCAGGCATACAGTTGAAGCGATTACTCCGCTGGATATGATCGAAGTGCAGTTGGGCGACGAGATTAGTGTCACAGATAAGATTAAATTTCCAATGAAATAAGAAATAGTGGGAGACAGAGTAATGGAAATCATGAAATTGATTCCGATGGGTAAAGATTATTTGTGGGGTGGTACTCGACTTCGGGAAGAATATGGTAAAAAGATTGATTTAACACCATTAGCAGAAACCTGGGAGTGTTCGGTTCATCGGGACGGTCCCAGCTATGTGGCAAATGGTACATATAAAGGAAAAACACTGGCTGAAGTATTGAAAGCACATCCGGAATATCTCGGTACAAAGATAGAAGATGGTGAACTTCCAGTTTTGGTTAAGTTCATCGATGCCAAGAAAGACTTGTCCGTTCAGGTTCATCCTAGTGATGAGTATGCAAGAGAGCATGAAAGAGACAATGGTAAGACCGAAATGTGGTATGTCATTGATGCTGATGAGGGTGCAAGTCTTATATATGGCTTTCAGCATGAGGTAACAGAGGAAATCCTCCGAAAAGCGGTTGATACCGGAACACTGGACAAGCATCTGCAAAAGGTTCCAGTTCACAAGGGCGATACATATTTTGTTCCGGCAGGAACGGTACATGGCATCGGGAAGGGTATCCTGATTGCTGAAATTCAGGAAAGCTCCAATGTGACCTATCGTGTCTACGACTATGACCGTGTGGATAAGAATGGTAAAAAACGCGAACTGCATTTTGACAAAGCTGTGCAGGTCATGAATATGAAGGTTGCACCAGATGTGAGTCAGAAACCGAGAATGGTGAAATACTATTCTGGCTGCTCTCGTGAGTTGCTTTGCCGTTGCAAATATTTTGAAACAGAAAGAATACAAGTAACGAAGGGTTTTGCCTTTTCTGTGATGGATACTTCTTTTCAGATATTAATGTGCCTGAGCGGATATGGCGAGGTTCAGACAATGGATGCTGAACAGAAACCGATGCGTTTCAGCAGGGGGGAAACTTTGTTCTTGCCTGCTGGGCTTGGTAGATGCTTGGTTGTTGGTGATGCAGAACTGATTAAAGTTCGATGCTGAAAATTGGTGGAGAATGGAAACCATTTCTTATAAAGTAAAGGAGTTATTAAGATGAACATTAGTATTTTTGGTTTGGGTTATGTTGGCTGTGTTGGCGCTGCTTGCTGTGCCAAGCTGGGTCATCATGTTATTGGCAATGATGTGTCAGAGAATAAGGTGAATCTGATTAATCAGGGACGTCCGACTATCATTGAGGCAGAAATTGATGAGCTGTGCAAAGAGGCTCACGATAAAGGACTGCTTGAAGCTACAATGGACTATCATTATGCAGTACATAACTCTGAAATTTCTTTTATTGTTGTTGGAACACCGAGCAGCAAGGAAGGTCATCTGAATCTGAAGTATATCTACGAGGTTGCCCGCCAGATTGGTGAAGCAATGCGTGATAAAGACGATTTTCATATTGTGGCAATCCGCAGCACTGTTCTTCCTGGAACGAATGCTAAAGTTGGAGAAATCATCGCGGAGGCATCTGGTAAGAAGCGTGGTGAAGGATTCACTGTTGTGTCTAATCCTGAGTTCTTGCGTGAAGGAACTGCTGTTCAGGATTACATGAATCCGCCGCTTACACTCATTGGTACTGATAGCGAAATTGCGGAAGAAAAGTTCCGTGAACTTTACAAGGATATTCCGGGTGAATTTATCTCTACCGATATTGGCGTTGCTGAGATGATGAAATATGTTGACAATACTTACCATGGTTTGAAGATTGTTTTTGCAAATGAGGTGGGGAATATTTGCAAGGCATTGGGTATTGATAGCCATAAGGTTATGGAGATTTTCTGCAAAGATAAGCAGCTGAATATCTCTCCTTACTATTTCAAACCCGGTTTTGCTTATGGTGGTTCCTGCTTGCCGAAGGACTCCAAGGCGCTGCGCACACTGGCGCACGATTTGTATGTTGACTGCCCGGTTATCAACGCAATCAATCCGTCAAATGAACTTCAGAAAAAGAATGCGATTGACATTATTGAGAGTAAGGGCAAACGCAAGATTGGTATTCTTGGGTTGAGTTTTAAGGCGGGTACAGACGATCTGCGTTGCAGCCCTATTATTGATGTTGCTGATGCTCTGTTGGGTAAGGGCTACGAGATTAAGATCTACGATAAGAACGTTGCCATTTCCCAGAAAACCAATACGAATGCAGACTTCATCGCTGCAAAGCTTCCGCATCTGCATGGAATCATTACCGATGATTTGGATTCTGTATGCTCGGCAAGTGATGTGCTTGTAATTACGAACAAGGGAAAAGAATTTGCAGATGTGCCTGCAAAGTATCCTCACAAAGCAATTGTTGATCTAGTGCGTCAGTTCCAGACGATTGATTACGAAGGAAACTATGAGGGCATTAGCTGGGGCAACATCAACCAGAATCCTGCTCAGAATGACAAACTGGTGCGGGATATGGCTACTACAGAGTTTTAATTAAGAAGAAAATTTGGAGGTTCGGTCATGGCTGATTTTGCGTGGCTTGTGCGGCGACTGAAGGCAATGAGTGCGCCAGAGGTTGCATGGAGAATATCGCAGAAAGCGATTCAGAAAAGTGAAGAAAATAGATTCAAGTCGCGTAAAACAGCCGTGACCGAGATTTTATTTAACGAAAAGCTGTCTGCGTTGCAGTTGGATGCAGATAGAATGCACCTGAATTGGGATAATAAGACATTTTCACTGGGAACGGAAATCCCGTTATTAGGGGGGTATCACTATGAGACCTATAAAAAGAGGTGGAATGCTGGATTCCAGACAGAAAATAACTGGCCGGAACAGTTTAGCTATGGGATGGAGTATAAGCAACGTGATGACATTGGCGATGCCAGAACAAACTGGGAATTAAATCGTCATTTTCAATTTGCGCTGTTAGCAAAGGTTTATTATGTGAGTGGTGATAAAAAGGTTCTTTTAGAGTTTGAAAATCTGTTTAATGACTGGAATCAGAAAAACCCTTTTCTATGGGGGATTTCATGGACAAGCGTCATGGAAATTGCCATTCGGTGTAGCAACTGGTGTTATGCTTGGTGTTTCTTAAAAAAAGCGGGTGCACCTGATAAGCTGTCAGTACAACTGCAAACAGGAATCCTTAACATGACGGACTACATTGCTAGGCACTATTCAAGGTATTCATCAGCTAATAATCACCTGATTGTGGAGGCGTACGCAATAGGGCAGACGGGTGTTTTGTGTGACTATAAGCCTTGGATTGACTTAGCGGTAAATATTCTCACAAGAGAGCTACCTTTGCAAAACTATTCTGATGGTGTAAATAAGGAACTGTCGTTGCATTATCAATCTTTTTATATGGAAGCAATGGGATTGATGATGCGATTGCTTGTGAAAAATAAAATATCTGTTCCGAAGAACTGGAAACCAACGCTGAAAAAAATGTGCTCTTACATGGCAGACTGCATGGGTGATTACGGCGAAATGATGGTATTTGGAGATGATGATGAAGGAAAAATTCTTGATTTACAAGGGGGCTTCAATCATTATCAATATGTACTTGGGCTTTTCAGTTTTCTGCTGGATGAGCAGTATATAAATCTTCACAAAGTGGGTAATGAAAATCTGAATTGGCTCTTTAGCACCGAGGATTGCAATATAGCTCTAAGCAAGTCGTTATACCAAGTGCCACTTGATGCCTGCTATAAATGTGGTGGAAATACAATTCTTAGAAGTCGTGATCACAGGATTCTGATTGGAATTGATCACGCGGCGTTAGGGTTTGGAACCATTGCAGCGCACGGTCATGCGGATGCCTTGAGTTTTCAAATGTATGTAAATGGATTACCTGTTTTTATAGATCCTGGTACATACATTTATCATTGTGATATTGAAAGCAGAAACGCCTATCGAAAAACTGAGAATCATAATACTGTCTGCATCAATGGAAGAGATCAGTCGGAGATGCTTGGAGCTTTTTTGTGGGGAAAACGAGCAGAGAGCCAGCTAATATCACACTCAAATGCGCAGGGAAAAATAGAACTTACAGCTTCTCATGATGGATATTCACCTGCAAAGCATATACGAAAGTATGAATTTGATGGAGAGTCTGTATTGACGATTACGGATCGGGTCGAAAATTTGAATTCGGGCGATAAAATACAGATTAATTACATTCTCGCTCCTGAATGCCAGATGAAGATTGCGGGTAATATAATCAGTGTTTATGATCGAGATATCAAGCTGAAAATGATTGTTGATAGTTCCAATGCTAGAATATGGACGGAAGATGTGCAATGTTCTGTAAAGTATGGGGAACAGCAATGTACAAAGAAAATTGTTGTAGGAACTCCAACAGGCATCGCGGTAGTGAAAATTATTGTAGAGTGAGGGAAATATGGGAATTGCATTATTAAAAAAATTGAATACATGCATGCCAGATCCGCTGAAGCAAATGGCGGCGCCAGTGATTCGGGCAAAATTGATTTACAATACAGAATTTCAGAAGCAGTTTAATACGTTGGAGAAAGCGCAGTATTCTTCTGCTGCAGACATTGAAAAAATGCAGTTTGAAAAATTGAAGGCTGTTCTTATTCATGCATACGAGCATGTTCCATACTATCATAAGATCTTTGATAAATGTGGACTTAATGTCTATAACATTAAAGATTCTTCCGAAATTAGTAAAATACCAACACTAGATAAAGCAGAGATTATTGCCAATTTTGATGAACTGCAAGCAGATGATATTGACGATTTCTATTCGGCAACAACGGGAGGAAGTACAGGAACGCCTTTGAAAGTAAATCTGGACAGAGATTCAATCTATAAGGAACGTGCCTTTATTTATCATTTCTGGGAGCAGCATGGATACAGTTACAAATCATCAAAAATGGCATCTTTTAGAGGTACAGATTTTCACGGGGGATTTATCAAGTATAACCCGTTATACAATGAAATACAACTGAACCCATGTGAGATTAATACGGAGACAATAAGCGAGTACATAAAGAGAATGGAGTCATTTGGTGTTGATTTTCTTCATGGTTTTCCATCGGCAATCTACAGCTTATGCAAATGTGCAAAGCAGTTGAATATTGACTTAAAAAACAAGTATAAGGCTGTTTTTTTGATTTCTGAAAACATCTATGATTTTCAGAGGAAAATGATAAAGGAAGTTCTTGAATGCGACACATTTGCATTTTTTGGACACACGGAAAGAGCTGTGTTTGCGGAACAAATCGGGGGGGGGTATCGATTTAACCCCCTTTATGGCTATGTTCAAATAGATACTGATGGAAGCATAATATGTACTGGATTTATTAATCAGAAAATGCCACTGATAAGATATAGACTTGATGATACTGCTACACCATACTACGATCTATTTAAAATAGAAGGGCATCGGGATGGTGTTCTATACGGTAATGACGGAGAGATAATTTCCGCTGCAATGCTAGAAGTACACAGTCCGATTCTGGACAAAATCGCTAATTACCAATTTGTTCAGGAATATAAAGGAACAGTCGAAGTAAACGTGATTCCATTTAATAATCTGACAGAGAGGGAAATTGAATCTGTTAGAGACCTTTTCCAGAATAAAATTGGGTTGGCAATAACCGTTCAGGTAAATGTTGTACGTGCAATGGAGTATACATCAAGAGGAAAATATAAATTGATAATACAAAGAGTGAGAGGATAAAATGAATTCTGATAGTAGAAAAGTTCTTATTATTGTCGAAAACCTTCCGGTTCCGTTCGATACTCGTGTGTGGCAGGAAGCAACCACTTTGGCTATGAACGGATATACCGTGTCAGTTATTTGCCCGAAGGGCAAGGGATATACGCAGGAAGAGGAATACCTTCAGGGTGTGCATATTTTCCGGCATGACCTTCCAGCAGAAGGTAATGGTGCAGTGGGATACGCGAAAGAATACCTTACGGCATTGAAGGAAGAATTGCGACTTGCGAAAAAGGTATATAAGGAGATTGGCTTTGACGTAATTCATGGTTGCAATCCGCCGGATGATATTTACATGGTTGCAAAACATTTCAAAAAGTATGGTGTGAAATATGTATTCGACCATCATGATATTTGCCCGGAACTTTTTGAAGCTAAATTTGGAAAAACAAGTGGACTCCTGTATAAGAGTCAGTTGTGGCTGGAAAAGCAGACATATAAGCACTGTACATTTGCTTTCGTAACAAATGAAAGCTATAAGAAAATCGCTATTGAACGCGGAAAGATGAATCCGAACAATGTAATCGTTCTGCGTAGTGGTCCGAAACTTGAACGTATGCGCATTATGCCTCCGGTAGAGAGCATTAAACGCGGATACAAGTATATGGTTGGATACCTCGGCGTTATTGGTCAGCAGGAGGGAATTGAATACTTGTTGGATGCCGCAAAATACATTAAGGAACATGACAATAATGTGTTCTGGGGTATTGTTGGTGGAGGTCCGCATTTGAAAGCATTGAAAAAGCAGGCGCATGATATGGGTTTGGACGACTGTGTGGAATTTACGGGGCGTGCGTCGGATCAGCAAATGCTTGAATATCTAAACACAGCTGATGTTTGTGTCAATAGTGACAAATACAATAGTATGAATGATAAGAGTACTATGAACAAGATTTTGGAATATATGGCACTTGCAAAACCTATTGTTCAGTTCGATTTGACAGAAGGCCGTTATTCTGCGCAGGATGCATCTCTGTATGCAAAAAACAACGATGCTGAGGACATGGCAAAGAAAATTATGGAATTGCTGGATAATCCGGAATTACGCAAGAAGATGGGTGCATATGGTCGTAATAGAGTTGTAAATGAATTGAGCTGGGAACATACGAGCAAAGCCTTACTCGAAGGTTATGAAAAGTTCTTTACCGGAAAATTTGAATGAGGTGGTAGAAATGGAAAAAATACTTCTGATTTCAAATGATGTTTTGCATTATCGCGAAAAAATTTACAATTACTTTTTTGACAAATTTCGGGAAAGAGGATACGACTTTCAAGTTTTAAGTAATAGATTTCAAAATGTGAATTATGATTTGAAGTTTGTGCATTATGAAATTCCATTTTCAGCAAAGCAGTACATTGCGAAAATAAAAGAGATCAAACCTCAATATGTCATTCTATTTCTGCATTTAAAAGATAAGGTGATGCTCCCTATTATCGGATACTGTAAGGTAAACAGAATCCCTGTAATCTACTGGAACCATGGAATTAATATTAAAACCCCAAATGACAAGGTAAAAAATGCTATCTTCCACTTTATTCACAATCAATGTGATGCGTTGATTACATACACACCAGATATGCGAAAATATTTTTCAGAGAAAAACCAGAAAAAGCTTTTTGTGGCCTACAATACTCTGAATTTCACAGATATCGATAAAGAAACAGTGCCTGATAAGGAAATAACTAAGAAGAAGTACGGTATTAGTGAAAATAAGGTGATTCTATATATCTCACGAATGATGCCATATAAGCGAGTTGATCTTCTTATGGATGCGTTTGCAGATTTAGAAGATATCGCCGTTGTTATGGTAGGGCCTGGCTTCTCAAAGGAGCAGCAGAAGAAAGTGGATTCTCACCAAAATTTGTACTATCTTGGAGAAAAGTATGGCTCTGATGTGAATGAAGTATATAAAATGGGCGATGTCTTTAGTACACCCGGTCATATTGGCTTGGCAATGAACGAAGCACTATTCTGGGGACTTCCGGTTGTATTGCTAGAGGGAACACATGCCCCTGAGATTTACTACATGAAGAATGGAACAACTGGTTATCTCGCAAAAGATGAAGAAGACTTCAAGAAGTATATGGTGGATCTTCTTCATGATGAAGAAAGGCTGTCGAAAATGTCGAAAGCTTGCCTTGAAGTCTATGATAAAGAGGTAAGCATCGATCGGATGTTCCAAGGATTTAAAGATGCAATAGAATATTGTAAAAAAGGTGGGTGAAATTATGAATGCATACAAAATGTATAGGGCAGAGCGGTGGTTATATCTGCATCATATTCATCTTCTACCTAAGATTATAAAAGCAATCATATATGTTGTTCATAATTCCTCGATACCATATGAGGCAGAAATAGGTGAAAATTGTAAGTTTTTATATGGCGGAATCGGGTGTGTGATAAGTAAGAAAACTAAAATTGGTGACCATGTAATTATAGGAACAAATGTGTTAACTGGAGGAAGATCCAACAAGGAAGGGCATCCCATTATAGGCAATAATGTGTATGTTGCTACAGGAGCCAAGGTTCTGGGAGATATAACAGTTGGGGACAATGTCATTATAGGCGCAAATGCTGTTGTGATTCATGATGTTCCTAGCAATTGCTCCGTTGGTGGAGTGCCAGCTAAAATACTTAAAGAGAATATTGATGTGACTGAATATTGCAGTTTGGGGAGATACTGATGGACATTGAGTTAAGTAAGGAAGAATCGGACTTCTGTAAGGGTATCGCATTGATTTTTATAACGCTGTCACATTTACCGAGAGTGATGGGGGGGATGCATTAAATCCGCTAGGATATTTTGGCGTTGCAGTTTTTCTTTTTCTATCTGGATATGGCCTAAGAAAATCATATGATAAAGTTGGTCTGAAAGGTTTTTGGGGAAAGAGAATTAAAAGAATAATCCCACCGTTATGTATTATTACCATCGCCATCTCTATTATATGTTATGTGTTAAAAGATAAGCGATTTAATCCTATAGACATTATTCTTGGCTGTGTTGGTCTCAGCAACGTCATAAATCCTGTCACATGGTATATTGGTCTAATGTGGTATTGCTATCTTGTGTACTGGATATGCATGAAAAGAAGAATTAGGTCAGAGTTGATAATCGGTGGAAGTATTTTAGTTTTGAGCGTACTGTTTGGAAACACATCGGTCAATATGTGGGGGTTGAATGCATTTAGTTTTAGTGCTGGTCTCTATGGTGCAGAAAAAGCGAAAAAGACGTATAATAAACAGCGCTTTTTTGAAGCGTCAGTGCTTTTATTTATAGTGAGCTTTGTTCTTTACTATTTTGTTGGCGGTAACAGTAATTGGCTCATAATAAGGAATCCGGTCAAAAGCTTAATTGCATTACTTTTCCTAAATTGCTTTTTTTCATTTGTTGAATTTGGGAAAAAACTAATAGCAAAAGATTTAATGGTTAAAAGGCTTGGAAACATTTCTTATGAAGCATTTATGATTCATGCTGTGTTCATTTGGTATTTTCCAGAATTGTTTTCAACCTTCTCGAAGCCTATAGCATTGATGTTTTTTGTAGCTGTGACATTGGGTTTGAGTGAAATATTACATAGTTTGATGAGTAGACTATAACGATTACATCAAAGAAGGAGAGGAATGTAGATGATTTATTTTGGTATTCCACTTAGAAGTAAGGAAACATCTAATAACTGGGATAAAGTGACTGAATTTTTTAATAGAACATTATGGTCTGTATATAATCAGACAGACCCTGATTTTAGAATTATCGTTGCCTGCCATGATATACCTAAATTGAAGCACGAATTTGATGGTCGGGTGGAATTTATTCAGGTACAAGCACCGATTCCACACACTAAAGAGGAAATGATGCTTGATAAAGGATACAAGGTTCATACGATTGGCATGAGAATCCGAGAGTATGGTGGCGGCTATACGATGATGGTAGATGCAGATGACCTACAAAGCAACCGTATTGCGGAATATGTAAATAAGCATCCAAATGAAAATGGCTTTTTATCTCATAACGGTTATTATTGGCATGTTGGCGACAATTATATAAAAAAAGGCCATAAATTTCCTAATGGGAGTTCAACGATAGTAAAGTATTCTGTTGAAGATTTACCTGATAAATATTATGACAAAATGGTCGCAAGTGTTAACTCGAATCCTCACATTATAAGAAAGAAACACGGAGACATCCCTAAAATCTGTGCTGAGCTTGGCCGACCGCTGCGGCCTCTCCCGTTTATTGCGAGTATTTATGTGCGGGAGACAGGAGATAATCACTCTCTTATGAATAAAGACGAGTCAAAATTTCGGGTCATTGAGCAGAAACTGATGCCTAAAATTTATATAAATGAGAAGGTTAGAAATGAGTTTTCAATCGATTGGATGTGAGTGATATGATAATTGATGATTTTTATAGTCATAGATTTGCGTATGATAAGTCAGAAAAAATATATATATTAAATAACAAAATCAACACATTTGTAGCAAACGCAATAATCCCACGGGTCTTGTCAAGGCATGCTATAAATAGAGGACCGGAACTTCAAGATGTTATTGTTAGTCTGACATCCTATCCACCAAGAATAGAACAGGCCGCCTTATGTATTGACAGTCTGCTCAGACAAACCCGGTCACCTAAAAAGTTGATTTTATGGCTCGCAAGGACTGATTATCCATCAATAGATGAAATACCATATTGTGTAAAGAAATATATAGATGATGGTCTAGAAATTAGATTGTGTGAGGATATTAAATCATATAAAAAAATCTATTATACAGCAAAAGAATACTACGATTACAGAATAGTTACTGCAGATGATGATTTCTTTTATCCATCTACATGGTTAGAGGAATTAGATGACGTGCATAAAAAAAATCCAAATACAATTGTATGCCATAGATCGCACAGGATTATTGAACATGATGGCAATTTGGAAAAATACGGAAAGTGGGATTGGTATTCCAATGGAGTAGTAGGTCCTTCGCACAATCTTCATATTTTGACAGGAGCGGGAGCGATTTTTCCTGCAGGCTTTTTTAAGAAGGATTTTTTTGACATTGATGCGATTAAGAGATTTGCACCGACCACGGATGATATGTGGGTCAAGGTATATGCTCTAAAGCACAATGTGAAAGTTATGAAGGTGCGGCCGGTTTCAAAATCATTAATAGAAGTAAAAGGAAGTCAGAAGGTCTCGCTTATTGCTGTTAATCAGTCTGATGGAAATGATAAGGCATTAAACGATTTACTAAATTTGTTTGATATTGACATACATAGTATATTGGAAGACAATATAGGCCAATGAATAAAGGTTAAGGAAAAACATAGTATGAAATTTACAATTCCATCGCTTAAAATAAAAAAAAATGATTTGTATTTTATAGTGGCGATGAGCGCTTTTATGGAACCGGCGTTATTTACGCAGTTTAAAATAATTGATGCTGTTTTTCTTATATTGAAAGTGGTGTCTGCAATATATGTTCTATATGAATTGATTTGTAGTAAAATTAGTCGCTTCCATATCACCATTGTCTGTTACTTTGGCTCACTAGTTTTATCTACGGCCATAAACGGAGGAGATGTGTTTCAAGCGATTAGAACAGTGACATTCAATATGTTGCCCTGCTTATTTCTTGACTTAATGATCCAAAGAAATAGCACCCGAACTGTTATACTATTAAGAAAAATTTGCGTAGCATACGTTCTCATTAATGCGTTGCTATTAATTATCGTTCCCGATGGGTTTGGAAAGTATATTCCAGGATATAGTATGACGGTGGATTCAAGATTGAATTTTCTGGGAAGAGATAATGCGCTTATTCATTTCTTTATTTTTGCTTTACTTGTTGAATTCTTACGATCACGAAAAAAAGAACAAGCGTATTTAATGACAGCAGTAATGATAACAACCATGCTATATGTATGGTCTGGCACAGGAGTTGTGGTGTGCGTGCTGATAACGGCTTTTGCACTTCTGTTCCAAGGAAAGAGAATTGAGCACTTTTTCAATATTATTGATTTGACGATTGCATATATTGTAATATACTGTGCGATTGTTGTTTTTAGATTACAGAACTTGTTTTCTGGAATTATTGTTGACGTCCTGCACAAAGATATCACATTTACAGGTAGAACATCACTCTGGGATATGGCAATGTGGTATATTCAGAAAAAACCATATATAGGATATGGTATTACTGCAAAATTCTTAACGATGAAAAGTGGAATTAGTTATTCACCTCACAATTTGGTGTTGCAAATTGTGTTGGCTGGTGGCTTTTTATCATTATTATGTTTTGTTATTATGTACATTGCTTCCGTAAAGAAGATCTCAAAAAGAAAATACGTATATTCCAGCTTGCTTGCTGTCTCAATTTTTTGTTATTTGGTTGCATCGCTGACTGAATCAACAATGAATACACAATATTTTTATTTAATTCTCGTTTTAGCCTATAATATTGATATTATTGAAAAACAAAAATTTCAAATATGTGAGGAAAACAAAACGTGAAGCTGATTAAAACATTTGTAAAATATGCAACAGGATCGATGTTTGCACTGTTAGCAGGATTAATTACAACACCAATTCTAACTAGATTGATTTCCACCGAGGAAATGGGAAAGTATTCGATGTTTATAACGCTTGGCAGTCTATTTGCATCTATACTTTATTTGGGACTGGATCAATCTTATGTGCGCTTCTATAATGATGAGCATAAAGATAGCCAAGTGGCTTTATTGAATAAGTGCTTGAGATATCCAGTGGTTGCTACCGCAATAGTTGCTGCCTTGTTAGTTGTTTTTTATCAAACGCTTTCTAATGTCATTATTGGTCAGGCATCGCTTGCCTTGGTGCTGGTGTTTGATTTTTACCTCTTTGGGTTAGTTCTGGATCGATTTTGGCTTTTGAAGATCAGAATGAATCAGAAAGCAGGAGCTTATTCGATTCTAAACGTCATCCGAAAACTTTCCTATCTTCTTATTGCAGTAATCTTGTACTTTACATTGTGCGGTGACACATGTTGGAGCTTGATCATAGCAGTATCATTGGCAGAGGTGGTTTTGGTTTTAGGGTGTAGATTTTCAGAACGTGGTAATTGGAGAAGCACCTTAAATAATACTGTTACAAAGACAACAGATTTGTTTAGATATGGATTCCCCTTTATATTTTCTACAACAGTTACTTTGGTTTTTCATTCAACAGATAAGTTGATGTTGAATGCAATGACAGATTACAATCAGGTGGGTTTGTATTCGGGAGCACAGAATATTGTAAATCTTTTGACTCAGGTTCAAACTGTATTTACAACTTTTTGGATGCCAGTTGCGTTTGAACATTATGCAAAAAAGGCAGACGACAAAGAATTCTTTGTTAAGATAAACAAGATTGTATCTTATGGGATGCTTTTAATTGCGATTTTACTTTTATGTACAAAGGATATCGTCGTGTTATTTTTGGGAAAAAAGTACAGAGACGCTGTATATGTATTTCCTTTTCTTGCATTTATGCCAATTATGTATACAGTATCGGAATCAACCGTAATGGGAATTAATTTCATGAAGAAATCTTCCTATCATGTTTGGATTTCTTTGATTTCAGCTGTAACAAATGTTATTGGAAATTATTTTTTAATTAAAAGTTTTGGTGCAAAAGGCGCGGCAATTTCAACAGGCTTGTCATATATAGTCTTTTTCATTGCCAGAACTGTTTTGGCAAACAAGGTTTACAAAATCAATTTTGCTTTGGGACGTTTTTTTGTTTCAATAGTTGTGGTTTATTTTCTTGCAATTATGGCAAGTTTTATGAATGTTACTCCTTTGTTCTTGTCAGTCGCAATAATTACGACAATAGTTGTCTCTTTTCTTTATCGTGATATTTTAAAGGAAAGCATGAGCTATGTAAGGAAAGAAATTACGGCATTGGCAAAGAAAAGATAATAGTTCACTTGATTTAGAGAGGAAATTATGGGATGTAAACCTGTGAGAAACAAAGAGATTGATTGTTTGCGAGGGATTTTGATTTTGTTTGTGGTTATTGGACATAGCGAATCCGGAAAGTTGCACGATATTATCTTTTTGTTTCATATGCCACTATTCTTTATCCTTTCCGGTTATTTAATTTAGAAAAGAAAAATAGTGGAAAGGGACTATTTAAAAGCGAAATGTTTTGGATTGCTAATACCGTACCTTACATATATGGTTATAGATTTTGTCCTGATTCGTAGGGAAATTTCAGCAGAGATAGTATTCAGGATGCTTTATGGAGGAAGAGCGATTTCAGGGGTGTATTGGTATATAACCTGTTTTCTCTTCACCCTGTTTGCACTTGGCTTTCTAATAAATCATTGTTCGGAAAAGACGGTAAAACGGCTGATTTTAGCGGGGGGGTATAGCGGTAATAGAGTCCCATCTTGTGGATACGATTCATTTGCTTCAATCTCCCGGCATCCCGTGGAATCTTGATGTAGCATTGATAGCTTTGGTATATGTTGGAATCGGGTATTTCCATAAGGATAAAATCAAGAAATTGTTGGAGGCTGAGGCGGTAAGGATTGACGTAGTGGCAGGAATAATTGCAGTCCTCATGGGCATTTTCTGCTGGGTTAATTATCGAGACGTTAGTCCTTTTTATTACTTTGACATGAAGCCCGTATATTATAGAGAATTGATTTGTGCCGTTCCGATTCCATGTGCCTTCGACTTTGTGTTAGTAAGGACTGTTCACTGGCTGTTCAATACAGCTGCGCTAGGTGGATTTTTGGATTTTGTTGCATTGTGTGGAAGAGCAACAATTCCAATCATGTTTATGCACATTCCGTCTAATCACTGGCAAAGTGAATTTAACTATGGAAAACTGATATATGTCGTGATTGGCGTAGGGATACCAGTACTTTTCACACTTCTATTTAACCGAGTTCAATTAATGCGATCAGTATTTGGAATACCTAATTTAAAAGAAATTAAGGGGAAAAATAAAAATGTCTAAATACTTTGGAACAGACGGCTTCCGTGGAGAAGCCGGAATTACTTTAACCGCCGACCACGCCTACAAAGTAGGTCGTTTCCTCGGCTGGTACTATAATGCTCTCCGTGAGCGCAACGGAGATAATGAGCCTGCCCGTATCGTCATTGGTAAGGATACGCGCCGCAGCTCCTATATGTTTGAATACAGTTTGGTGGCTGGTCTGACTGCTTCTGGCGCGGATGCCTATCTGCTCCATGTTACCACCACTCCGTCTGTGGCCTACATCGCCCGTGTGGATGACTTTGATTGCGGCATCATGATCTCTGCAAGCCATAATCCATATTACGACAACGGCATCAAGCTGATCGACTGCTACGGCGAGAAAATGCCGGAGGAGACTCTGCTGCTGGTAGAGGACTACATCGATGGCAAGCTCCACGTCTTTGATAAGGATTGGCCGGAGCTGCCTTTCGCTCATCGGGAACACATTGGCTGCACTGTGGACTATGTGGCTGGTCGCAACCGCTACATGGGCTACCTGATCTCTCTGGGCATCTACTCTTTCAAGGGCGTGAAGGTCGGTTTGGATTGCGCCAACGGTGCAAGCTGGAACATTGCCAAGTCTGTGTTCGATGCTCTGGGCGCAGACACCTACGTCATCAACAACAAGCCGAACGGTCTGAATATCAACAACAATGCAGGTTCTACGCATATTGAGGGCTTGCAGAAGTTCGTGGTAGAGAACGGGCTGGACGTCGGCTTTGCCTTTGACGGCGATGCTGACCGTTGCCTGTGTGTGGACGAGAAGGGCAATGTGATCACCGGCGACCATATCCTGTATATCTACGGCTGCTACATGAAAGAGCGTGGTAAACTGCTGACCAACACTGTTGTTACTACCGTTATGTCCAACTTTGGTCTGTACAAGGCATTCGATGAACAAGGCATTGGCTACGCCAAGACCGCTGTTGGTGATAAGTATGTCTACGAGTACATGGCTAAGAATGGCTGCCGTATCGGTGGCGAGCAGAGCGGCCATATCATTTTCAGCAAGTACGCCAGCACTGGTGACGGCATCTTGACGAGCCTGAAGATGATGGAAGTTATGCTGGCTAAGAAGAAGCCGATGAGTGAGTTGGCGACACCACTGAAAATCTATCCGCAGGTGTTGGAAAATGTCCGTGTGACGGACAAGAAAGCAGCACAGAATGATCCGGCTGTACAGAAAGCTGTGAATATAGTTGCTGAGGCACTGGGCGATACTGGCCGTATTCTGGTGCGTGAATCCGGTACAGAGCCTGTTGTGCGTGTTATGGTGGAAGCACCTGACCATGATACCTGCCAGAAGTATGTGGATGACGTAGTCCATGTGATCTGTGAAAAGGGATATAAGGCATGAAGTCGAAGATGACTCTTGGAGATGAATTCGGAGTCATTTTCCGTAATAGAGGGTAAGTATAAGAAGAGAAAACCGGGAGGGATAAATAATGTGTGGAATCGTTGGTTTTACAGGAAACCGACAGGCAGCACCAATCCTGTTGGATGGTCTGTCGAAATTGGAATATAGAGGATATGATTCAGCTGGACTGGCTGTTCGTGATGGCGAGGCTTTGGCACAGGTCGTCAGGGCAAAAGGCCGTCTGTCCAACCTGATCGAGAAAACAGATGCTGGTAATGCTCTGAAAGGAACCTGTGGTATTGGTCATACACGTTGGGCAACACATGGTGAGCCGAGCCAGACCAATGCACATCCTCATGTGTCTGGCAACTGCAACCGTTCTGGTTCTGGGGCAGTAGAATCAGAAGTAGTCGGCGTTCATAATGGTATCATTGAAAACTATACCGAGCTGAAGGAAAAGCTGCTGAAACATGGCTATACCTTCTACAGCCAGACGGATACTGAAGTGGTCATCAAGCTGGTAGACTACTATTATAGAAAGTATAATCTGGGACCCATCGATGCTATTGCCAAAACGATGGTGCGTGTCCTTTGAAATACACTCGCAACGTGTATTATATTGGAAACCTTGAGTTTGCTAGGCTTGTTCCGGGTGAGGCTCATTTTTATAATCTTGATGGTGATGAAATCGAGAAGCAGACCACCGAGATTAAGTGGGATGCAGAAGCGGCTGAAAAGGGCGGCTTTGAGCATTTTATGATGAAAGAGATCCACGAACAGCCCAAAGCTGTCCAAGATACTCTTAATTCCGTAATCAAGAACGGTACTATCGACCTGTCCAGCGTGGAGATCACTGAGGACGAGATCAAGAACTTCGAGCAGATTTATATCGTAGCCTGTGGCTCTGCATGGCACGTTGGCATGGCGGCACAGTATGTTCTGGAAGACATGGCAGATATCCCGGTGCGCGTGGAATTGGCATCTGAGTTCCGCTATCGGAAGATGCCGGTCAATCAGAAGGCTCTCGTAATCGTTGTCAGCCAGTCTGATGAAACCGCAGATACGCTGGTTGCGCTTCGCCTCGCAAAAGAAAAGGGCATCACAACGCTGGCCGTTGTCAACGTGGTCGGCAACAGCATTGCCCGTGAAGCAGACAAGGTATTCTACACCCTTGCTGGCCCGGAAATCTCGGTTGCTACGACAAAAGCATATAGCGCACAGTTGGCAGCGACGTACTGCTTGGCAGTTCAGTTTGCTAAGATCAGAGAAAAAATCACAGAAGAGCAATACAGCTACTATATTTCTGAAATGCTGACTATTCCGGGAAAGATGCAAAAGATTCTGGAAGATAAAGAGCGAATCCAGTGGTTCGCGGCAAAGTACGCAAATGCGCACGATGTGTTCTTCGTGGGTCGTGGCATTGACTATGCAGTTTGCCTGGAAGGAAGCTTGAAGCTGAAAGAAGTCAGCTACATCCACTCTGAGGCATACGCTGGGGGTGAGTTGAAGCACGGCACGATTAGCCTGATCGAGCAGGGAACATTGGTTATTGGTGTGCTGACACAGAGTGAACTGTATGAAAAGACTATCAGCAATATGTTGGAATGCAAGAGTCGTGGCGCATACTTGATGGGTTTGACCACTTACGGAAAATATGAAACTGAGGATCAGGTGAACTTTACGGTTTATGTACCGAAAGTAGACGAGCACTTTGTTGGCAGTCTGGCTGTGATTCCGCTCCAGCTGCTGGGCTACTATGTGTCTGTTGCCAAGGGTCTGGACGTAGATAAGCCGAGAAACCTGGCAAAGAGTGTTACGGTGGAATAAGTATGTCTAGAGATACGTTCCTGCAAGGGTGACAGGATTCTTGATTTGTGGTATACTTAAATTATTGCAAATCATCATATTGGTAATTTAGTGGGAGGTGAGTAGAGATGAAAATTTTGATAGATGACGTAAAATTGAATCTTCTTTTAGAAACTAAAAAGAACTTCATCGGAAAAAATGTGGCTTGGGACAGTTTCCTCTCTGCATTTTCATTTCTCATCTCTGTTCTGTTGGCATCATACAGGGATTTCTTTGGTTTGCCTGGAATCGCTCTAAAGACAGTATTTGTTGTTCTTGGAGTGGGCTTTACATTCAAAAGCCTAGCAGATATTCACGACAGCAGTAAAAATAATTATTCATATAGCGATTTACTATCAGATATTAACAAACTGAATGAAATCACACACAATCATTCGATTGTTATCATTAAAGATACGTTTAATAGATACCCGAACCGATTGCTAGTATATGATGATACGAGATGGAATTGCAAATTCTTCTTGAACTATAAAGAAAATCCCAATAATGAGAGTTTTATAAAACAACACATTTCACAAGAACTGAAAATAGAGACGTTTGATATTACTCTTGACTGTCTCGGCCAACAAATTCACGAGAAATTTTCTGAAAGCACACATGAAGAAAAAGTTTATTCGCACAGATTTTATTTGGCTAAGATTAGTAAATTTCCAGATATGATGCTACAGGATTCGTTTGAATGTGATGGAAAGCAATACTATTGGATGACTGTGCCAGAACTGGAGCAAGATGAGAATGTGCAGAAGAAAAATAATGATATTCTAGGATATGTGAAGGAACTCGTTTGAGTCCTAGATGCCGTGTGAACTTCAGAAGTTCACACGGCATCTTTTGAGACCACTATATAGTTTGTGACGGAAATAAGAAACATGAAGAATACAAGAAGACCCGGTGGCGGACGGAAACCAGCAAAGCCAGAGTATAGCAAAGAGAAGAATCTGAAAGAACAGCTGAATGCAGCGGTTGAACTTTATAAAAAGGGCATGAGCTTAAAAGCTATCGGAGATGAACTGTTGCTCAATCCCATCAAGGTGCGCAAGCTCCTGATTACAGCAGAGGTTTATAAGTCAGAGATAGCGGAGAAGGTGAAAAGTACTTTTGATGAATACAGAGAGACGCAAGATTATAAAACTGCACTCTTCTCTACGGCTACTACTTTCCAACTTTCCAGAGCATCTGTCACTTCATATCTGCTGTATGAAAAAGGTGTTTACTTCCCGCCAGAGGAAAAGGACAAAATCAGTGTGGGTGCAGAGCGGCAGCGAAGATACAGAGCGGTGAAGCTGCTGCGGAAAGAACGGACAGAGGAAAAACTCTGGAATGCTGTTGTGATATATGGCGGTGTGAAGTTCTGGACATTCTCCGGGCTACCTTTTACTTACGAACTGCGTAAGGGAAGAAGCGGCGAATTTACAAGAGAACTGTGGATCGACCGCAGAGAGCATAGTAAAAGTCTGGCGTGGAGTTCGGTGCTGCTTGCATTTGAAAAGGTAAAAGACGGGAAGATTAAAGTAGAGCGACCTAAAGATTTGGGTGACATCCGGGGAGTGACATACATTTACAGTTTGTTTCTAAGGTTTGGACTTATTGAGGCAGCGAAAAATGATAAATCTCAGAAGTCTGAGAAATAAAAATACCGCCTGTGGATAATGAACCACAGACGGAGAAAAATATTACAGCTTATTTAGGAAATCTTCCAATACGCCATTCCACTTTTTAGGATATTCGTAGAACATCAGGTGGCCACCCATGACGTAGGTATTATAGCCGGGAAGCTGTGTTTCTACGAAAGGCTTTGCAATGTCCTGCCAGTGTTCTGCAATGAACATCAGGCTGGGCAGAGTTGCACCGACATCTTTTGCGATTTCAAGATAGTTGGAGAACACAGCGTCGCAGAACAGCTGACGGCAGATCCAGTATGGTGTGCGGCCGGAAATATCCAGCAGATACTCCAGCTCATCAGGCTCCATCTTATGCTGGATCATAACGCCGGTCGCATACTCGCTAAAGAACTCACGGCATCCCTGAGAAGAGGTCAGCACCTGCGTGGCGACCTGAGACAGCTCTTCAATCGTGCCCTCAGTCCACCACTTCGGGTCAGGGGAGAGCGGGAGCGGAGACATATCGATAGTCACAACGCCACGCAGCTTGTCTTTGCCGAACTGCTGCACGTAGCTCCATGTGTCAAGGTTGCCCGTGCTCCAGCCAATCAGGACAATATCTTTGAGACCCAATGCATCAATCAGACCTGCTACATCGCGGCCGTGAGTCAGGTAGTCGTTGCCATCCACGGTTTTGGCAGAATAGCCTTGGCCGCGAGGATCGATAGCAATGACACGATATTCAGAGGAGAAATACTCCAGTTGGTTCTTGAAAATCTCACCAGAGAAGGTCAGGCCAGGAATGAAGATCAACGGTTTACCTTCGCCTTTTTCCAAGATGTGTAACTCCACACCGGGGGCTACAGTGACATACTTGCTTTCAATACGATCTTTTGCCATGAGAAAACCTCCCAACAAAACCTATAAATCGAATTGGCTTGTCTGAATTATATATCTGGAAAAAGAGAAAAGCAATAGCTTGATAGAAACTGCACTGCTGTAATCTACAAAAATTTTCAGTGCATGAATATCAGTAACAGTTACACAATGTTAAAATAGCAATATGTCTACGATGAGCAGGCGCAACACCTGTCTGCCGCAGTATTTTTACTTTATAAGACATCTCTATGGATGACGGTAAGGTTCGATTTTGAACTTTGCCGTTTTTCTTTTTATTTAAAATTATAAATTTTTTCAGAACTGTATTCCAAAACAGCTCTGCGGATTCCTATTAGTGTAGGGGCTTTCAAAATCTTTTGTGAAACGGCTTTCCTCTAGTTTTATGAGTGGAAAATAAACAAAATCTATGTTCTAAAATTAGGTAGTTCAACAAAATTTGAAAAACTGGTTGCCAAAAATCCATTTTAGATTGTTATAGGTAGAGGGGAACGTTGGAAAAATGAATTTTCTTTGAACTTTTAAAAGACCCGGTTTAAAAACACCCCTTAAAGTTTGTATAGGGTATAGGAAGTATTTTCAAAAGTAAGCCAATTCGCTACGGCATCACTTCTGAAAATCCCTAATTCCTTACAAAGTCACATCGCACCTTGAAAATCGCATGAGCCACCCCAGCAGGATACCTCCGGCATTGAACGTGCATTCTGCGCGTCTTACAGGAAAATACGCCGGAGAAAATCGGGCAGGAACGGGCTGGGACAGAGTGGACGGTAGTTAAGAGCAAGATTCGCCTTTGTATACGAAACCGCTCCTGTGGGCGGTTTCTCCACGGCGGCATCTTGATGGGGATTGCGCTCCCCATACCCTCACATCGCGCAAAATCACATGATTTTGCCTGTTGGTGGCCTGCTGCAGCAGGTCACAGCCGGAGTGCAGATGCACTGCCGGGAAAATCAAATTTTTGATTTTGGAAAGGAGACCCCATGCCAAGAACGAGGAAAAAAGTGAAATCTATCGTAAAGACAAAAGTAATCTCCGCACGAGTTACAGAAGTAGTACATGAACTTTTACACCAGCAGGCCGAAGATGCCGGAATGACTCTTTCTGAATTTGCAGCGCAGATGCTGATGAAAGGCCGCGTGAATATCTCGTATGTGTTCTATGTCCACCCGGACGAGATCGAAGCTATCACACGGGAGTTTGCCGCAATCGGGAACAACCTGAACCAGATCGCAGCGTTCTTCAACAGCGGCGGTATCCAGTCCCGTGCGATACACGAAAACATCAACCATGCGATTGCCTGTATTTTTGAGATGCGGGAACAAGTCGCAGAAATGGCAGGAAAGAACTATGGCAATATTAAAGCACATCGCAAGTAAGAGTTCCAACTATGGTGCTGCACTGGAGTATCTGATTTTCAAGCATGACGAGCTTCGGAAAACTCCGATCCTTGACCAGAACGGAAATCGTATCATGCGAGATGAGTTTTATCTGGACGGCCTGAACTGTGAACCCTATTCTTTCGATGCGGCCTGCCAGCAGTTGAACTGCGAGTACCAGAAAAACAAAAACAAGAATGAAATTAAATCGCACCATTACATCATCAGCTTTGATCCACGAGACAGCACAGAAAATTGCTTGACGGGTAAACTAGCGCAGGAGCTTGGACTGGAATACGCAAAAGCAAATTTTCCGGGGCATCAGGCATTGGTCTGTACGCACATGGACGGGCACAATGGCAGCGGAAACATTCATGTCCATATCGTAATCAACAGTCTGCGAAAACTGGATGTGCCTCAGCAACCCTTTATGGAACGGCCCATTGATAGCAAGGCTGGCTACAAGCACCATGTGACGAACGAGTACCTGAAGCATCTGCAGAAATCCCTTATGGATTTATGCCAACGTGAATTTCTGCATCAGGTCGATTTGCTGTCACCATCCAGAACGGGTGTGACCGAAGCGGAGTACTGGGCACAGCGGCGGCTGGATGAGAAAAAGCAGGAAATCGAAGAGAAAGGATTTACGCCAAACCCGACAAAGTTTCAAACGCAGAAACAGCTTATCCGGGATGCCGTTGCCGCTGCTCGTGAGAAAGCAATCTCGTATGAAGATTTTCAAGACATCCTGCAGGATGAATATGACGTTTTCGTCAAAACACAACGTGGACGTTACAGCTATCTGCCGCCGGAACGGAACAAGTTTATATCGGAGCGTTCCTTGGGGGACAGTTGCAAAAGAGAATGTCTGGAAGGATTCTTCATTCAGAACGCAGAGAGAAATCTACGGTACAAGGAAGACTCCATACTGATCTTTACGACCAGAACCAGACTGCGGCTCGTTGTGGACCTGCAGGAGAATGTTAAGACACAGGAAAATTTGGCCTATGCGCTAAAGGTCAAAATCAGCAATTTGCAGAAAATGGCTGAAACGCTGGTATGGGTACAGGAAAACAATATCAACGACCTGACAGAATTGAACGATCTGTGTAAGACAGCACAGTCCAATGCGCAGGCAGCGTATGAACGGCTGTCACAGGCAGAGGATGAACTGTACAAAACCAATGAGCAGATTCATTATGCGGGGCAGTACCTTTCCACAAAAGAGGTTCAGCAGCAATTTACGAAAGAAATTTTCAAGAAAAAATTCCGTGCAGAGCATTCCAAGGAATTGGATGCCTATGCAGAATCCGTGAAATATTTCCGGGAAGAAAACGATGGAAAGCTGCCATCGCTGAAATCTTTGAAAAAACGGAAAGAAGAACTGACCAAAGAAATCGCGGAGAGGAAAAAGGCTTATGCTCCTCTGAGGGAAGAATCCCGGCGTCTGGAAATTGCATCGGATAATGTGTACGGCATCTTCCGAAAGACCAATGAGATGAAATCCGACCTTGCATGGAAACGCGAGTGGGAGGCCAAAGTCCGCGAAAAGGCAATGCAGGAGCAGGCTCGACAGGAACAGCGCGAGCGTCAACCGAAACGCAAGAAGCGCAGCTATGATATGAGCCTGTAATCAGCAGGGTCTTCCACCCCGCACCCCGGAACCCTGCCGGATACGTAAGCCCGTGCAGGACTTTCCCATTCGGCAGGGACTTTTGAAAACGATTAGGAGGAAGTTTGAGTAAAGAGTACATCAAGGCACAAACCCCACTACCCGCTTATTTCCCTTATCCGAAATTTCTGCTGCAGATGAGCCTTTCCCATACGGCACGATTGACGTATGTTTTGCTGCTGGACCGCATGACCCTTTCGCAGAAGAACGGCTGGGTGGATGTGCATGACCGGGCATATGTGCTCTATCCGTTGGCAGGGCTGGCGGAAGATCTTCAGAGCAGCATTTCCAGTGTCACCCGTGCCCTGCGAGAACTGGAAGCCGCACGGCTGATCGAACGGCGGTCCAATGGCTTTTCCAAGCCAAACCAGATATTTCTCGGCGTTCCCCGGACTGCGCAGAAATGCACAATCGAGATGGCCCAAAATGAGCAGCCGTATTGCTCAAAAGTGAGCAATACGGTTGCGCAAAACTGCACATCGAACCAAATAAATAAGAACAACCTAAGATTGAACCAACTGAATAGAACTAAAGAAGCGTATGGGCGATATCGGAATGTTTTTCTGGAAGATTATTCGGAACTGGAAATGGAAATTGCAGAGTTGGATACTCTGATCGAAGACCTTTCAGCCTATATGCAGTCTACAGGCAGGAAGTACGCAGACCATGCGGCGACCCTGCGTAGCTGGTCAGCACTGAAGAAAAGACAACAGAAACCGGGAGCAGGCATCCCGGACTATACCTACAACAAGGAGGAAAGTTTATGACGGAAACGATCCAGACAGCGATGGACAGGCTTATGACGATCTCTGTGGAACCGCAGGACTATGTTGCAGAAGATGGGCTGCTGTACTGCGGCAGTTGCAAAACTCCCAAGGAAGCGTTCTTTCCGAATGGCAAAAAACTGTTTGGGTGTGACCGCCATCCGGCTGAATGCCGGTGCAGGCAGGCTACAAGGGAAAAGCAAGAGAAAGAAGAACGTGCAAGGCTGCATTACGAGAAAGTGCAGCGGCTGAAGCTGCAGGGCTTTACCGACTGGGCGATGCAGCACTGGACATTTGCAAACGATCACGGGCAAAATCCACAGATGCAGCTGGCACAGCGGTATGTGGCCCACTGGCCGGAAATGCAGGAAAAGAATGTGGGGCTGCTGCTCTGGGGCGGTGTTGGTACAGGCAAGAGTTTTATGGCGGGTTGCATTGCCAATGCCCTGATGGAACAGGAAGTGGCCGTCTGCATGACGAATTTTGCCCGAATCATGAATGAACTGAATAACGCCTTTTCCGGGCCGAATGAAGTCGTGGACAGGCTCTGCGGCTATCCGTTGCTTGTCATTGATGATTTCGGCATGGAGCGCGGCACGGAATATGTGCTGGAGCAGATTTATAACATCATCGACAGTCGTTACCGCAGCCGAAAACCACTGATCGTCACCACGAACCTGACCCTGACGGAGTTGAAGAACCCGCAGGATACCGCCCACGCCCGTATCTATGACCGTCTGCTGGAACTGTGTACACCGATTGCCTGCACAGGTCCCAGTATGAGAAAGGACATAGGACAGGCAAAATTGGATTTGCTGAAAACACTTTTGGCCTGAATGGGAGGTATGCGATTGAAAGAAAACGGCACAATGAATTGGCTGGAGCAGGTCTACCAGATGAAAGATCGGGACATCCGCACGATAGAACAGCATGAACTGCAGGAACTGCCGCAGGATGCAGTGGAACACGGATTGCCGCAGGAGGAAAGGCTGAAAAATCTGCTGGATAAAGTCGGAAATCCTTACTGCTATCTGGACAACGGAATCATTGTGAAGCTGAATTTTGCACCGCGGGAGAGCAGCACGCTGTCTGAACGCATTGGCAGGTGCTTTCAGTCTGCCAGCTGAAAAGGCAGAGAAACTTTCGGCAAGCTGCTGAAAAATCGCGCAGAAAAATTTTGCACTTTAATGCGATAAAGCACTGGACAAAGGATGATGATTCTGGTAAGCTGTTTGTGGGTAAGAAAATAGGAATGTGCCAACTGAGCAGAACTTGCTCGGTGGGCTTTCTACATACAAATGTGGAGCCTTTCACTTCTCTGACGAACAGTATTGCCGATTCGTTAAGGAGGTGGAAGGCTTTTGTTATACCCTGATATGAATTTGCAGAAGAGAACACAGCAAAATACAACCCGATACCGTACAGCCTTGTACTTGCGCTTGTCTCGTGAGGATGGCGATAAGACAGAGAGCGACAGCGTTGCAAACCAGCGCACACTACTGGAAGCCTATGCCGCAGACCACCCGGAACTGTGTATTGTGGATGAGTTTGTGGACGATGGCTACTCTGGCTCAAACTTTGAACGGCCTGCGTTCCAAAACCTGTTCAGGGAACTGGAGCAGGGGACCATCAACTGTGTTCTGGTGAAAGATCTGTCCCGCTTTGGACGAAATTACATTGAAGTGGGACGTTATCTGGAACGCATTTTTCCAGTCATGCGGGTCCGGCTGATTGCTGTGACAGACAACTATGACAGCCAATCTGCGTGGAAGACCAGCGATTCCATCATGGTCCCGATGCGGAATTTGCTCAACGATGCCTACTGCCGGGATATTTCCGTCAAGATCAAGAGCCAGCTTGCAGTTAAGCGCAAGCGCGGCGATTTTGTGGGAAGTTTTGCAACCTATGGATACCAGAAGAACCCCAGCAATCATACCAAACTAATCGTGGACGAACTGGCAGCGGAAACAGTGCAGAACATCTTTCACTGGAAGATCAATGGCATGAGCAATCAGGGCATCGCAAATCGTTTGAATGCGAAAAAGGTACCGTCCCCAGCTGCACGAAAGTTGCAGAGCGGTGCAAAGCTGAGCCTGCATTTCCGCAAGAGCGATGAGCCGCCGTGGTCTGCCAAGGCAGTGGACCGCATTCTGCACAACGAGGTCTATATCGGAAAACTGGTACAGGGAAAGACACGACGACTGGATTATCGCTCCAAAAAGAAATTGAATGTGCCGATGCGGGACTGGGTAATCGTGGACAATACCCATGAAGCAATCATTCCGGCAGAGCAGTTTGAACTGGTGCAGCGGATTCTGGAAACCGAAACACGCAGGCCGAACGATGCCGAAACGGTGGCCCTGTTTGCAGGCTTTCTCTACTGTGGGGACTGCGGCAGCCGGCTGGTACGCAGGTCGGCCAGCTATAAAGGAAAGCGGTACATCTATTATCAGTGCTCCGGCAGCAAACAGAACAAAGGCAGCTGCACGAGCCATAATCTGCGGGATGAAAAACTCCATAACATTGTGCGGAATGCGCTCCAGATGCAGATCCAGATCGTGATGGAGGAAGCAGAGTTTGTAGAAAGCATCCGGCAGGCCCAACAGGAACCCTACCGTGTGCGGCGCATCGAACGGCAGATTCGGCAGCTGACTGCAGAAAAGGCCCATACACAGGGCATTAAGGAAAAATTGTATGGGGATTACGCAGAGGAAATCCTCACACGGGAGGATTTTTTGAACTACAACGAACTGTACAGCAAGCGAATCGAAGAGTATGACCGCAAAATTGAGGAACTGGAGGCGGAACAGCAAAATTTACAGACTGCCCCGAATGCGTATCCATTTCTGGACGTGTACCGTAAGTATCGGAAACTGGAAGAGATCACCCGTCCGATGGTCGTGGAACTGATTGAGAAAATCGAAGTCTATGAGGGCAATCGGGTAGAAATTACGTTCCGATTCCACGATGAAATTGCGGACCTGTTGGAAGAACTGCATCAAAAGCAGATGGGGCAGCGTGAAGTATCTGCATGAAAGGAGAGGCTGGACATATGGCAAGAATAAGCAAGAAGGTAAGTGCGGCGCAGCGGGAAGCGGAGAACGCACCGCACCGTATCTGGAAAACCGCAATTTACGCACGACTGTCCGATTTTGATGATGTACTTCGGGATACGGAATCGCTGGAAGTGCAGATTTCTTATATCAAAGAGTATATCAACCATCGGGATGATCTGATGCTGCTGGATGTGTTTGCGGACAAGCGGTGCACAGGGATGAACTTTGACCGCCCGGAATTTGAACGGTTGCTGAAAGCACTGCAGGAGCGGAAAGTCAACTGCATTGTGGTAAAGGACTTCTCCCGACTGGGTCGTAATTTCGTGGAAACAGGCCAGTATCTGGAACAGGTGTTTCCGCTGTTCGGCGTAAGATTTATAGCCATCAACGATAACTATGACAGCCTGAACAGCCAGAGCCGGGACGGGATGCTGGTGCCGATCAAGAGCATGATCAACGAAATGTACTCGAAAGACCTGTCCCAGAAGATTCAGTCGTGCTTTCGTTCCAAGGAAGCACGGGGAGAAATCTATACCCCTGTTCCATTTGGCTACAAAAAGGATCAGAAGAATCATTTGATTCTGGATGAGGAAGTCAGCGATGTGGTAGTTCGGATTTTTCTCTGGAAGAAATCCGGCATGAAAGAGTACGAGATTGCAAAGAAGCTATCTGCACAGGAAATCCCGACACCTTTTACACGCCGCTGTCAGTTGGGGTATGTGAAAAATACATCACGGGTAAAGGACCCTGCATGGCAGCCGGCTTTCGTGACAAAGGTTCTGGAAAATCCGGTCTACACGGGAACCATGGTGTATAACCGCATCGCCTACGATGAAACGAATCGGAAAATCGGGCAGAATCCACGGGAAAGCTGGCGGATGGTGCCGGACAACCATCCGGCGATTATCAGCTGGGAACTGTTTGATGAAGTTTCCGTGTTGCGGGAAGCTGAGCAAGCGGTCAGGGAGGAACGGAAAACATGGTGCAAACAGCGCAGAAAGAACAATCCGAACATCTTCAAAGGCCGGATATTTTGCAAAGAGTGCGGAGAAAAGCTGGTTTGCCATTGGCAAAGGGATGGCTCGCTGTATTTTTACTGTAAATTTTGCCATGTTTCCATCTCAGAGAAAGACCTCTGGAACGGCATCCATAAGGAACTGTACCAGCGGTTAGAAGAACATAAGTACTTGAAAAAGCTGATGCAGAAGAATTCGGGAAAAAGCAACCTTGAAACAAAGAAAGTTGCATTGAGCCGTGAAATGGAACAGGTGTCGGGCAATATCGTTCGGCTGGAATCGCAGAAGCGCAGCGGCTATGAGCGGTATGTCTTCGGAGAACTTTCAAAAGAGAAATTCTTGGAATTAAAGCAGAACTTGAAAAATGAAATCGTAGAACAAAAACAGGAAAAATCCAAAAAAGAGAAAGAGCTTGCGTTGATTCAAGAAGAATTACGGCAGAAAAAGCAGATCGCAGGAAACACAGAGGTTCTTTTAACGGCAGACAATCTGCAGCAGTATGTAAAGAAAATTGAAGTGGACCGCAGGAAAATTACTCACGCGGAATTTTTACTGTGATGAAAAAGGAGAACAAAGCAATGAAAGAAAAAATCTACGATGCCCGGACTGGGCTGGAATATGTTTTGGTTGATGATTATTACCTGCCAGCCTTGAAGCAGCCACGGACTCGTCCGATTGGCCGCTGGGGAATGCTGCACAAGGCGTACCTGAAACTGCGAAAAACGGCCTATTACCAGAGCTTGCTGCTGAGCGGAAAACTGGATACTGTTTTAGCAAATGTGGAAGAGCAGTCAGCAGAGCGATATGAGGTTTTGATTGAGCAGATGAGCCAGCAGGAGGGCGTTTCGGAAAAACTGAAAGAAGAAAATCAGATGGAGTGGGTATGCCGCATGAGCAATCTGGAAAATCGTGCAGCGGAAATTGTAAAGGCAGAGTTGATTTATCCGTTTGAAGGGCGGTGAGCAGCAGATGATCGGAACCTATTACCGGCTTTCTCTTGCGGACGAGGATGTGGGTGCTGATAAGGCTGAGAGCAACAGCATTCAGGGCCAGCGCGGACTGGTAGAGGGGTACATCATGGCCCGCCCCGAACTGGCAACAGAGCCGCGTCAGGAGTACGTGGACGATGGCTACTCCGGCACATCTACAAGCCGTCCTGCGTTTCAGCGGCTAATTCAAGATGCGCAGGACGGAAAGGTGAAAACGATTATTGTAAAGGACTTTTCCCGGTTTGCCCGTGATTACATTGAGGCAGGCGATTACATGGAGCGTATCTTCCCACTGATGGGCGTTCGCTTCATCTCCGTCAACGATGGGTACGACAGTGGGATGCAGGCCGGAAACGATGTGCGCGGACTGGAAGTAGCCATTAAGAACATCATCAACGCATCCTACAGCCGGGACCTTTCTGCCAAAATCGCAGCAGCAGACCATGTGATGCAGAAAAAAGGAATGTATCTTGGAGGATACCGCCCGTTTGGATTTCTGCCAGACCCGAATGACTGCCATAAGCTGATTCTAGACCCGGTAGCCAGCCAGTATGTACGGTTGATCTTTGAACTGGCATTGCAGGGCAACAGAACGGGCACCATCGCAAAAATCTTGAATGAAATGCAGATTCCGACCCCGGCAGCGTATCACGTAGCGGAAAATCATGTGTACAGTGAGCAGAAAGCATGGGACTTGCAGCGTAGCCATTGGACAAGCGGAACAGTTTACCATATTTTGAAAAATGAGAAGTATAAGGGAACCTATGTGGGCGCGAAATTCATTATGCCTGTTCCCTGTAAGCATCGGGTCCTGCGCGCTCCCTTGGAACAGCAGGTGCGAATTGAAGACAGCCATGCCGCCATCGTGACCCCGGAAGAATTTGAACAGGCACAAAAGGTTATTATGCTGCAGCATGGGAATCATCAGGCCGGGAACTACACAAAACACCAGTATCCCTTGAAAGGCAAGGTCTACTGCGGCTACTGTCAGAAACTGATGAAATATCGTGTTCTCAAGAAGCTTGGCCCCTCGTTTAACTGCAGATTTTCGGCCACTGCGGTGGACAGTCCCTGCAAGCAAATCCCAATCTCTGAGAAAGTACTGGAAGAGATTATCCGAAATGCGCTGACAGCGCAGATAAAACAGGCGGAGCATGTACTGGAAATCCTGCACGAACGGGAACGCAAAGCGTTGATTTGCTTTTCCGCACTGGAACGGCAGGAAGAAAAGCTGAGTGCGGAAAAGGCAGAGATCGTAAAACAGCGCGTTGCACTGTATGAGCAGTATGCTGATGGAAACATGAGTAAGGAAGAGTTCATCCGGCAGAGAGATGCCTACAGAGCGCAGGAAGATGAAAGAATGGAGCAGATTCAAAGGCTGCGTACTGAGAAAAATCAAATTTTCCAGCCTGTGAAGAAGGATGCTGATAATTTGCAAGCCGTGATGGATACCGTGGGAAAAGCAGGCGATGTGATGCACTTATCGCAGAATGTGGTGGAAACCTTTATTGATCGCATCGAGGTTTTCAATGATGAGCGCGTGAAAATTCGTTTTCCATTTGAAGATGTGCTGGCAGGCTATGCTGAATGAACCGTAGCCAGAATCAATGCGGTAAGCAGAATTTTTCTTGTAAGAACACGAGATTCATGGTATCATAGAAGCGATGAAAAGTCTGTGCGTGGCTATGTGAAAGGAGCAGCAGAGATGAAAAAATTGAACATCCCGGTTGGTATTTCGGACTTTGAGAAGATTCGGAACGGTGGGTTTTATTATATTGACAAATCTGGCCTGATTACGGAAATTTTGAGCGAAAAATCAGAAGTGACACTTATCACTCGCCCACGGCGTTTCGGTAAGACGCTTGGTATGAGTATGCTGGAAAGCTTCTTTGACATCCGCAAGGACAGCAGAAAGTTGTTTGAAGGACTGGAAATTGCAGAGCATCAGGCATTATGTGATGAGTGGATGAACCAATATCCTACAATTTTTGTTTCGTTTCGGCAAGTAGATGGACTGGATTTCACCGGGGCGTATGATATGCTCACAATGGTGATAGCAGATTTGTACAACAAACATCTTTATTTGCTTGATAGTGAAAATGCTACAGAGTTCCAAAAAACAGCGTTTGCGCATCTTGCACATGGCAGTGGCTCCATAAAAGAAGTTAAGAGCAGCCTTATGCTTTTGACAACGATGATGCAAAGTTACTATGAAAAGCCTGTAATTCTTCTTATAGACGAGTATGATGTACCCGTAGCAAAAGCGAACAATAACGGTTATTATGATGAAATGCTCGATGTCATGAAAGGCCTGATGCAAGCACTGAAAGACAATCAAGCTCTTCAATTTGCAGTTGTTACAGGTTGCCTGAAGATTGCGAAAGAGAGTATCTTTACAGGAACCAACAATTTTGTATCGGATACTATCACCAATTCTCGTCTGAACGAGTATTTCGGATTTGTACAGAGCGAGGTTGACCAGCTACTAAAGGATGCCGACCTGAAAGGGCAGGCCGAAAACATTAAGAAATGGTATGATGGCTATCATTTCGGCGATTTTGATGTTTACTGCCCGTGGGACGTAATGAATTACATGCTGGAATTGCAGCGCAATCCGAAAGCAAAGCCTATCAGCTACTGGAAAAATACCAGCGACAATGCTATCATCCGTTCCTTTATTGACTATGCGGGCAGTACGATCACAAATAAACTTGAAACCCTGATGGCTGGTGGCTGCATCGTTCAGCGTGTAGATGAAAACCTAACCTATGATTATCTGCATTCCTCAGAAGACAATCTTTGGAGTACGCTGTACTTGACAGGGTACCTGACCAAAGCTCGTGAAGGCGATTATAAAGGCGAATTGCCGGATGGCATGGTTGCCCTTATGATTCCTAATGCAGAAATCAAAGAGATTTTTGAAACAACAGTCATCAAATGGTTCGATGACAGTACGAAGAAGTGGAATCGAAATGCTTTGTTCGATGCAGTCTGGAACGGTGATAGCGAGGGCATTACCAAGGAAATGAATGCTCTGCTTCGGCGTACCATAAGCTACCATGACTACCGGGAAGACTTCTATCATGCTTTCCTTGCGGGCATCTTCACAGGTGCCGGATATATGGTAGACTCTAACAAGGAGCATGGAGAAGGCCGAAGTGATGTGGTCGTTTACGATTCCATCAATGCCCGCGTTGCAATCTTTGAAGCAAAGTACACGAAGGTTTTGGAAAATCTGGAAAGTGAATGTGATATAGCCTTGCAGCAAATTGATGATCGGATGTATGCAAAGGAGTATGAGGATGATTACGATCAGATTCTTTGCTACGGTATTTCGTTCTTTAAGAAACGCTGCATGGTAAAGAAAAAATAAGTTGTCCTTAATCTTAAAGAGTTATAAAGTGAAGCTCGCATAAACTACAGACAGTACTCAAGCTTGTTCGAGGGTACGTTTGCAGCGTATGCGAGCTTTTTAATTTGTGATTTTAATACAGATGAATGTTAAATTCCAAGGCTGACAAGAGTAGCCTTTAACTCTTTTGTTATGGCTAGTGTAAAAGAAAAGAAAGACCTAAGCAACATGGGGAAGGTAGAATGAAATTGCCTTGTAAGAACGTTAAATTCATGGTATCATAAAAACGATGGAGAGCCTATTAACTTGGCGAAGAATTGAAGACTATTGATGAATACGAACGAAAACATTGGGAGTTAGGGCGAATTACGCCAGTCTAAACTATGGAAGTAAAGAATTGTAAAACTTGTGGCAAACAATTTCTGAGTGAAACTGATAATTCATACTGTCGTATTTGCAACAAAAAGTGGTATGAGAAGCAGGGAAAAATTCGGGAACAAGCTGAAAACTTAAAATGGCAAGAACAGAAAGAACAGGAGCGAAAACTATTTGAGGCAAAAGTGCAAACATATAAACCAATCTTGATGGAAAGTGTAAATCCTTCAGCACATACACTTTATATTATAGGGAATGGCTTTGACTTGATGCATAGAGTCCCCTCAAGCTACTATAACTTTCGTGATAGTCTTGGCAAGAATAATAGTCTTCGATATAGTCTTGAAACAGCATTAACAGCCGAAGACATATGGGCGGACTTTGAAAACGCACTTGGTACTTTGAATCTCAATTTGATGGGGAGCAGGAATATCATCGATATGTGGCTTGACGATTTTGGGGTTTATGGTGATGAGGATAGTGGCGCTGCGGAGTTCTATATGGCTGTGGAAGCTGCAGCGGCACCAATGGCCAATTTAGTAAATAACCTTCAGCCGACCTTTCGTAGATGGATTGAGCGCCTTGAGGTTGGAACTGATGATCGACCACTGAATGGACTTATTCATCCACAGGGAAAGGTCCTTGATTTTAACTATACAGAATTTATTGAAACGCTGTATGGTGTAAAAGAAGTTTGTTACATCCATGGGAGCAGAAAAAAGAAGAAAAAATTGATTCTTGGACATAAGCCAGGAGCGGCAGGAAATTTTCATCAGAAAAATAGGAAGCCGCAAAATTATCGTCAGGCTATGATTGATGTAGCACAGGACAATGTGTTTGACTTGATCGGACAGTATGATAAGGATTTAACCAAGGACAGTCAAGAAATTATTAAAAACAATCAGGCTTTTTTTGATGGATTGGCATGCACTGAACAGATTGTTGTGATTGGGCATTCAATCTCACTAGTTGATTGGGATTATTTTATTGAAGTGAATAAAAAAGCATCGAATGCGCATTGGTGTTTTGGAATTTATGGCCTAAATGATCTCCGAAATATGGCTGAGTTGGTAAAAAGTTTGAACATAAAGAATTACGATATCTTTCGGACAGACAGCATTTGGACGAAACCCAAAAAAGTTGGCAACGGAAAGGCATCTCAAAGGGCATTGAAACCGAGAATTTTTCAAGAGGATGAGATCACTGTTACGATAAGACAAATGTATGATTTGATGATTGGTGATTCGTATGAAATTATCCTTCCGAATCATGCAAAGAGTATAGTAATTTATGAGCATTGCATTTTTGTTGTAATGGATGATTTAGATAGAAACATAATCTTCTTCAAGCGACAAGCAAAGGGGTGGACGTTTATCAGCGTATTAGAAAGTTTTTTGCATCAGAGCCTTATAAACCGAAGACTTAGACACATATTTCTTAATGAAGATGATATTATCTTTGTATATAATAATCGCGTAAGAAAGTATGATCTTAATACTGGGAAACTGATTGCCAATCAGCAGATGCGGGATGCAAGGAGTAAGGAGTATTTGGGTAAGGATGTTATGAATAAGTTTGTTGGAAGAGGTATATGAGTTGGTTGAAAAGTTAAAACCTTATGTAGACGATAGCAGAGCGGTTTTGATTTAAGAGGGCGGCGGAAAATAGTTGGATACCGTTAGACTAAAATTTAAAAATATAGAGTAAAGCAGATAAGCCCTACAAGGCTCAAGTTGGTTTGAAAACTGATTGAAGCCTTGTAGGGCTTATTTTTTCCCTACTTGACAACCGCATAACAAGGGAAAGTAGAGAAAAAATCAATATTTTGATTGAAGATGAACAAGACGGTATAGAGGTAAGAGAAATTGTAAAAGGAGTATATGTAACATTTCCAAAATGAAATTAGTCAAGCCCGCATAAACCACAGACAGCACCCAGGAGAATTCGAGGGTGCGTCTGCAGCTTATGCGGGCCGTTTTATTTTGTGCTTTTTACTGCGAAATAATGTTAAACTCCAAGGCTGACAAGAATGGCCTTTAACTCCTTTGCCATGCGGATAATGACAGTCTGTTCAGTTTCATTACAGTCCAACAGCAAGCGATGAATTTCAGAGTTTGCAGAGGAAGATGAATATTCAAGACAGTCGAGCAAAAGCTCATCCGCGGAAACGGATAACGTGTTGGCAATTTTGACAAGAACAGAAAGGCTTGGAACCTTTGTGCCATTTTCGATTTGGACAATGTATTCACGACTGCAGTTGACTTTTGCGGCAAGAACTTCTTGCGTCAGATTCGATTTTGAACGGTAGAAGCTGATTCGTTTTCCTAAAGAAGTACGATTTACGGACATATAGTGATTTTCCTTTCAAATGCCCGCATAAGATACTTTAATTATTTGACTTATGGAGAAATGAATCAAGAGGAACCAAAGAGGTAATTTGCATAGAAGTCAGAATTCTTATTTTTTCCCTCTAGCGGAGATGGCTTCTGAGGCCAAAATATGAACCAACAGTTCACATTTTGAGCAACAAGTGAACTGCTGGTTCACAGAAAAAATCACCTGACAGGAGTATAATAAAAGCATGAAATCAAACAGCAAGGATAAGGTGGTGAGAACAACGTGGAACAACTGCTGACGCTGTACAGCGAAGTTCAGTCAACGGATGTACGGTGGCTGTGGTATCCCTTTATTGCAATCGGGAAAATCACACTGCTGCAAGGTGATCCTGGCGATGGAAAATCGACCATGATGATGAATCTGATTGCGGAACTTTCAACAGGAGGAGAGACCCCGGACAGTTGTAAAATCGGTACACCGCAAAAAGTGATTTATCAGTGCTCAGAGGATGGCGTTTCGGATACGATAAAGCCCCGATTGGAACGCTGCGGAGCAGACTGCAAGAAGATTGCTTTCATCAATGAAGAAGTTTATAACGGCCTCACATTGGATGATGAGCGCATCCGTCAGGCAATCATTGAATTCCGGCCGCGATTGGTCGTGATTGACCCGATTCAGGCTTATCTTGGCAGTGATTCGGATTTGCAGATCGCAGGCAGGGCACGGAAACTTATGCGCCGCCTTGGAATGTGGGCTGCTGGCTACGACTGCGCTATTGTTCTGATTGGACACCTCAATAAAAAAGAAGGCTCCAAAGGGCTGTACCGCAGCCTTGGCAGCATTGATGTTGTGGCAGCAGCACGAAGCGTCCTGCAGGTGGAGCGAGATACAGAGAACTCTGATATAAGAATCGTACATCAAATCAAAAACAGTCTTGCGCCTACAGCAGAAGACATCCGCTTTTCCATTTCTGCCGACAAGGGCTTTCGGTGGCTGGAGTGCAGACCACAACCTTTTGAAAATCAACAGTCGGATACCGAACCTAAATTTGATACAGAGCAACAGAAGGCTGCCTACTGGATCAAGCATTTCCTTGAAAAAGGTGATATGAGCGCAAATGAAATTTATTGCCGTCTGGACAACGAGGGGGTCAGCAAACGTGTGGCACGGATGGTAAAAACAGAAATGGGAATCCATTGCTACCAGAAGAAGCGGAGATGGTATTGGAGTGTTCAGCCGGAAGAAGGTGCTATGAATGGACCGCAAGTATAAGGTGGGTGGCTATGTGAAACTTGCAAAACTGTGGGAACGCTCCAAGGATGCAGCGGTGGCCTATCATAGTTCCTATTATGCTGAAAAGTTCAGGGATGATGCGGATAAAAGGCTGGTTGGTGTTTACATCGACATTACAGGGAATAAGGAAATCTATAAACGCCCGGAAATGGTGCATCTGCTCAAAGATTGCAAAAAGGGTGTCGTCAATCTGATTTTTTCACAGACAAGGGCCTACCTTGCAGCGAATACCTGTGATTTCTGTTTTTTGCTGCAATATCTGTTTGACATGCCGATGCGAGTGGACGTTGTTACGGATGATGACGACCAGAGAATTGACACGATTCTCGATGTTGATAACCAACGGCAGAGCCTGAAAGAATTGGCCGAAAAATATACATCAATCCGAAGGAAAGATTATCTTGAGTGGAGAATTCGAGTGGAAGATGAAATGACAAAGGCTGAAGAAAAATGAACGTAGAACATATCCCAGCAGAAGATGTGGACATGCTGCCGTGTGGAGCAGACTGGCAGAGTAGGCATTTGGAGTCCGAAAAGAGAAAAGCTGAAATTCGGGACAGAATCCATAAGCAGGCAGAACAGGGCCAGAAAACGGCAAAAGACTACTTTCGTCCGGCGAAACCGACACCGTCAATTTACGACAGTGACCTGAAGCGTGTAGCTGTTTATGCCCGTGTCAGCACTTCCAGCGAAGAACAGATTTCTTCCATTGAAAACCAGACTCTATACTACACCAAAAAGATTGCAGAAACGGAAAACTGGAATTTGCAGGATATTTACAGCGATGAAGGGAAATCGGGTACTTCACTGCGGAAACGGGATGCGTTTAAGCGCATGATGCGAGATGCCAAAGACCAGAAGATGGACTTGATTATCTGTGCCAGCATTTCGCGGTTTGCCCGGAATTTTTCTGATTGTATGACGCAGATCGCAGCATTGAAAACTATGCACCCGGCACATCCCATTGGCGTGTACTTTGAAACGGAAAACATCTACACGCTGAATCCAAGCAGTCAATACAGTCTTGACATTCAGGCTCTTTTGGCAGACTGGGAATCGGGCAACAAGAGCCGCCGGATGATCCTTTCGTATGATCAGCGCATTATGACAGGTCAGTATCCGGTGGCTGACCTGATGGGGTATCGGCATACGAAAGATGGCCAGTTGGTGATCGAGCCGGAAGAAGCGAAGACGGTGCGGTTTATCTTTCTGGCGTTTATTCAAGGGTATAACTACGATCAGATTGCAACGATTCTGACGCAGAAGAAGCGCAGCACCCTGCGCGGCAGGCAGGAGTGGAATGGCATGATGGTGGCAAACATCATGAAAAATGAACGCCGCTGGGGTGATCTGGAAGCCCGGAAGAGCATCGTGGTGGACTACAAGCTGGGCAAGGTTACAAAGAATAATGGGAATCGCTGCTCTGCCTATGTCCCGGAACATCACGAAGCGATTGTTTCGCCGGAAATTGCACGGGCTGCACATCTGGTGGCATCCAGCAGCAAAAAGTGCGGTGTGCAGGATATTGTGGTGATCCAGCAGGGAACATTGAAAGGCTTTGTTGGCATCCATCCGAATTGGAGCGGCATCAGTGTTGAAAGCATCCGCAGCCTTTGCCTGAGCACCTATCTGCCGGAAGAGGTGATGAAACTGAACGATATAGCAGAGATGAGGGCTGGGGCAACACTGGGAAAGGCACTTCAATCTGAATATATGACGGTTTCAGGTGCTTGCTTTATCAACCAGAGCAGCCCGGTTATGACGATTTCTAAAAATGGAATCCGTTTCAGCAAGGCCTGCCATAGCCAGTTGGACGACTGCGAGTATGTGGAACTGCTCTATCATCCGATTCTGCAGGTCGTGATTTTGCGAAAGAGCAATCACGGCTTTTCAACGACGATGCGCTGGAGAGATGACAATGACGTTCATAGTGCTTTTTCAGCCAGAGCATTTTCTGGACTGGTCTTCCAAACATTGAACTGGAGAAGGAATTGCCGCTATCAGTGCCGTGGTATCTGCCGGGGTCAGGGAAATGCAAAATTTCTAATTTTTGAATTAGATGAGTCCCGGGTTTTGACTGGGAAAAATCAGTATGAACAAGAAAATTGTTCGATGAATCTGAAATGCCGGCTATATCGGAGTAAATGGGTTCAGAGCATTACAGTTAGTGATGTGATGGAATCTGGCCAAGTCGTAGAAAATCCCATGATTGGTGCAATTCCAAGCAGAAATGAAGTTCAACGTGAACTGGATGATCTTTTGATGTCGATGTAGGAGGAACTTATAGAATGGAAGAAAAAAGCAGGACGCAGGAACTAAGCGTTCGGGAAATCTCCTTGATTCGTGAACTTGCACAGATAAGGAAAGAACATAAAAGAGAACTGGAGTACGAAAAGTTCGATGGCTATGAACTTCCGCCGCGCACCCAGTTTTCCATGCTGAATAAACCTGCAGTGAGCATAAAATATGGTGTTATGAAATTTAATATGGCGTGCATTCGGCTTTTTGAAGGAATCAAGTATGTCCTTCCGATTTTGCACCCCAATAAGAAGCGGCTTGCGTTGATTATGTGCCCGGAAGAGGACAGTGCATCTGTTGAATGGGCAAGACGGAAGGACGAAAACTGGGTGAATAAGGATATTACATCATTGGAATTTGTGGAAAATATCTTCAGGCTCATGAACTGGAATCGGGAATGCCGTTATAAAGTGCTTGGACGGGTGGCTAATTCAGATCAGGGTCTTTGTATGTTGTTTGATTTGGAAGAAGCAATCATGTTCACCCCGAAGCCACAGGAATATACAGATCCGCTTACTGGTGAAATGAAGAAAAAGCAGATGAAATTCTTCCCGGATGCCTATAAGAACCGTATCGGAAAATCTTATAATGACTATATTGCAGACCATCAGATGAACATGTTTGAAGACTTCATTGGGTATCAGAGTTCTACTGTATTGGATGAGCCCGAACGGGAAGCAGGCACTACTTCAATACCGATTCCGCAACGTGAAGAATCTGAAAATATACCTTCGCCAGATTTACCGGGACAGCTTGAAAACGTACAACAATCGGGCAATGAGATTGCTGAGAGAGGAATGCCGACATGAATTCTGGGCGAGTTATGAACCTGCGAGTGACAATTCCGGCGGAAAGCCGGAGAATGAATGTTGGGAAAGATGTTATCCGTATTCTTGGAAGTCCGGCCTATATCTGCGTTTTGCAGAGGAAAGATCGGAAGTCTATTGCAATCACGCCGTGTGCTGCGGAGCATCCCATGTCCTTTAAGGTCCCGGATAAGCTACTGACCGATGGGCAGTGTCGGATGATGATTAACGGAATACAGTTCATTCAGGTGTTGCTGGAAGCAAATGGTCTGGCGGCAGGAAAAGACCATCAGTTTAAAGGATGGTATGATGCCGAGAAAAATGCAGTTATCATTTCGCTTGAAAAAGATGAACAAAGTGCCCTCTCGCCTCAAAAGTGTACAACTTGACATTACGTCCACTTGGACGTATAATACGTCCAAATGGACGTGATGAAGGGAGCCGATATTATGCGTGCCGGAATTTTAGATGGCTTTCAAACGATAATTCCAACAGCGGCAGCCGTCTTATTGAAAAAACGACAAATGTTAAGGCTGACGCAACAAGAGATTGCTGATCGCGCAAAAATAACTTTGCGTCAATATCAAAGGTTGGAATCTGGGGAAAGAAGTATTTTGACCTGTTCTTTTGGCTTGGCGTGTCGAGTAATTGAAGCTCTTGATATGGATGTTTCTAAATTCTATCATGGTGACTATTACCTTGAAGAAGAAGTGAAGACAATGAGAGGCAAAGGGATTGCCAGCAGAAAAAAGTCATCGATTTAAAGGACGGCATGATGCCAAGAAAGAGCAATATGGACAAATCTATGTTGAAAAGTTTACATCTGCCAGCTTGATATGCAAGGCGTTTTATGGTAAGATGAAAGCATAATAGGGAGATTATGAAGCTCGGAGAGAGGCGGTGAGGCCGATGGAAGATAACAGGATGGTTAGTTTCTCACTGGGAGGAATGGCCTTTGAATACGATGATAATAAAAATCAGATAAATATTAAAAAACACGGAATTTCATTTAAGAGTGCAGCGCGTATCTTCTTTGACTATGACCGAATCGAGTTTTATGATGAGGATCATAGTTATGACGAAGATCGATATAACACCATAGGCGATACTTCTGCTGGACGGATTTCTCAAAAAGCAGAGGGTGCATTGATTGGCAATATAGACCAGTTCATCGGAAAGGTGAATGAAATACTATTTGTTGTATATACTGAACGAGTAAGAATTGAAGAAAGCGGTACAAAAACAGATGTGACAAGATTGATTTCGGCACGAATGGCTACCGAATTTGAAAGGGGGCTTTATTATGGTAAAAACGAGTGAAATGTCTATGGAACTGAAACAGGAACTTGCATTTACAAAAGAAGAACTCGCAGAACTGGAAGCGGCAAAGAAAATGCCAATCACGTTTGATGCGGATTGCCCTGAAACCACACCTGAGCGGGCGGTTAAATTTAGAAGAGTTAATCCGCCGCGTAACAGAATGGATGCCCATGGAGCATAATCATAATCAAGAAAAGAACGTATAGAGCGCAAGTAAGCCCTACAAGGCTCAGATCGGTTCGGAACCGACTGAAACCCTTGTAGGGCTTATTTTTTTGTGAATTTTTTTGTTCCTTACTTGACATCCGCATAGGGGCAACCAAGAAAACCTACGATAACAAAAGGGTTTTGACGGCTTGAGTTGTCCTTCAAATGTTTTATTTGTTGAAAAACTGCAAGATGCGGAAAATCCGGGGTTATATGTGGGAGGCTTTTTGGAAAGCTCTGTTTTGACCCACAAAAGGAGCAGCAAATAAAGATTGAAGGAGAGTTCAAGCCTACGGTGGATTGCCTTTGTGCGACCCGCCGTAGGTTTGTTTTTATCCATAAGGGAATAGATGCAACATTAGCGATAAAAATGTGAGGATGGAATAGAGGAATGAATTCAAAAAAAGAAGTGCAGCATGTATACCTTGTCGGCGCGAAGTCATTGGGGGCTTACGGAGGTTATGAGACCTTTGTCTACAAGCTCACAGAGTATCACCAGAATGCTTATTTCCACGGTCACACGGTTGGTGGTACAAATCCCTCGCTGATTGAAGCTCTTGGAAGTACCGATTTGAACTTACTGGTTGATGTTGGGTTCAACAAAGAGGTGGCAGAGGATTGCGCTTTGTATTGGAGCCGCAAGCCGGGTAGCCTTGCTAAGTTGATTGATAAGGCAGACCAAATGAGTACAGATGAAATTTCAGAGATGGGCCGGAGAGCCAAGAAGCGTGTGGCAGAAGAGTATACATGGGATAAGATCTGTGGGCAGTATGAAGATGTGTTTGTGGGGAAATGATTTACTTCGGTAAGATAATAAGTTTTATTAAGGTGAGAGTATGAATACAGAAGCTCAATTTCTTAGATATGGACATTATTATGACAAAATTGACTTGTATATTGCGGAATGCAATTTTTATAAAAATTTAGTGGAGAAAGCTCATTTTACGCATTCACCAATAATCAAGATGAATAATTTCTTGCCGATAAATCAGGAGTATAAAGCCTATTATGAGCATGACAATTACATTCTGTATTTTGGAAGATATGCAAGAGAAAAAGGCGTTTTGACGATTTTAAAGGCATATGCCAAGATGCATTGTGATGAGAAATTGGTTCTGGTTGGAAAAGGATCGGAAGAAGATTCGGTAGATTACATTATGGCAGTGCCCGCTTCTGAGAACCATTTACTTGGCATTATTTCTGTTTTAATAGAAAAAACAATAGGTAAAGGAAGAATCTTTTCGGGAACATATTATATTTTGCTGGGTGCGTTGATTGCAAGAACAAGAATATTTGCAAAGGCAAAAATTATTCTTCCAGTATTGGTGGGAACGTTTTTAGCTGCAGCATTCTTAAATCTCTTTCTCATGAAAATAATAATGAGTGTGATGTTCTTTATGTTAGTGTTGATGTGCAACTGCTCTGGCGATGGAAGAAAATTTAGACGAACAAGTACAGTAATGTATTATATCCCTTCGGTTCAAACGCTATATGATTTGGAAAAGGCCTTGAATCTTCCTGAGTGCGCTCTGGTAAAAAGAGTAAATGGGCAAGCGGAGGTGGATGCTTCACAGTGGTCAGAGGAGAAGGAACAGGTGGGACGCGCCTGTCGAGAGCTGGAACACGCCTTGGCTGCAAATCTGACGAAATCGAATCTGCGGAAGGCAAGTGATGCCATCAGTACCATTGCCAAAATGCTGAGTGGTACTGAGGCGTCCTCAAATAAAAAATAGTCTGTGAGATGTCTCAAAAGTGACATGGGTGTCCTTGAGTGTAAAGCTGCACAGAGATAGAATTATAGGTAAAGGAATCAGCAGTAAATCGGTGCATTTTCAGCACATCAGGAGGCAGTACATATGGATCAGGTGACAAAGATGGAAACACGGCTTGCAGAGCCAGCTCCGCAGGAATCTACCCTTGCACAAAGCGGCTCCAATGTGCTGCGCCGTCACATCAAGGAGAATCCCAAGAAAGCGGCCCTTGCCCGTCACCGCCTGTGGCTGGACAGTATCCCGTATGAGTATCCCATGCCATATACGCCGTATAAGATCGGGGTGTACATCCGGTATTTCAATCAGACCCGACATGAGAACTATCTGGAAAAGCATATCCAGCAGTATATGGACGATATTGCCCTGTGCCCGCAGTGGACACTGGTGGATTTCTATGTGGATAGGGGAATGACCGCCCCGCACATGGAGTACTCCAAAGAGGGGTGCCGTCTGCTGGAGGATTGCTTCACCGGTAAGGTGGACCTCATCGTGACGCAAAAGGTCAGCAATGTGTCCAGTGATTGGAAAGAAATGTCCTTTATGGCACGGATGCTGGCGGCGCAGGAGCATCCTGTGGGAATCTACTTTATTTCTGAAGACATTTTTACACTGGCATCGTATTACCAAGCTGACCTGCGGGATACAGGACTGCTGCCGGAGGGCTGGCAGACTCTCCCGGCGGATGAACTGGATGAACCGATGCTATCGACCCTGCCGAAACCTGCCATGCCGGAGCGGGCAGAGCAACTGCGCCTTGAAGAAGAAACGAATGCAATGGAGTGAACTGAGTGGAAAAGACAGAACTGACCAATGCCCAAAATCAGAACCGGGTGCGGCAGCGCATCTCGCAGGCCTCGATTGATCCGGATAAATACGAGTACATCCCGGCGAAGGAGCAGAACGACCATGTGAAAGCCGACCAGTATCAGCAAGTCGCCATCTACGCCCGTGTTTCCACAGACAACCCCATGCAGACCACATCCTTTGAGCTGCAGCAGAAGTATTACGAAGAGCTGGTGGCACAGCATCCTCAGTGGGTGCTGGTGAAGATCTACGCAGACGAAGGAAAATCCGGCACTACCATGCAGCATCGGGATGGGTTTAATGAGATGCTGGCAAATGCGAATGCCGGAAAAATCGACTTGATCATTGTAAAAAATATTTCTCGTTTTGCCCGTAATGTGGTGGACTGCCTGAGCATCATCCGCAAGCTGTCTGAGAAGAAAATCGGCGTGCTGTTTGAGTCGGAAGCAATCTACTCCCTGAACGATGATTCTCACATGGCACTGTCTTTTCAGGCCACCATTGCAGAGCAGGAATCCCGTACCCGCAGCCGGAGTATGGAAACTTCCCTGCGGATGCGGCTGGACCATGGCCTGCCTCTGACCCCGGAACTGCTGGGTTTTGTGAAGAACGAGGACGGCAAGCTCGTTGTCAACCCGGAGACTTACAAGATCCCGAAGCTCATGTTCTATATGTACCTGTACGGATATTCCACCCAGCAGATCGCAGACATCCTCACGAAGCTGAGCAAGCGGACGTATCTGGGGAATCTGAAGTGGACGGCATCCGGTGTGGCAGCCAGTATGCGGAACGAGCGTTACTGCGGAGATGTGCTGACCCGCAAGCGGTTCACCAAGTTTGCGGCAGATGTTCACGACCAGAAGTCCTTCAAGAACCGGGGAGAAAAGCCCCAGAGTCATTACCGGGATGACCATGAAGCCATCATCGACCGGAACGATTTTCTGGCAGTCCAGCGCATCATGAACAATGCCAGGTTCGGCGGTACGTCTCTGCTGCCGGAACTGCAGGTCATCCCGGACGGTCTGCTGAAAGGCTTTGTCATCGTTCACCCCAAGTGGGGCAGCTTCACCAAGGAAGATTACATCGCCGCTTGCCGGAGCGTGGACAGCAACCCAGAAGATGAGAGGCGGCTAGAGGTGCGGGAAGGCTCCTTCGACCTGACCGGATATGAGGTGGCAGACTTTAAACTGTTCAGTGACCAGAGTGTCCCTGCCATCATGCTTCACAAGGATAGCATTGCTTTCAGTGTGGCAGCCATCCGGGAGATGGATCTGAAAGATAATTATGTAGAACTGTTGGTGCATCCGCTGCGGAAAGAAATCGCCGTGCGCCCCACCGCCAAGGAGAACCGCTGTGCCATCCAGTGGGCAAACGGTGTCCGGGGCTATCGCCGTTCCCGTTCGGTAGCCGCCAAGGCCTATATCCAGACCCTGTATCAAATCTTCGGCTGGGATCAGGACAACAACTATAAGCTCTACGGCCGCATCTACCGGGATGGGCAGGATGCCGCCTGCATCTATGCCGGAACCAACGCCAGCGTGTACATCAAAGATAATGAGGTCACCGTGGAGGATGCCACCGGCCAGAACATCTGTCGGCAAGGCAAACGTATCCGTGGCGTAGTGGGGGACTTCGGGCAGGGTGTCGGCAATGGGTATTATGTAGAAAAGAGCATGATCGAGCTTCGGAATCTGACCCGGCAGGAGTGGCAGACCCGGCTTGCCGGACAGATGGTCAGCACCGGAACGGAGCTTCAGGTCACCTCGTATGAAGAATTGCGCAGTTTCATTCAGGAAGAACTGGGGGAACTGTTTGAGGAGGACGTACAGAAATGATGGAAGAGAATGCACAGATGAGCCTGCTGCCGGATGCAGCTGTTGCAGCGCAGATGACCATGACAGGTGAAGAAGAAATCGACCTCAGTGAATATGAGATCGTCCGCCCGGAGTTCTTCGCTCACATCAAAGAACCAGCATTGACGGTGAATGTGGACAAGATCGGTGTGAATACCGCCTGTGTTCGCCTGATGCCGGATGTGGAATATGTGCAGATCCTCATCAACCGAAAAGAGAAGAAGCTCCTGCTCAAACCCTGCGATGAAATTGAGATCACCGGATACCGCTGGGGTCGGACAAAGGACGGCAAGCGGTATCCCTCCCAGCGGACAGGAGAACTTTTTGTTCTGACTCTGTGTGAGATCATGGACTGGAATCCGGATTATCGGTATAAGGTGCTGGGCAAAATGGTGCAGGCCAATGGAAAAGCCCTGATCGCCTTTGACCTCACATCCAGTGAATGCTTCCCCAAGGTGGTCAACCGGGATGGCAAGAAGGTCAGCAGTCGCCAATCCGTTTTTGCGGAACAGTGGAGCGGCAAGTTTGGCCCCACCTATTCCGAGAGCCGCCGTTCTCTGGCAGTCAAGACCTTTGATAATTACACGGTCATCACGGTAAACGGGAAAAAGACCGAGGTGCATCCGCAGGCACAGCCGCAGCAGCAGGGAAGTATGGGTGATTCCTTATGAAACAGGACAACGAGCTTGGCTTGCGCATCAGTGCCAAGTATAACCGCATCTACATCCACCGCACAACGCTGAAGGCCATGGGAGATCCGGCGTTCGTGTCGCTGGGCATCCACCCGCAGAGCAAAAAGCTGGTGGTGCTGGCAGCAAGGGAGGCAACAGCGGATGCGCTGCGTGTCCGGTGCTGGGAGGATAATTCCTTCTGTATCCAGAGCAAGGTACTTTTGGACGGTATCTGCACGGTGGCACCGCAGGTCGGAACACAGGACTCCTGCCTGCTGCACGGAAGGCTGCTGAAGGAACAGAATGCAGCCGCCTTTGATATGAGCGACATCGAAACCATCACGGAAGCGGAATGAGGGAGAACACATGAAACAGGTCTGGCAAATCGACCCGGAGTTCAGACTGCTGAGCGTTCCACTATCTCTGGAGGAGGAAAACAGGCTGGAGAATAGCCTGCTCCGTGAAGGCTGCAGGGAGCCCATTGTGGTGTGGCACGGCTGCATTCTGGATGGACACAAGCGTTATGAAATCTGCAGTTACGAAGAGATGGACTACAAAACAGTAGAAATGAATTTTGTCTCCAGAGAGGATGCCATTATCTGGATATGCAAAAAGCGAGTTAAGGAATCTTCTGCGGACAAAACGATTTATAAGTACCTTGTAGGAAAATGGTATAACGCAGAGAAAACAAGGATTCACGCAAAACGAAAAGAAGAACGAAGAAAAAGTCTGGATTTAGCAATCAAGAAAAAAGGAGAGGAAGGACAGCTGGTAAGCATTCCAGTTGATCGTATATCCAAAGTAATAGCAGTGCAGATTTCAATGTCGTATAATTCAGTAGAGTCGTATGGTATGCTGGCAAAATTTCTGGATGAGATTGCAGAAAAGGATGAAGCCTTTTTTACGGCACTTGTTGAAAACAAAATCGTTGTTTCCTTTGAAAAAATGCGGAAGCTTGCACAAATGGACGAAACAAAGCTAATTGATATCAGGAGAAAACTGCTAAGAGAAGAAGATGTGAAAATGCGTCAGCGAAAGCCAAGGCAGCAATCAACGGACGGCCTATCCGGGAAGACGCAGCAAAAGCAGACCACACCACTGGAGGTGGGCATCAAGGAGATGCCGATGTTTGACCCGGACATGGAATTCCGTGGGCTGGCACTGACGATCCCCACATGGATGAATGCCATCGCACGAACCCGGGCAAAGACAGATATCGATTTGGTGTCCGAACCGACCAAGGCGCAGCTTGCTGTGATCCTGCGCAGACTGGAAGAACAAATTACGCAGACGCTGGAGGTAATTGAAAGATGATTGCAGAAGATATGCTGACCCAAGCGCAGCAGCGCTGCATCCCGGATGTGTCCTTTGAGCTGATCCCCATCCGAAATCTGGTTTCCAATCAGGAGTACCAGCGGCCGCTGTCCGAAAATCATATCCGTAAGGCACTGGAAGAATTTGACGTCTACCAGATCAACCCGGTCAAGGTGAGCCGCCGCGACGGCATCAACTATGTGTTTGACGGCCAGCACACCATCGAGATCATTGCCAGTGAGTCCGGTTCCCGTGATACCCCGGTGTGGTGTATGATCTACGATGACCTGAAATATAAGGAGGAAGCTCATATCTTTGCCGACCAGCAAAAGCATGTCAAGGCGCTGTCCTCTTTCGAGACCTTCAAGGCGCATATTGAAGCAGATGACCCCAAACAGAAGATGATTGAGGCCATTGTGCAGTCCTATGGCCTGGCAATCACCTCGACCAAAGCAAAAAACGGTATCAGTGCAGTTTCTACACTGGAGCGCATCTATGACAAATATGGACAGGCTGTTCTGGACAGAACGCTCCGTCTGGCAGCGGCAACATGGGAGGGAGAAAACAACTCCTTCTCTGGCAACATCCTGATGGGCATTGCTCGCATCGTTGTGGCGTATGGGGATACTGTCCGGGACGATGTGTTCAAAGACCATGTGGGCCGAGTGTCGGTGAAGGCAATCATCCGTGCGGCAAAAGAACGCCGCCCCGGTGCGCTGGGCTATTCTGAAGCCATGATTATCGAATACAACAAGAAAAGCAAGTTCCGCCTTTCGCTGAAAACGCTCTATGGCGGGAAGGCGATGAGCGGCGAGGATGACTTCGGGGAAGAGTAAAGTAACAGTACGCTTTTTTAGATGGGGGATTCACATTGTACTTGATTGCTGCCTGTGTTACCTCGTGCTTCTCTGCATAGCTTAAAAGGGATTGACGGAACTTCATGGTTTGCGTTACAGTATTCATGGCGAATGCGTTGTCCTTTCTGTGTGGTTTGTGTATCAACTTAACTATAACACAGGACGACCCATTCGTCTTTCTTTTTATCATCTATTGTAATCCTACAAATCCTACAGTTTCAACGAGAAAATCAACTTGCTGATAGCAGGAAAGCGTAGTATAATTAAATTGGTATATTATGAATTGTAGAGAGGTGGAGTGATTGCGCTGACTCCAAATAAAATGTTTTTCGATCAATAACAATCCTGGTACGCTGCCGGAGAGATGGGAAAAAGTCGTGAGGTGTTGGAATGAAGACCAATAAAATTGGAACGATCACTTTCCATAATTCATACAATTACGGTTCGGCGTTGCAGGCATTTGCGCTACAGACATACTTGAAAAAAAGAAGGATATCAGTCGAGGATCATTGATTACGAATATAAGAAAGATTTTAAACACTATAAGCTGTTCAGGACATATTCGTACTTATATTATCCCAAATATAATAGTAAAGAGGAATGCTGCGGATGCGGTGCTTGTTCCAGCGTATGTCCCAAAAGCGCCATTACGATGCAGGAGGATGCCCTTACGCACAAAGACAGCGTGTGGGCGACATTACCATTGGAGATTATTGGGGCGTTCAGAAATATGATCCGCAGCTTCTGGTGGAACAGGGAGGAACGATCAATAGTAAAGAAGGCGTTTCCTGCCTGCTGATAAACACGGAACGCGGACAACACCTTGTCGAGAAATACGGTGCGAAGATAGAAAGCTATCCGGTTGAATTTTCTAACATTGCTTAGGAGAATACGCAGCTGAACCGGCCAACGAAGCATACCAGACTGAGAAATAAAATTTTCAGGAAGTATAAGGCGAGCGGCTATGCTGGTGTGGAAGCAATTTTTGAGCGGGATCAGCGGAACCAGAAGTTCATATGGGGAATGTATGACCGCATTTGCGGAATGTTCTGCCGGAAAACACGGTAAGGCTGCGGCTTTCGGTCAAAATACACACATTTCCGTGCATCAGCGGCAAATGTTTGTTAAACTATTATCTATCTTGCAAGCTTGCAATGTGCACGTTTTTTGTTTATAATAGTAGAGTAACGGGGCAAGACCCCCGAATGCGAGCGAAACTCTAGTTCAGAAATTAAAACTTGAGAGGAGTTTATTACCATGGGTTTAGGTAAGAAGACGATCGACGATCAGAACTACTGCGGCAAGAAGGTGCTTGTCCGTTGCGATTTCAACGTCCCGATGAAGGACGGCGTGATCACCAACGAGAACCGCATCAATGCAGCTCTGCCCACCATCCAGAAGCTGGTCAACGATGGCGCAAAGGTCATCCTGTGCAGCCATCTGGGCAAGCCCAAGAACGGCCCCGAGGCAAAGTTCAGCCTGGCACCCGTTGCTGTGGCTCTGAGCGCAAAGCTGGGCAAGACCGTTGTGTTTGCAGATGACGACAATGTTGTCGGCGAGAACGCAAAGGCTGCTGTTGCTGCCATGAACAACGGCGATGTCGTTCTGCTGCAGAACACCCGTTTCCGCAAGGAAGAGACCAAGAACATGCCCGAGTTCAGCGAAGAGCTGGCTTCTCTGGCTGATGCATATGTTGACGATGCATTCGGCAGCTGCCACCGTGCACACTGCTCCACTGCAGGTGTCACCGACTTCATCAAGGATACCGCTGTCGGCTATCTGATGGAGAAGGAGATCAAGTATCTGGGCAACGCTGTGAACGATCCCGTTCGTCCCTTCACCGCTATTCTGGGCGGCGCAAAGGTCGCAGACAAGCTGAATGTTATCTCCAATCTGCTGGAGAAGGTCGATACCCTGATCATCGGCGGTGGCATGGCTTACACCTTCGTCAAGGCTCAGGGCTACGAGGTCGGCAAGAGCCTGTGCGACGATTCCAAGCTGGATTACTGCAAGGAAATGATGGCCAAGGCTCAGGAGAAGGGCGTGAAGCTGCTGCTGCCCGTTGATGCTGTCTGCATCAAGGACTTCCCCGATCCCATCGACGCTCCCGTCAAGACCACGGTTGTTCCTGTCACCGCGATCCCGGCTGACATGGAAGGCTGCGACATCGGCCCTGAGACCATGAAGCTGTTTGCTGACGCCGTCAAGGCATCCAAGACCGTTGTCTGGAACGGCCCCATGGGTGTGTTCGAGAACCCCACTCTGGCAGCCGGCACTCTGGCAGTTGCAAAGGCTATGGCTGAGAGCGATGCTACCACCGTGATCGGCGGCGGCGACAGCGCAGCAGCTGTGCAGCAGATGGGTCTGGGCGACAAGATGACCCACATCTCCACCGGCGGCGGCGCTTCTCTGGAGTATCTGGAGGGCAAGGAGTTGCCCGGCATCGCAGTTATTCAGAACGCATAATCTGATCCCGGCATCATAATGGGTGCGGCGGCTTTAGCGCCGCCGCATCTTTTTGTTTGTGCAGAGCTTTCTGCACGATAGAAGGTAAATAAAGGAGATAGAGTATCATGGATAAGGCAAAGCGTAAGGCTATCATTGCAGGCAACTGGAAGATGAACAAGACTGCCTCCGAGGCTGCTGTTCTGGTGGACGAGCTGGTCCCCGCCGTGCAGGACGCAGGCTGCGAGGTGGTCATCTGCACCCCGTATACCGATCTGGTCACCGCTGTGGAAAAGACCAAGGGCACCAACATCCATGTGGGTGCTGAGAATGTTCACTTCGAGAAGTCCGGCGCTTTTACCGGCGAGATCAGCGCTGACATGCTGGTGGATCTGGGCGTGGAGTACGTCATTGTGGGCCACTCTGAGCGCCGCCAGTACTTCGCCGAGACCGACCAGACCGTGAACAAGCGCGCTCTGGCTGCTCTGAATGCCGGTCTGAAGGTCATCATCTGCGTGGGCGAGAGCCTGCAGCAGCGCGAAGAGGGCGTGACCGAAGAGCTGGTGCGTATGCAGACCAAGATCGCTCTGCGTGATGTGACCGCTGAGCAGATGGCAAATGTCGTGATCGCTTACGAGCCCATCTGGGCCATCGGCACCGGCAAGACCGCTACCGCCGATCAGGCTGAGGAAGTCTGCGGCCAGATCCGCAAGGTGATCGGCGAGGTGTACGGCGAGGCAGTTGCCGAGGCTACCACTGTCCAGTACGGCGGCAGTATGAACGCCAAGAACTGCGAGGAACTGCTGAGCAAAAAGGATGTGGACGGCGGCCTGATCGGCGGCGCATCCCTGAAGGCTCCCGACTTTGCAGTGATCGTCAATGCAGCCACCAAGGGCTGATCGACGGTTTAAATCAGCTGTTTCAGCGCCCGGCTGCGCCGCATTTCCAGCGCTGTGCCGGGCGCTGATTTGTTAAATTCAAAGGAGATTCAATTTTATGGCAAAGAAACCTGTTCTTCTGTGCATCATGGATGGCTTCGGCTGGGTGCCGGAGGAGACCTTCGGCAACGCCGTGGTCGCCGCAAAGAAACCCCACCTCGATGCTCTGATGGCAAAATATCCCATGACCACCATCAACGCTTCCGGTATGGCCGTCGGTCTGCCCGAGGGCCAGATGGGCAACTCTGAGGTTGGCCACACCAACATGGGCGCTGGCCGCATCGTGTACCAGCAGCTCACCCTCATCACCAAGTCCATCAAGGACGGCGAGATGCTCCAGAACCCGGTTCTGGTCAAGAACATGAAGGCTGCCATCGATGCCGGCAAGGCCATCCATCTGATGGGTCTGGTGGGCACCGGCGGTGTGCACAGCCACGCAGACCACTGGTTCGGCGTGCTGGAAATGGCAAAACATCTGGGTGCAAAGAACGTTTACCTGCACTGCATCACCGATGGCCGTGATACTGACCCGCACTCCGGCAAGGGCTTCCTGGCCGACCTGCAGGCCAAGCTGGACGAGCTGGGCATCGGCAAGATCGCCAGCATCTCCGGCCGTTACTACGCCATGGATCGCGATAACAACTGGGATCGTGAAGAGAAGGCATATGCTGCCTTTGTCTACGGCGAGGGCAATCATGCCGCCAACGCTGCCGAGGCCATCGAGGCATCCTATGCAGCAGACAAGACCGACGAGTTCGTTCTGCCCTGCGTCACCTGTGAGGGTGGCCGCGTGCAGGACGGCGACACTGTGATCTTCATGAACTTCCGTCCCGATCGTGCCCGCCAGATGACTCGTATCTTCTGCGACGATGCGTTCACCGGCTTTGAGCGCCGCGGCGGCCGCAAGCAGGTGAACTATGTCTGCATGGCCGAATACGATGCCACCATGCCCAACTGCGAGGTCGCCTATCCGCCTGTGGAGCTGAAGAACGTTCTGGGCCAGTACCTGTCCGAGAATGGCAAGACTCAGCTGCGCATTGCCGAGACCGAGAAGTACGCTCATGTCACCTTCTTCTTCAACGGCGGCGTGGAGGCTCCCTACGAGGGCGAGGACCGCTGCGTGATCCCCAGCCCGAAGGTCGCCACCTACGATCTGCAGCCTGAGATGAGCGCCCCGGCTGTTGCTGCCGAGTGCGTCAAGCGCATCGAGAGCGGCAAGTACGATGTGGTGATCCTGAACTTCGCAAACTGTGATATGGTCGGCCACACCGGCGTGTTCGATGCTGCGGTCAAGGCCGTGGAAGCCGTTGACACTGCTGTGGATCAGGTGGTCACTGCGGTGCTGAACGCAGGCGGCTGCGCCTTCATCACCGCCGACCACGGCAACGCCGAGAAGATGATGAACCCGGACGGTACTCCGTTCACCGCACACACCACCAATGTGGTGCCCTTTGTGGCAGTTGGCTGCGGCGATGTGAAGCTGCGTGAGGGCGGCTGCCTTGCCGATATCGCTCCCACCATGCTGCCGTATATTGGTCTGCCCGTGCCTGCTGAAATGACCGGCAAGAGCATCATTGTGGAGTAACTGACCGTTAAAATGGCCGACGCGTTCGCTTTGGCTATGAATAGCGGAATTGTTATTCTTATATTTACAGCTCTGGAAAATCTGCGGATTTTCCAGAGCTGTTTTTTCACGCGAAAAGCCGATAAGATAAATTGCGTTTTTGGGTTTCGACCCCATTCTAAATCAAAAACTTTTCTTTTTTCCCCATCCGTGCTACAATAAAAATGAATTTTTGATTGTAGGAGAAGCGGATGGAAACAACGCATAAACAAATCGTTCTGGGCATCCTTGCCCATGTGGACTCCGGCAAGACCACCCTTTCGGAAGCCATGCTCTACCGCTCCGGCGCGATCCGCAAGCTGGGCCGTGTGGATCACAAGGATGCCTTTCTGGATACCGACACGCTTGAAAAAGCGCGCGGCATCACCATCTTTTCCAAGCAGGCCCTGTTGACGGCGGGCAATACGGATATCACATTGTTGGACACCCCCGGACATGTGGATTTTTCCACCGAGACAGAGCGCACCCTGCAGGTGCTGGACTATGCTGTGCTGGTGGTAAGCGGCACCGACGGCGTGCAGAGCCACACCGAGACGCTCTGGCGGCTGCTGCGGCGCTACCATGTGCCCACCTTTGTGTTCGTGAACAAGATGGATCTGCCCGGCAAGAGCAGGGAAGAGCTGCTCGCCCAGCTGAACCACCGTCTGGGCGAGGGCTTTGTGGCCTTTGATGTGCCGCAGGCCGACCGGGACGAAGCACTGGCCCTTTGTGACGAAAACCTGATGGACCGGATGCTGGATGCCGGGCAGTTGACCGATGCGGACCTCATCCCGGCCGTTGCACGCCGGCATGTGTTCCCGTGCTGGTTCGGTTCGGCGCTGCGGCGTACCGAAAACGATGCACTGGAAAGCGTGGATGCTCTGCTGGACGGGATTGACCGCTATACCCGTCCGGCTCCCGCGCTGGATGCCTTTGGTGCCAAGGTGTTCAAGGTGTCGCAGGATGAGCAGGGCACGCGCCTGACATGGCTGCGCGTGACTGGCGGCGAACTGAAGGTAAAGGCCCAGCTCTCCGGCGAAGCAGATGGTGAGCCGTGGGAGGAAAAGGCAAACCAGCTGCGGCTGTACTCCGGCGTAAAGTATACGCTGGCGGAAGCCATCGGCCCGGGGCAGGTGTGCGCCGTCACCGGCCTGACCAAGGCGCGCCCGGGCGAGGGCCTTGGCGCGGAACGCGACAGCGATGTGCCGGTTCTGGAACCGGTGCTCAGCTATCAGGTGCTGCTGCCGGAGGGGGCTGATGTGCACGCGGCACTGGGCAAGCTGCACCGGCTGGAAGAAGAGGAGCCGCAGCTCCATGTGGTATGGAACGAGACTTTGGGCGAGATCCATGTGCAGCTCATGGGTGAGGTGCAGCTGGAAGTGCTGCGCAGTTTGCTGGCAGAGCGCTTTGGCCTGAACGTGGAGTTCGGCCCCGGTGGCATTCTGTACAAGGAGACCATCACGGAGCCTATGGAGGGCGTGGGCCACTACGAGCCGCTGCGCCACTATGCGGAGGTGCATGTCAAGCTGGAGCCCCTGCCCCGCGGCAGCGGGATGCAGTTTGCCGCCGACTGCCGGGAAGAAGTGCTGGACAAGAACTGGCAGCGCCTTGTGCTGACCCATCTGGAAGAAAAGCAGCACCTTGGCGTGCTGACCGGTGCACCGCTGACGGACGTGAAGATCACCCTCATTGCGGGCCGCGCCCATCTCAAACACACGGAGGGCGGAGATTTCCGGCAGGCCACCTATCGAGCGGTGCGGCAGGGCCTGATGCTGGCCAAAAGCCAGCTGCTGGAGCCATGGTATGCCTTTCGGCTGGAAGTGCCGGTGGAAAACCTTGGCCGTGCCATGACCGATATCCAGCGCATGGAGGGCAGCTTTGACCCGCCAGAGAGCGGGGAAGAGGCTGCTGTGCTCACCGGTTTTGCACCGGTGGCCACCATGCGCAGCTACCCCATGGAGGTGGTGGGCTATACCCGGGGCCGGGGACACCTGACCCTGATGCTGGACGGCTACCGGCCCTGCCACAATGCGGCGGAGATCATTGAAGCTGTGGGCTACGAGCCGGAGCACGACCTTGACAACCCGGCAGATTCGGTGTTCTGTGCCCATGGCGCGGGCTTTGTGGTGCCTTGGGATCAGGTGCGCAGCCACATGCATGTGGACAGCGGCTGGGGAAAAAGCAAAAGCCCGGAGCAGGAGACGCAGGCCGTGCCCCAGCGCCGGACAGCAGCTTACCGCGCAACACTGGAAGAGGATGCCGAGCTGCTCAAAATCTTCGAGCGCACCTATGGCCCCATCAAACGGGACCCGCTGGCGGCATTCCGCCCGGTGCAAAAGCGGGAACGCCCGGATTTTGATGCCCAGCAGTGGGAAATCCTGCCCGAATATCTGCTGGTGGACGGCTACAATATCATCTTTGCGTGGGATGAGCTGAACGCCCTTGCAAAGGACAGTCTGGAAGCGGCCCGCCACAAGCTGATGGATATTCTGTGCAACTATCAGGGCTACCAGAAGTGCAATCTTATTCTTGTATTCGATGCCTATCGTGTGCCGGGCAGCCCCGGCAGCATTGAGCAGTACCACAATATCCATGTGGTCTACACCAAGGAAGCCGAAACCGCCGATATGTTCATCGAGCACGTTACTCATGAGATCGGCAAGGGGCGGCGGGTGCGTGTGGCTACTTCCGACGGCATGGAGCAGATCATCATTCTGGGCCACGGCGCGCTGCGTGTCTCCGCCCGCATGTTCCATGAGGAAGTGCAAAATGTGGAAAAGCAGATCCGCAAACTGGTGCAGGGGGAAGCATAAAATGTCAACCGAGATCACATCCGAGTTTGTCTGGCACAGTATCCCGCCGCGCCCGCGCGACAGCCACAAGGGCAGCTTTGGCACCGTGCTGGCTGTGGCAGGCAGCGCATATTACCGAGGTGCGGCCCTGCTGGCTGCCGAGGGTGCGCTGCGCACCGGTGCGGGCATTGTGACGCTGGCCAGCGTGGAGCCGGTATTGGCAGCTGCGGTGGCCCGCCTGCCAGAATGCTGCCTGTGTCCCTGCGTAGCGGGGGCCGAAGGCGGCATCTCACCGGAGAGCATTCCACGGCTCCAGCGCCAGAAGGCGACGGTGCTGCTGCTGGGTCCGGGCCTTGGCGGTACAGCCCAGAGCACAGGCCGCGCGGCCGAAACACGCACGCTGGTGCAGAAGCTTCTGCCCGGCTTTGCAGGCAGCGCGGTGCTGGACGCTGATGGCCTGAATGCCGCCGCGCAGCTGCTTCCATATCTTGGAACACTCCCCCACCCGGCGGGAGAGCTGATCGTGACCCCGCATCCCGGTGAAATGGCCCGGCTCGCCGGCCTTTCCGTGACAGAGATCAGCGCCGACCGTGAGAAAATTGCCCGGCAGTATGCAGAAAAATGGAACGTCGTGGTGGTGCTCAAAGGTTCCCACACCGTTGTAGCTGCGCCGGATGGCCGTGCATGCGTGAATCCCACCGGCAACCCGGGCCTTGCCCGGGGCGGCAGCGGAGATGTACTGGCCGGTATGACGGCGGCCCTGCTGGCCTGCGGCCTGCCTGCATACGAAGCTGCGGCCTGCGCGGTGTATCTGCACGGTGCCGCTGCCGACCGTGCCGCTGCTGCGCTTGGCGAGTACGGAATGCTGCCGCATGATATCCTGTCCCAGCTGGGCCGGATATTTGCGGAAAACCACAGATAAAAAGAAAAGGGGCGTCTCTCTGTCTGCCGGAGAGACACCCCTTTTAACATTACATCACATCGCCAGCACTTCGGCCCACTTTTCCTCGGCTACCGGGATGCCAAGCTCCATGTTCTCCTTGCGGCTGCGGTGCTCGCCCATGCCGGGGCAGCGCACCTCACGGCCCGGCTCTGCAGGCTCACTGGATGCCACATCGGCGGCAATGGCATCAATGACGGCATCGGTGAGGTCGGCGGACTGGAACTTTGCCGGATCAATGGCAATCATGATCTGGGTCAGGCCCACTTCATCGCCAAAGGTGCCGATCTTTGCCACCGAGTTTGCGCCCGTCAGGATAGTACCGATCATATCCAGCAGGATGGAAAGGCCGCTGCCCTTCCAGTAGCCAATGGGGATCATGCGGCGGGTCTCTTCAATGGCAGCGGGGTCGGTGGTTAGTCTGCCGTCTGCATCGTAGCCGCCCGCCACAGGCAGCTGCTTGCCGGCCAGACGCATCGTTTCCAGCTTGCCGTAGCTGAACTGGCTCAGGGCGCAATCCACCATGATGTGTTCCCCGTTCGAGCGCGGCACGGCCAGAATGAGCGGGTTGTTGCCGATGTGGTTGTCCTTTGCGCCCCATGCAGGCATGTTGGGGCAGGTGTTGGACCAGCAGATGCCGATGCAGCCCGCGTCTGCGGCCTGCCAGCCGTAGGTGCCGCCGCGCATCCAGTGGTTGTTGTTGCCCAGCGCCACCATGCCAATGCCGAACTGATGAGCCAGCTCTATGGCATGGTCCATGGCGTGCTTGGCGTTCAGCGGGCCAAAGCCGCGCTTGCCGTCCCAGCGCTCCATGGCACCAAAGCTGGCAATGCACTCGGCCTCAGAGACGGGGTCGATCTCGCCCTTGCGCAGGTATTCCACCACGCGGGGGAAGCGGTTCAGCCCGTGGCTGAACACGCCGGCCAGACTGTTCTGGGCAAAGATCTCGGCCGCTTCGTGGGCACGCTCTGGACTGAAACCGTATTTGGTCAGGACCCGCTCAAATTCGGCCAGCATAGTCTCGTAAGCAATGCGCATGGATGGTACCTCCTGTATGTAAAAAGTGATAAACAGATCGTTACACTTATTATAACAAGCGGCGGCGCGGTGCGCAAGATGTGCGGTCGGCATCAGGGCAGGGCGGTGAAAGGAGTACACGAGCACACACCGACAGCTATGTGAATAAACAAACGAATGTACGAACTTCATAATTTTTTAAGATTTATTTTGTGAAAAAGTCATATTGAAAAACGAAAAGATGATTGATATACTAATACCACAATATCCAGTTGGACATGTTACTGGTAATGCAGGCAGGATCTGATGGAATGACGAATACCTTTTCTTTTGGGTGAATTGTAGCCAGATACTATGATTCCGGGAGAAATTGTACACGGAGTCATTCTGTTGGGTCTTTTTTCTTTTGTCCGCTTCGGCCGGGCGGCAGGGAAATGCCACCACACACAAGATAAAGGAGAACAAAATGAAGAACTACAAGCAGACTGCCTCCGACGTGCTGCGTCTGGTTGGCGGCGAGAAGAACGTTGTGCAGGTCGAGCACTGCTCCACCCGCCTGCGCTTCACTCTGGCAGACACCTCCAAGGTGGATGCTGCAGCCCTGAAAAAGACTGCCGGTGTTATGGGCGTTATTTCCAGCGGCCCGCAGTGTCAGGTGGTCATCGGCAACGATGTCATCGAAGTGTACGATGAGCTGCTCAAGCTGGGCACTTTCAATGCAGGTCAGGCTGCAGCTCCCGCTGCCCCCAAGGGCAAAAAAGAGATCGGCGGCATTATTCTGGACTACATGGTCGGCATCTTCCAGCCGCTGGTCCCCGCCATTGCAGGTGCAGGCGTTCTGAAGGCTCTGATGGTGCTGCTGAGCACTCTGGGCCTGATGAGCAGCGGAGATATCGCCTATAAGGTGTTTGTCGGCGTGGCAGATGCAGCTCTGTACTACCTGCCCGTCATGGTCGCCTTCACCACTGCAACCAAGTTCAACTGCAACAAGCTGGTGTCGGTAGCTCTGGCTGCTGCCATGATCCACCCCAGCGTTTCCGCTCTGCTGGCTACCGAGGGCGGTGCTTACTTCCTCGGCATCAAGCTGCAGAACATCGCTTACGGCGGACAGGTATTCCCGGCTATCCTGACCGTCATTTTCATGTCCTTTATTGAAAAGTGGGCCAACAAGTGGTGCCCCAAGGCCATCCGCGTGTTCTTTGTGCCCATGCTGTGCTTCGGCATCGGCTTCCCTGTGGCGCTGGTCGTCCTCGGACCTCTGGGCTACAACATCGGTGCTCTGCTGACCACCGTGATCCTGGCTCTGTACAACACGCTGGGCTGGCTGGCCGTTGCTCTGCTGGCTGCTGTGCTGCCCTTCATGATCTCCATGGGCATGCATAAGGCTCTGGTCCCCTACGCAGTTGCTTCTATTTCTGACCCCGGCTTTGAAATGCTGTACATGCCTGCTTCTCTGGCACACAACATCTCTGAGGGCGGTGCCTGCCTCGGCGTTGCTCTGAAAACTAAGGACGAAAACCTGCGCGCTACCGCGATCTCCGCTGGCATCTCCGGCCTGTTCGGCATCACCGAGCCTGCTCTGTACGGTGTTACCCTGCAGCACAAGAAGGTCATGATGTCCGTTGTGGTCTCCAGCTTCATCGGTGGTCTGTTCGTTGGCCTGATGAAGGTCAAGGCATTCGTTGCCATGGGCCCCGGTCTGGCTGGCATGGCCATGTTCGTTGACCCGGATAACGGCAAGAACATCCTGTGGGCTGCAGTTGGTCTGGTGATCTCTGTTGTGGCCTCCTTCGCACTGTCCTTCTTCCTGTATAAGGACGAGACCCCCGCAGAGGATGAGACCGCTGCACCCGCTCCCGAGACTGCTGCAGACGCAGCAGCTGCGGATTCCACCATCAGCAGCCCCCTGCAGGGCAAGGCCATTGCTCTGGAAGAGGTCAAGGATGAAGTTTTCTCCCAGAAGATCCTGGGCGACGGCATTGCCGTGGTGCCCGAGAAGGGTGAGCTGTACGCTCCCGCTGACGGCGTGATCGAGTCCGTGTTCGGCACCAAGCACGCCATCTCCATGAAGACCGCTGCCGGTGCTGAACTGCTCATGCACATCGGCATGGACACCGTCAAGCGCGACGGCAAGGGCTTTGACCCGCAGGTCAAGGACGGCGAGACTGTCAAGAAGGGCCAGCTGCTGATGAAGTTTGACCTTGACGGAATCAAGGCAGACGGTTATGATGTAACTACCCCCATCGTCGTGACCAACGCCGATGAGTTCACCATCAAGACTGTGGCCGAGGGCGCTGTGGTGCCCGGTGCCGCACTGCTGAAACTGGAGGCAAATAAATGAGTTTCCCCAAAGGCTTTTTCTGGGGCGGCGCTGTTGCCGCGAACCAGGTAGAGGGCGCATGGAACGTGGATGGCAAAGGCCCCAGCGTGGCCGATGTTGCCACCTACAAGCCCAACACCGACGTGAAGGATTACAAGTCCCATGTTGCCATGGACGACGCACACATTGCTGCCGCCATGGCCGACCCGGATGATACCTATTATCCCAAGCGCCGCGGCATCGACTTCTACCATCATTACAAAGAAGACCTGAAGCTGTTTGCCGAGATGGGCTTTACCATGCTGCGCGTTTCCATTGCATGGACCCGCATCTTCCCCACCGGCGAGGAAGCAGAGCCGAACGAAAAGGGCCTGCAGTTCTACAACGACCTGTTCGCTGAGATGCACAAGAACGGCATCGAGCCGCTGGTCACGCTGAGCCACTACGAAATGCCGCTGGCACTGGCCACCAAGTACAATGGCTGGGTGGATCGCCGCGTGATCGACTGCTTTGCAAAGTTCTGCCATGCGTGCTTTGAGCGCTACAAGGATCAGGTCAAGTACTGGCTCACCTTCAACGAGGTGGACAGCGTGATCCGTCACCCCTTCACCACCGCCGGCATCATCCCCAGCCGCGTGCCCGAGGATAAGATGCTGGAGACCTGCTATCAGGCCCTGCACCACCAGCTGGTGGCCAGCGCTATGGTAGTAAAGGACTGCCACGAGATCATCCCCGGCAGCAAGGTGGGCTGCATGCTGACCAAGCTCACCACCTATGCCCGCACCTGCGCACCCGATGATGAGCTGGCTACTCAGGCAAAGAATCTGGAAAACCTGTTCTATGCCGATGTGCATGTCTGGGGCGAGTACCCCCGCCTGATCCTCAAGATGTTCGAGCGCAAGGGCATCCACGTGGAAATGCTGCCCGAGGATGCCGCTACCCTGAAGGCAGGCTGTGTGGACTTTGTTTCCTGCAGCTACTATATGACCATGACCGAGTCTGTGGACCCGAACGCAGAGCGTACCCCCGGCAACACCGTGCTGGGTGTCAAGAACCCGTATCTGCCCTCCACCGACTGGGGCTGGCAGATCGACCCCAAGGGCCTGCGCTACAGCCTGATCGAGCTGTATGACCGTTACCGTAAGCCGCTGATGGTGGTGGAGAACGGCATGGGTGCCAAGGACGTGGTGGAGGCCGACGGCTCCATCCACGACCCCTACCGTGTAGAGTACTTCCGCCAGCACATCAGCGAAATGGGCAAGGCCATCGATGAGGGTGTTGAGATGTGGGGCTACACTACATGGGCACCCATCGACCTGATCTCTGCATCCACCAACCAGATGTCCAAACGCTATGGCTTTATCTATGTGGATCAGGATGATATGGGCAACGGTACTCTGGCCCGCAGCCGTAAGGACAGCTTCTACTGGTACAAGAAGGTCATTGCTTCCAACGGCGAAGATTTGGATTAAGCGGCAGTCTTAAGGTTTCAACGGAAGGAGGAGGGACCGATGCACATTCAGAAGGTGCTGAACAGCAGTGTTGTGCTGGTGCAGGATGACAGCGGCGAGGAATCCATTCTGCTGGGCAAGGGCATCGGCTATGGCCGCAAGGCGGGCGAGCCCATTGAACGGCAGCCCTCAGACCGCGTGTTCCTTCCATTGTCAAACCCGGACGCACAGCCTATGCTGGAGCTGTTTTCCAGCATTCCGGCATCCTATCTGGAACTGACGCAGGACATTGTGGACGACGCAGAGCAGTCGCTGGGAGTCAAGCTTTCGGCGCACATCTATCTGCTGCTGACCGACCACCTGCATTTTGCAGTGGAGCGCCAGCAAAAAGGTCTTGTGGTGACCAACCGTATCTTCTGGGAAATCAAGCATTTTTATCCCAAGGAGTACGCGGTGGGCCAGCGCGGCCTGCAGAAGGTAAAGGCAAAGCTTGGCATCGAGCTGCCGGACGAAGAGGCAGGCAACATCGCCTTCCATATCGTCAACGCCCGGCAGGACCCGCAGGCCGGCTACGATGCCATGCGGGCAGCGCAGCTGATCGGTGAGCTGTCCAACATTGTCACCTACAGTATGCACTGCCCGGTGAGCACCGAGAGCATCCACTATGCGCGGTTCGTGAGCCACCTGCAGTATTTTGCCGAGCGGTTCTTCTCCGGCAAACTGATGGACAGCGAGGACGACTTTTTGTTCCAGCAGATGCAGCAGAATTATCCGGCAGCGGTGACCTGCGCGGAAAAAATACGCACCTTTGTGCTGCGCAAGTACGGCGTGTTTTTGCCCAACGAGGAAACCGCTTATCTGGCGCTGCATGTGGCGCGGCTGACGAGCGGCAAATAAAATCAGAAAAAGGGGAGAGCTGCCTTGCGGAAGGCGGCTCTCCTTTTGGGCTTTTACAACACAAGACGGAAAAGAGGAAGAACAATGCAGATCAGCATTCTTTTGGCCCAGCAAATCGCACAGCTGTTCCTGATCCTGATCATGGGCTATGCTGTGGTCAAAGCAGGGCTGCTGAAGGCCAGCGACAGCCGGGTGCTCTCGGTGGTCATGGTGTATCTGGTCACGCCCTGCGTGATCATCAACGCATTCCAGATCGACGATACGCCGGAGATCCGCAAGGGACTTTTGTACTCCATGGCGATTGCGGCGGCTATCCATGTAGTGCTGCTGGTGCTCAGCGCCCTGTTGAGCCGCCCGCTCAAGCTGGATGCCGTGGAGCAGGTGAATGTGATCTACAGCAACGCCGCTGCACTGGTGATCCCGTTGGTCAAGGCTCTGATGGGCGATGCGTATGTCATTTACTCCTGCGCATTCATCATTGTGCAGCTGGTGCTGCTGTGGACCCACGCCAGTTCCCTTTTGCAGGGCAGCAGTGCGCTGGACTGGAAAAAGGTGCTCACCAATATCAACATGATCGCCATTGCAGCCGGTGCACTGCTGTACTGGTTCCGTGTGGTGCTGCCTGCACCGCTGCAGAATACCATGAGCACAGTGGGCAACATGATGGGACCGATGGGCATGCTGCTGGCCGGTATGGCCATTGCAGAAAAGCCGCTGCGGGAGGTGTTCTGCACCCGCCGCAACTATCTGCCCACAGTGCTGCGTCTGGTGGTATGCCCGCTGGTGGTTCTGGTGCTGCTGTGGGTCTGCCATGCATCCAGCTGGGTGGCCGACGGCAAGAACATCCTGATGACGGTCTACCTTGCCGCCATCACCCCTGCCTGTGCTACTGTTACCTCCATGGCTCAGCTCTATGACCGCGATGCGGCGCATTCCAGCGCGCTGTATGTGCTGACCACTCTGCTTTCCATTGTGTCTATGCCGGTAATGATCGGCCTGTTCGATCTGCTGCTGTGATGAGCTGCGCTTATTCGCTCTGCCAAAATACAATAGAAAGGAACCAACCTTAATGAATCAACCCAGAGACAAGGGCCTGAACGGCAACGAAAAGATCGAGCAGGCGGTAGCCGCCCTGCAGCAGAAGCCCACACAGGAACAGCTGGCCCACACCCTTACCGTGATCCGGCGGCGCATAAAGGAGCATGGCCAGCTTGTCGTGGCGGTGGAGCCCAATTTGGGCAGTGAACAGATGCAGCTGCGGGCCATCCGGACGGCCGATGGCGCAAGCTGGTGGTATGCATTCACCAGCTTTGACGAGGAAATGAAGGGAGCCGAGCCGGTGCAGTCCACCTTTCTTGTGGATATGGACAAGCTGTTTGATGCAGCGCTTACGGTAAAGGAGATCAGCGGGGTCATCCTGAACCCGTGGAACCGCACCATCCAGCTGGATAAGACCCTCATCCGCATTATCAAGGGCGCATGAGCACCGCAAACATGCGATACATGGAGGAAACAAAAATGTTCAGACCCATGAGAAGAGCCAGCCGCGCCATCCCGGAAGAAGCTGCAAAGCACCTGTTGCAGCAGTCCCGGCGGGGCGTGCTGGCAGTGAACGGTGACGACGGCTATCCCTTTGCGATCCCGGTGAATTATTACTACGATCAGGAGCACGACAAAATCTACTTCCACGGTGCAAAGTCCGGCCAGAAGGTGGACGCGCTGAAACAGAACGATAAGGTATGCTTTACCGTTTACGGCAACGAACACTTTGAGCCGGGCGACTGGGCGCCTTATGTGCAGAGCACCGTGGTGTTTGGCCGCTGCCATCTGATCGACGATGCCGCTGCTACCGAGGCCCGCGTGCGGGAGCTTGGCATGAAGTATTACCCCGGCAAGGAAGAGGTGGAAAAGGAAATTGCGCTGTACATCAAGGCCGTGCAGCTTTACGAGATCACCATTGAGCACCTCACCGGCAAACAGATCCAGGAAAAGTAAAAATAAAACAGGGGACTGTTGCAAAATAAAAATGCGATAGCAACTTGCACAAAGAAATAGCACAAAATCAAAAACCCGGAGCTTTTTTTAAGCCGTTTTGGCTGTGAAAAGGTTCCGGGTTTTGTGCATTGTTTTTTCAGAGAGCTATTTTGCAACAGTCCCGTATAGATCAGTTTGCAGGGAAAGGCCCAACAGTTATCTGTGTTCCGGGCGTTTGGGGGCCGCCTTGGTCAGCATCTGCTGGAACTTGCGGGCTGCCGTGTTCAGCGGGCGGTGATGGTCGTACACAAGGCAGATGGAGCGCTGAGGGATGATCTCCTGCAGATGCAGCTGCACGATCTCACCGCGGGCCAGTGCATCCTGCGCCATGGTCTGGGGCAGGAATGCAATGCCCAGCTCACTTTTGACAAGGGTCAGCATCTGGTCGGTGGTGGCAGCCTCGGTATCCGGCTTCAGCACCGCACCGTGATCCAGAAAGAACTGCCGGTAAAAGGCGCGGGTCATGCTTTCGTCGCTCAGGGAGATCAGCGGATAATTGTTCAGCTCCTTCAGTGAAAGGTTCTGGCTGGCAAGGGCAGTAAAGGTCCTGCCGCCCACAAGCACCTCATAAAAGGGCTTCAACTCCACCATTTTCAGGCCGCTTTCCACTTCGGCAGGGGTGGTGATGACGGCAAAATCCACCTCGCCGTTTTTCACGGCCTGCAAAGCCTGCGGCGTGGAGTGGTTGGAGATGCGCAGGCGGATGCCGGGATAGTCCGTGTGGAAGGCGCGCAGCTTTTCTGCAAGGTAGATGTTCAGCGCAGTTTCGGTAGCGCTGATGCTGATCGCACCGTGTTCCAGCGTGGCGCTGGCGCTCAGCTCTTCTTCTGCATCCTGGATCTGCACCGCCGCAGATGCAATGCGGGAGTAAAGCAGTTCACCCTCCGGGGTAAGGGTAACGCCGCGGTTGGAGCGGATGAACAGTACGCAATTCAGCTGGCTTTCCAGCCGGTTCATCGAGTGGGTGATGTTGGGCTGGTTGTTGCCCAGCACCCGCGCGGCTTTGGTGAAATTCTGATATTTCGCGACATAATAAAAGATTTTGTAATATTCCCAGTCCACATACATAGCGGCGTGCCCTCTTTCATGTCAATTTTGTATCGTGACCATGTGCAGGATACTTTTTACACATTCTCTGCTTGCTAGTATAATAACACCGCAATCAAAAATTGCAAGAGGGAATTCAAAAGTATGAAGTGGTTTGAACGGAGGCTGTTCTTATGTCTGAGATCAAAAAGGTCGTGCTGGCCTATTCCGGCGGTCTGGATACTTCCATTATCATCCCATGGCTGAAAGAGCATTACAACAACTGCGAGGTCATTGCAGTGTGCGGCAATGTGGGCCAGAAGGGCGAGCTGGAAGGTCTGGAAGAGCGCGCCAAGGCAAGCGGTGCTTCCAAGCTGTACGTAGAAGATCTGACCGATGAATTTGTGGAGGATTACGTCATCCCCACCATGCAGGCCGGGGCCGATTACGAGGGCTATCTGCTGGGCACCAGCTTTGCACGGCCCATTCTGGCAAAGCGTGTGGTGGAGATCGCCCGCGCCGAGGGTGCAGATGCCGTGTGCCACGGCAGCACCGGCAAGGGCAACGATCAGGTGCGCTTTGAACTGGCCATCATGCACTTTGCACCGGACCTGAAGATCATCACTCCGTGGCGTGAGTGGGATATCCAGAGCCGTGACGAAGAGATCGACTATGCCGAGGCACATCACATCCCGCTGAAGATCAACCGCGAGACCAACTACTCCAAGGATAAGAACCTGTGGCACCTGAGCCATGAGGGCCTTGACCTTGAGGACCCGGGCAACGAGCCGCAGTATGATAAGCCGGGCTTTTTGGAGCTGGGTGTCAGCCCCAAGACCGCACCGGACAAGTCCGAGTTCGTGGAGCTGGCATTTGAAAAGGGCGTGCCGGTGAGCCTGAACGGCGAAAAGATGAAGCCCGCCGTCCTCATTGCCAAGCTGAATGAGATCGGCGGGCGCAACGGCATCGGCCTGTACGATGTGGTGGAGAACCGTCTGGTGGGCATGAAGAGCCGCGGTGTGTACGAGACTCCCGGTGGTACCATCCTCTATAAGGCTCATGAGGTGCTGGAAACTCTGACGCTGGATAAGCTCACTGCCCACAAAAAGCGCGAGCTGTCCATCACATTTGGTGAACTGGTCTATGACGGCCAGTGGTTCAGCCCCCTGCGCAAAGCTCTGAGCGCCTTCGTCACCTCCACGCAGGAAAACGTTACCGGTAAGGTGCGTCTGGAGTTGTACAAGGGCAACATGATCAACGCCGGTGTCTGGTCTCCGTATTCCCTCTACCGTGAGGACATTGCAACTTTTGCTGCCGGCGGCGACTACAAGCAGAGTGATGCTACCGGTTTTATCAGCATCTATGGTCTGCCCACCAAGGTACAGGCTATTGTAAACAACGAAAAAGAAGGTAAATAAGAAGTTATGCTTACCGCAGTTACTGGTATCAATTGGGGCGATGAGGGCAAGGGCCGCGTCATCGATCTGTTAGCCGAACATGCCGATGTTGTTGCCCGCTATCAGGGCGGCAACAATGCCGGCCACACCGTTGTAACGGAGCAGGGCAAGTTCATCCTGAACCTGCTGCCCTCCGGCATCCTGCACCCGGATGTTGTCTGTGTACTGGGTGCGGGCATGGTGATCGACCTCGACCATCTGGCCGGAGAAATGGATGCCATTGAGGAGCGCGGCGTAAAGGTAGGCCCAGAAAACCTGAAACTTTCAGATAAGGCCACCATCTCCATGCCGTGGCACAAGGTGCAGGACGGCTTGGAAGAGGACCGCCTTGCCCAGAAGGGCGCGGCCTTTGGTTCTACCCGCCGCGGCATTGCCTACGCCTACAGCGACAAATACCGCAAAAAGACCCTGCGTCTGGGCGATCTGCTGCATCTGGACGAAAAGCGCGTGCAGGACCGCCTGCACATGATCCTGGAATCCAAGAATCTGGAGCTGGGTGGCTGCTATCATCAGGAACCCATGAGCTACGATGCTCTGCTGGAATGGTGCCGGATGCAGGCCGGACAGTTTGCACCGTATATCTGTGATGTGGGTGCATTTTTGCAGCAGGCTCACGACAGCGGCAAGCGCATCGTGCTGGAAGCCCAGCTGGGTGCCATGCGCGATATCGATTATGGTATCTTCCCGTTCACTTCCAGCTCCAACACGCTGGCAGCCTATGCGCCGCTGGGCGCAGGCATTCCGAACTGCCGTCTTGACCATGTGGTGGGCGTGCTGAAAGCCTACTCCACCTGCGTGGGTGCAGGCCCCTTTGCCGCCGAGAACGCCATGAGCGAGGACTGGAATGAACAGCTGCGCAAGGCAGGCGGCGAGTATGGTGCGGCCACCGGCCGTCCGCGCCGTGTCGGCCCCTTCGACTGTGTGGCCAGCCGCTACGGCCTTACCTGTCAGGGCGCAGACAAGATCGCCCTGACGAAGCTGGATGTGCTCAGCAGCATGAAAGAGATCCCGGTGATCACCGGTTACACATTGGATGGCGTGCAAGTCCCCAGCTTCGACCCGCTGTCCGACCTTGACCGTGTAAAGCCGGTGGTCACTATGCTGCCCGGCTGGAACAAGGATATCTCCGGCTGCAAGAGCTGGGATGAGCTGCCCAAAGAGGCCAAGGCTTACGTGGAATTTCTGGAAAAGCAGCTGGGCCATGAGATCCAGTTCGTCTCCACCGGAGCCGAGCGCGAGAAGTTCGTGCTGAAAGGAGCATGGCTGTGAGACACTTTATTGAGCCCAACAGCTTTTCTCTGGAAGAGCAGCTGGCCCTTCTGGATCTTGCCGACCGGATGGAGGCCGACCCGGCACCCTATGCCCACCTGTGCGATGGGCGCATTCTGGCCACCCTGTTCTACGAGCCTTCAACCCGCACCCGCCTTTCGTTTGAATCGGCCATGCTGCGGCTGGGCGGCAAGACACTGGGCTTTGCAGGGGCACAGCTTTCTTCCGCCAGCAAGGGCGAGACGGTGGAGGACACCGCCCGCGTGGTGAGCAACTACGCCGATGTGATCGCCATGCGCCACCCCAAAGAGGGCGCACCGCTGCGGGCATCCCTTTCTGCACGTGTGCCGGTGATCAATGCAGGCGACGGTGGGCACGCGCATCCCAGCCAGACCATGATCGACCTCATGACGATCCGCCAGCGCAAGGGGCGGCTGGATCATTTGACGATCGGCTTCTGCGGCGACCTCAAGTTTGGCCGCACGGTCCACTCCCTGACCGCTGCGCTGAGCCAGTTTGAGGGCAACCGGTTCGTGTTCATCTCGCCGGAAGATCTGCGCCTGCCGCAGTATGTGAAGAATGAATCGCTGGAGCCGACCCATCAGATCTATAAGGAAACGGCTGACCTTGAAGCTGAGCTGCCGCATCTGGATGTGCTGTACATGACTCGTATCCAGCAGGAGCGCTTTTTCAACGAGGAAGAATACCTGCGCCTGAAAGGCTGCTACCAGCTGGACGAAGCGCTGCTGCAGAAGGCACCGCAGGATATGCCGGTGCTGCATCCGCTGCCCCGCATCGACGAGATCAAAAAGGATGTGGATGACGACCCGCGTGCCGCCTACTTTGATCAAGTGCACAATGGCGTGTATATCCGCATGGCCATCATTCTGGCGTTGCTTGATATCCCTGATCCAGTTACTGGCAAAAAGGTGCTGGAAGCATGATATAAACCTCTTCCCCGAATCCTAAAAAGAAAGCCGGGCAGACCGCAGTCTGCCCGGCTTTCTGATATTACTTTAATCCACCACCGGAATGTTCAGCCCGAATTCCAGCGGGCGGAAGCGGGGGCAGACGTTCTCGGTGATGCAGATGACCGATGCGGCCAGTCGGCTGCCGATCTCGCAGGACTCGGCCAGCGTTTTGCCATAGGTCAGGCCGATGGTGGTGCCGGCAAAGAAGGCATCGCCTGCGCCGGTGGTGTCGATCACATCCACCTTCTTGGCAGGCACCACGCCGCACTCGCCGTTGGCGCGGGCATATACGGCACCCTGACCGCCCATGGTGATCACCATACTGGGAATGTTGGCGCTGTGCACATTGACGGCCAGAACCCTGCACATTTCGTCCGGAGCCAGATGACCGTAATCATCGGAGAACAGCAGCCCGGCTTCCTGCTGGTTGCACACAAAGCAATCGATCTGCTGCAAGAAATCCCGGCGCTCCATGGCAATACTCATGTTGGAAATGGCCGCAAAAACCTTTTTGTTGTACTTTTTGGCGTAGTGCAGCACCTGTTTTACAGTATCTTTTTCCAGATCCAGCTCCAGCGCAATGGCATCGCAGTCGGCAAAGATCTCGTCGCCCTTTTCCTTTAAAAGGCCGGTGAGGGGAGTGGTGTCCGGCCGCTTGGAAATGGCTGCATGCACATCGCCGTCGTTGTCAAAGATGGCCAGCCAAGTGCCCATACCGTCCGGCACGCGCTGGATGTACTTGGTGTTCACCTTGTGGTTCTCCAGCTTGTTGATCACATCCTGTCCCATGCCGGTGTCGTCCACCAGACTGACAAAGGTAGGGCGCAGCTCTACATTGGCGATATCCTCCACCACGTTGCGGCTCACTCCGCCGTGTACCTGCTCAATGCGGCCGGCATTGCGCCCGCCCGGAATATAGGCGGAAAGGGGATAGCCTTTGATATCCACAAAAACAGCACCGAGCACAACGATTCCCATAGCAAAAAACCTTTCTGAACAAGAAATATTTACGTCTATTATACCGTATTCTGACACAATGCGCCATCCCTTTTGCGCAAAAACTCCGCAAAGGTCAGGCAAGGGCTGTCTGCGCTGTGCGCACCAGATATTCCATGGCCTGCATCGGGTACTGTCCGGCAGCAGTCTCGCCGGTCAGCATGACGCTGGCGGCACCGTCCAATACGGCGTTGTAGATGTCGCTCACCTCGGCCCGGGTGGGCACGGCGCGGGTGCACATGCTGTCCAGCATCTGGGTCACCACCATAAAAGGCACACCGGCAGCCCGGCAGGCGGCGGAAAGCTGCTTCTGGCAGCGGGGCAGCTCCCACAGCGGCATGGAATTGCCAAGGTCGCCCCGGGCAATGACAATCTCATCTACAAGGTGGATGAATTCCGGCAGGGCACGCACACCGGTCATGTTTTCAATTTTGGCAAAGATACGGATATCCGCAGCCCCGGCTTCTTCCAGCGCATGGCGCAGGGCCAGAATATCTGCTTTGCCGCGCACAAAAGGCAGCATCACACCGGTAACACCGCACTGCTTTGCAATTTTCAGGTTCTGCAGGTCTTCCTCCGTCAGGGTAGGCGAGGGCACCGCAAGGCCCAGTGCAGCAATGCTTTTGCGGCTCTGCAGGGTGCCGCCGCGCACCACGGTGCACACAAGGGCTTCCGGCAATGCCTGTGTGACCTGCACCAGAAGCTTGCCGTCGTCCAGCAGAAGCTGCTGTCCGGGCGCAGCCGCCTGTACCAGAGCTGCCGGGCAAGGTACGCCGTCTGCGCCAAGGCGTACAGAGCTGCCCTCAACCAGAGCAACAGGCTCTGCCAGCGTGCCGATGCGCAGTTCCGGCCCCTGCAGGTCGATCAGCAGCTGGCGGATGCCGGCTGCGCGGATCATGGCCAGCCAGTCGGTGTGCGCCGCCAGCGGCCCGTGGGAAAGATTCATGCGGATGCCGGTCATGCCGGCTTCCACCATGTGCTGCAAGATCGCCGGCTGTGCGCAGGCCGGGCCGATGGTACCATAAAAATCCAAGGTTCATTCCCTCGATTCATTTTTTATTTCTAATGTATATTGTAACATGAACTGTCCGGGTTGAAAAGAGCCGGACGCGGGCAGAATAAGGGGATTGAAAAAATGCGGTAGCAGCCTGCGCAGGGAAATTGCGAAAAATCAAAGATCCGGAACCTTTTGGAGCCGTTTTGGCCCTGAAAAAGTTCCGGGTTTCGTACAGTATTTTTTGGATGCTTTTTATCGGCAAAGGCCGAGACGCTTTTTGAAGCCCTCCCACAGGCGCACCACCCGCTCCCGCGGCAGGAAATAGTTCACCAGCAGTGCAATGATCAGACCAATGGCGGTGTCCAGAATGGAGCGCGCCCGGCAGCTGAACCTTGTGCCGGGGGATATCTTGTTCCGCAAGGTGTTCTGCTATACCCGCAAGGACGGCGATTGCTGGGTGCACTGTGTGGCATGGGTACCGGTACACCTGCCCGAATAACAAAAGAGGCTGTTGCACATCGTTTTAGCCGAAAGTTCAACAGCCTCTTTTTGTTGTGGGCAATCAGCCCTCCGATGCAAAAAATTCTTTGGTCAGCCTGACCACTGTGCCGGAAAGCAGCAGCAGCGCGAGCAGGTTCGGAATGCTCATCAGGCCGTTGAAGGTGTCGGCGATGCTCCACAGCAGGCCCAGATCCATCGTTGCGCCCAGAATGGACACAAAGGAGTAGACCAGAAAGAAGGGCTTTGCCACCTTATCGCTGCGGCACAGGAATACCAGGAACCGGGAACCATACAGGCCCCAGCCGATGATGGTGGAAAAAGCAAAGCAGCACAGGGCCACGGCGGTAAAGATGGAAGCCCAGCCGCCGTAGGTGGTGGTAAAGCCGCTGATGGTCAGCTCTGCACCGGCTGCGGTGCCGTAGTTCACGGTGGTGCCGCTGCACAGAATGACCATGGCAGTCAGGGTGCAGATGACGATGGTATCAGCAAACACTTCAAAGATGCCGAACATGCCCTGCTTGACCGGCTTTTTGGTGTCGGCGCAGGCGTGGGCAATGGAACCGGTGCCAAGGCCGGCCTCGTTGGAGAAAATGCCGCGGGACACACCCTTCTGCATACTGACGAACAGGCTGCCGATGGTGCCGCCGGTGAACGCTGCCGGGTTGAACGCACCCGCAATGATGGACTCGAACACATAGGGCAGGCGCTCAAAGTTCAGCACCATAACGCCCACGGACAGCACGATGTAGAACAGAGCCATAAAGGGCACCAGCTTTTCGCTCACGCTGCCAATGCGCTTGATGCCGCCCAGCAGCACCATGGCCACCAGCATGGCCACTGCGATGCCAACCACGAGGTTCAGGGTAGAAAGCGCACCGCCGCCCACCACGCCGTACTCCAGCAGAGCGGTATCGATAGCGGCAACGATGGTATTTACCTGTGTGGCATTGCCGGTGCCAAACACGGTCAGCACGCCAAACAGGGAATACAGCACAGCAAGAAACTGCCAATGCTTGCTCAGGCCGTTTTTAATGTAGTACATGGGGCCGCCTACCCATTCGCCCGCCTCGCTGCGCTCACGGTAGTGCACCGCCAGCGTGACCTCGGCAAACTTGGTGCACATGCCCAGCAGGGCAGAACACCACATCCAGAACACGGCACCCGGTCCGCCAATGGCGATCGCGCCTGCCACACCGGCAATGTTGCCGGTGCCCACGGTGCCGGCCAGCGCGGTGCACACCGCCTGAAAGGGGGTCATGGCACCATCGGAAGCATCCTTTTTGCGGAACATGCGTCCGATGGTGGTCTTGATGGCGTAGGGAAATTTGCGGATCTGCAAAAAGCCCGTGCGAACGCTCAGGAGCAGGCCTACGCCGATGATGCACACCATGGCGGGCACGCCCCAGATGAATTGGTTGACCGCCTGATTGACGGCCGTGATCGTCTCGATCATATTTTTCCCACATCCTCTGTTAAATTGCGATTTTCCAGCCGCAATGCCGGAAAATAAACACCTCATTTTACCGCAGTTTTTGCGCACTGTCAAATAAAATGCACAAAAAAGAGGGAGGGCTTTTGGCAAACTCTCCCTCAACTGCTTGAAACTATTTTATTTTACTTGGCCTTCGCCGTCCAGCGCTTTCAAGAAGGCTCAGCACTTTCCAACTGCCTTGCGGTACACCGGGTAAGCCACGATGGCGGACAGCACTTCGGTGATCCAGAATGCATGCCACACACCGTTGGCACCAAGGAAATGGCACAGCACAGCGGCCAGCGGCATGATGAATACGATGTAGCGGCACAGCGAGATGACTAGCGATTCTGCGCCCTTGCCAAGGCCTTCCAGTGCACCGGAAGAGGTGGTGGATACGGCAGAAACCACAAAGCCCAGACAGATGATGCGCAGGGCAGTCTGGCCGATGGCGACGGTTTCGGGGTTGGAGGTGAACAGCTGCATCAGCGGGCGGGAAGCGAACAGGCAGATGACCGTGCCCGCAGCCATGATGACAGCACTCATGATGAGGGTGAGTTCGTAGAGCTTTTTCACGCGGGCGTGCTGCTTGGCACCGTAATTGTAGCCAATGAGCGGGCGCATACCCTGCACGATGCCGTTGGCGGGCAGATACAGGAAGGTCTGCAGCTTGTAGTAAATGCCCAGCACCACCACGTAGCTCTGAGAAAAGCCCGCCAGCAGGCCGTTCAGGAAGGTGACCAGCAGAGAGGGCAGGGCCAGATTGAGGATGGCCGGCACGCCGATGGCATACAGTCTGCCGTCCAGTGCGGCATCCGGGCGCAGGCAGCTGCGGCGCAGTCGGACAGGCAGCTCAGTACGGACGTAAACGAAGAGGTAAACGCACAGGCTCAGCAGCTGGCCGATGCCGGTGGCAAGGGCCGCACCTGCAATGCCCATGGCAGGCACCGGGCCAAGGCCGAAGATCAGGATGGGGTCCAGAAGGATGTTGCACACACAGCCGAAGATCAGCGCCGCCATAGTCACCTTCATGCGGCCCACGGCCTGAAACATCTTTTCAAAGGCCAGTGCCGCCATGTTGATGGTGGCAAACAGGAATACGATGGTGGAGTAGGTGATGCCGGATGCGATCAGGCCTGCGTCGCTGGTGAACCGGCGCAAAAAGCCCGGCATGATGACAATGCTGACAATGGTGATGAGAATGCCGTGCATCAGGCTCAGCGCCATGCCGTGGGTGGCGGCAGTCTCGGCCTTTTTGTGGTCGCCTGCGCCAAGGTACAGTGCGATCATGGCATTGATGCCAATGCCAAAGCCAATGGCAATGGCGTTGGCAAAGTTCTGGATGGGATACACCAGACTGAGGGCAGTCATGGCATCCTCGCTGATACGAGCCACGAACAGGCTGTCCACGATGTTGTACAGGCTGTTCACCAGCATGGAGATAACGTTCGGCAGTGCCATGGATACCAGCAGCGGCAGCACCGATTTTTCTTTCATAAAGGTCTCGTTCATAGTGTTTGCATTGCTCCTGTAGAGAAAAGAAATGAATTACTGCAGCCGCGGAATCGTCAGGGCGAGACTGCTCGAAAACAAACGCAGACGCAAAAAAGCCACACAATGGCTTTTTTGAAGTCATTGTGTGGCGAAAAGTAGCATACTGCTGTAAAAATCCACACGAATTTTATTAACTGTAGGATAACACGGCTTCCGGCAGATGTCAAGAGGTCAAACGGATAAAGTATGACTTTTATAGACTTGACCATTTTTCACCGGGAGGCTAAAATAAAAATAGATACTTTATAAAATAAGGAGAATCCTGCCATGAAATGGATGATCGCATCCGACCTGCACGGGTCGGCGTTTTATTGCAAAAAAATGATCAAAGCGTTTGAGCGGGAGAGAGCAGACCGGCTGCTTTTGCTGGGGGATCTTTTGTATCACGGCCCCCGCAACGACCTGCCGGAGGGCTATGCCCCGAAGGAGGTCATCCCGCTCCTGAACGGGCTGAAGCCGGCGCTTTTGTGCGTGCGGGGCAACTGTGACGCTGAGGTGGATCAGATGGTGCTGGATTTTCCCATTCTGGCCGACTATGCGGTGCTGCCGGTGGGCAGGCGGCTCGTTTACGCTACCCACGGTCATGTACACAACCTGAAAAAACTGCCGCCGCTGGCTCCGGGGGATGTCCTGCTGCATGGCCACACCCACATTCCGGCGTGGACAGAGTTCGGCGAAGGCAATCTCTACCTGAACCCCGGTTCTGTGAGCATCCCGAAGGAGGGGAGCGCACATAGCTATATGACACTGGAAGGGGAGACTTTCCTTTGGAAAACGCTGGAAGGCGAAGTGTACCGGGAGCTGGAGCTGTGATGGGGGCAATGGAGCTGGAAGAGAAAACGGTTCAGATCCGGGATGATTTCGACCCGGACAAAATTCTGGAAAGCGGCCAGTGCTTTCGCCCCCGGAAGCAGGCGGAGGGCTGGTATCGGTTTGTTTCCGGGAGACAGCTGCTTTACCTCAGACCACTGCGCAGCGGAACCTACACGGTGCGGTGTGAGCCGGGCGCATGGGAAACCTTCTGGCACGGTTACTTCGACCTTGGCCGCAGCTATGCCGCCCTGCGCGGAAAGCTGGACAGCCGGGACGACTTTCTGCAGCGTGCCATGGAATATGGCCGGGGCATCCGGGTGCTGCGTCAGGATGAGTGGGAGATGCTGGTCAGCTTCATCATCTCGCAGCGAAAGAGCATCCCGGCTATCCGCAGGGCGGTAGAGCTGCTTTCGGAGCGGTTTGGCGAGCGGCTGGGCAGCGATAGCGAAGGGCCGGTGTACACGTTCCCGACAGCAGAAGCGCTCTGCTGTGCCGGGGAGCAGGCGCTGCAGGAGTGCGGTCTTGGCTACCGCACCCGCTACGTGCTGCATGCGGCGCAGCAGGCGGCAGAGGGCACACTGGACCTGAAAAAGCTGGCTTCCCTGCCCGATGAAGCACTTTTTGCCCGTTTGATGGAACTGGACGGTGTGGGCAAAAAGGTGGCAAACTGCGTGTGTCTGTTCGGCTATGGCCGTGTGGGCCGTGTGCCGGTGGATGTCTGGATCGAACGGCTCATTCGGGACGAGTTTGCCGGACAGGACCCGTTCCCGCAGTTCGGGCCGGAAGCAGGCATCGTGCAGCAGTACCTGTTCTTTTATAAAAGAAGCGTGGGATGAGAACCGCGGAACTGCAGGCAGGAGCGTAGGATCATCCGCTAAGCAAAAAAGGCAACGGCTTCCTCTGTTTGAGGAAAACCGCTGCCTTTTTATCATTTTACCGCCTGCTTTAACCGTTCCAGATCTTCTGCATCCGGGTGAGAAAGGGCGTTGTCAAAATTCTCGATCAGCGCATCCAGATTGGGCAGATGGATCGGCTGCTTTTTCATGCCCTCATACCGCTGGCGTACCGACAGCGGCATCTTGCCCTGACACATATAACGGCCGAAGACTGTGTTGCTCCTGTCCAGCGAACCCTCCACCTTTTTCAGGATCTTGTTGAAATACTCCTCACTGCCGCCAAAGCCGGCGGTGCCAAAAAGGAAGATGCTTTTGCCGTGCAGCTGCTTCAAAAAGTCCAAAGTGCTTTCGTCAGCGTTTCCCTTGTCTGTCCAGAAGCCCACATAGAGGTCGTCCGCTTCCATGGCAGCAGGGTCCGGGGTGCCAAAATAGCAGCAGTTTTCCTGTGGCAGACAGGCGTGCAGCGTGTCTGCCAATAATTTTGTGTTGCCTGTTTTACTGCTGAATACGATCGCGTAGCTCATAGTTTCTCCTTTGGTCGGTAACAACAAAAAATACCGCACGTTTCCGTGCGGTGTTTTTCCTTCTGGTGGAGAATACCGGGATCGAACCGGTGACCTCTTGCATGCCATGCAAGCGCTCTCCCAGCTGAGCTAATCCCCCAGATGTTTGTGCCGTGCCTGACGACAGGAATAATTATACCAGCGCTTTGCCGGATTGTCAACAGCTTTTTGGGATTTTCTGCAAAAAAAATTCCCGCCGGGGAAATGCCCTCCCCGGCGGGAAAAATGACTGCGAAAAAACTTACGCTCTTGCGTTCTGCGGGTCGAAGATCTGCGGTGCGACACGGATCAGGATCACCACAAGGACCGTGGTCAGGATGGCTTCCGGCAGCATGTAGGTGGCGTTGTACACGGCACTGTACAGCCAGCACAGACCGTCCACGCTCATGTTGGAGATGCCGGGAAAGCCGATCTCGGTCATCCAGCTGAACGCGTAGTCGTAGTCCTTCCAGACGATGTAACCGGACAGAAAGCTGCACAAAAAGCGCAGCAGGCACACCACAAAGGCGCTGACACCGACACCCACGGTGCGGCGGCGGAACGGCTTTGCGATCAGGCAGGCAAAGCCAAGCACCGTGAAGGCCAGAAGGTAGTCCAGCAGCACGCAGCCCACCTGTGCCGTGAGGGTCTGGCAGTATGCCAGATTGCCAAGGCCCTGCACAAGCTGGATCAGGCTGTTGACGAAAGCGGTCATGATGCCCCACTTTGCGCCGTGGCGGTAGCTCATTACCAGAATGGGCACCATGCTGAACAGGGTGATGGAACCACCGTGGGGCATGAGCGGGATCTGGATCATGCTCAAAACGGTGGACAGGGCGATCATCAGTGCGCCCTCCACCAGAATGCGGGTCTTGGAATAGGTTTTGGTCATAGGGATTCCTCTTCTCAGAACAATAGTACACAAAAACAAAATGCGCCCGCTTTTCAGCAGGCGCATGGGGTTTGTGAAAGAACGGACAGTTCTGCAAACTCCCACGCCGGCATTGTCCGGTCTGGTAAAAGGGTACTCCGCAAAACGCGGATCTCAGCCTTTCGGCGCCCCTGTTTTTATGTCCAAGCAAAAGTATAGCGCATCCGGCGCAAAAGTCAAGCCCCGGCGGAACATATCTGCCCCGGCCTGTGCATAGGCTGTACTATAAGTTCACAATGGGAGGAGTCTGGATATGAAGGGAGACCCCGAACAGAGGGCGGTACAGCTGGGCGAATATATCGCGGCCAACCGGGCCACAGTGCGTGCGGCGGCAGCGGTGTTCGGGTGCAGCAAGTCCACCGTGCACAAGGATGTTGCGGTACGGCTGCGGACGCTGCAGCCGGAGCTGTTCCGGCAGGTGCGGGCGGTTCTGGCCTGCAATAAGGCAGAGCGGCATCTGCGCGGCGGTGCGGCCACCCGGCGCAAATACAGCCGCAGATAAAAGACGGCACACTTCCGAACAAAACGGAAGCTGTGCCGCCTTTTTTAGGTTCAGTCCCGGGTGCGGAACTGGCTCAGTGCGCCTTTTTCCAACCGGCTGACCTGTGCCTGACTGATGCCGATCTCCTGCGCCACCTCCATCTGGGTCTTGCCCTGCAGGTAGCGCAGCTCCATGATCCGCTTTTCCCGCGGGGTCAGCCCGGCCACGGTCTGCCGGAACTGCAGCCCGCTGATCCAGCTGTCCTCGCCGTCCGGGTCCCGCACCTGATCGATCACATACATCGCATCGCCGCCATCGGTGTACACCGGCTCTTCCAGACTGATCGGCTCCATCACCGATTCCAGCGCAGCGGCCACTTCGCGCCGGGCAAGGCCCGCCGCCTGTGCGATCTCGTCCATGGTCGGCTCGCGGCCCAGCTGCTTTTCCAGCGCTTCGCGGCTCTGCATGGCACGGTAGGCGGTATCCCGCAGGCTGCGGCTCACCCGCAGGGCGTTGTTGTCCCGCAGAAAGCGCCGGATCTCCCCAATGATCATGGGCACGCCGTAGGTGGAAAAGCGCACCGGCTGGGCAGGATCAAAGTTATCGATGGCCTTGATCAGGCCGATGCACCCCACCTGAAACAGGTCGTCCAGATTTTCGCCGCGCTGGGCGAACCGCTGCACCACGCTGAGCACCAGCCGCAGGTTGCCTTCCACCATTTGTTCCCGGGCTGCTGCATCACCGGCGTGGGCGCGGGCCAGCAGTTCCCGCTTTTCGGCTTCGGTCAGCACAGGCAGCTTTGCAGTGTTCATGCCGCACAGCTCCACTTTGTTGTACATCCAAACGCCCCCGGTCTGTTTTGATCTTCACCGGGAGTATGGCCCTGCGTGCAAAGCACTATGCACGGGAAAAACTGGGAGCCGTTATTCGTTTTCCAATTGTACTTTTAAGGTATGGATGATCCGTTTTTCCAGCCGGGAAATGTAGCTTTGGCTGATGCCCAGTGCGTCGGCGGCCTCCTTCTGGGTGCGCTCAATGCCGTCCGCCAGACCAAAGCGCAGCTCCATGATCTGCCGTTCCCGCGGGGACAGGCTGTCCACGGCCCGGCGCAGCACGGCACGCTCCGCATCCTGTTCCAGCCGCTGGCTGATCTGGTTCTCATCACTGCCCAGAATATCAGAAAGCAGCAGCTCGTTGCCGTCGCCATCCACGTTCAGCGGTTCGTCGATGCTGGCTTCCTGACGGCGGTTGGAGCTTTTGCGTAAGTACATCAGAATTTCATTGCCGATGCAGCGGCTGGCGTAGGTGGCCAGCTTGATGCTGCGCTCCGGCGTGAAGGTGTTCACCGCCTTGATCAGCCCGATGGTGCCAATGCTGATCATGTCCTCGGCAGGCACACCGCTGCTTTCATACTTTTTGGCAAGGTACACCACCAGCCGCAGGTTGTGGGTGATCAGGTCGTCCCGGGCAGCGGCATCGCCTGCAGCCATACGGGCCAGCAGGACTTTTTCCTGTTCCGGGGTCAGGGGCGGGGGCAGGCTGGGCGCGCCCGCCAGAAAATGTGCGCCGCCGCAATAGCCCAGCCGTGCAAGGAGCCAACGCCAGAACCGGTGCAGAACATGAAACATGAATACCCCTCCTGTACATCTATAAGTATCGATCGCATCAAACGCTTCTCAGCGGATGCCCAGCTGTACGGCCAGTTCGCTGCCCAGCAGAGCTGTCCATGGCTGTTGTGCTTCCGGGCGGCAGAATGCGGCCAGAATGCCCGCTGCACTGCCTTTGCTGGTGCGCAGGGCCTTGGCCGGAACGGCAGGCAGCACGCAGTGCCCGGCAATGGTGGTGCAGGGCACCAGCCGCACCCGCAGCTCCGGCGGCGGTGCCGTGCCGCAGGCAAAATAACGATCCAAAAATGTGCGCAGCTCCGGCGGCAGGGCACTGCGCACGGCAGGATAATAGACCAGAACCACTGCCTGCCCGGTCAGCGGGTCCTGCACTGAGAAGCCGGTGTCGCAGAAAGCCTGTACGGAGAGGGCTGCACCTTCCAGCTCCAGCACAGCGGCAAAGCAGCGGGTGCCTGCACGGCCAAAGCAGAACAGTACACCGCGCAGCACGGCAAGCACTGCACCGCAGCACAGCAGCAGCCGGCCCGGGGACAGCGGCAGATAGACGCAGAGATTTGCGCTTTGCACTCCGGGCAGCAGCACGGCTCCGCACAGCAGCAGGTTCAGCAGCAGATACCACACACACAGCTGCACAAAATTGCGCAGGCCCGGCACACCGTAAGCCGCAGCTACAGCAGCACAGCAGGTGAACACCTTATAAAGGAAAGCTGCAGGCTCGGGCAGCTCCGGCAGCAGAATGCCCAGCGAAGCCGCTGCCGCTGCCGCACTGCCCGCCATCAGCCGCAGGCCGCTGCACTGCCGCGCACACAAAAGCCCTGCGCCCAAAAGCAGCGCTGCTGCGGCCAGAAAGTTCGTCAGCAGCAGTTCGTCCAGATAGATCACGGTTTTCATACACGATCCCTTTCAAATTCCAGTATCTTCCAATTCTGCAAAAAACCATGTCGCTGTGTGCAAAAAAGCGGCTTCTGTAAGAATTTTGAGACCGGATTTTCACAGTCTATCACATTTTTCACATTTTTTTCAAAAAAGTACTTGAACATTTCTGGAAAGTGTGGTATATTATTGCCATCCTAGTAAGGGACGTAAGCCAAACAAATGGCTTGCAAATATCTTTCTAAATTTGAAGGGAGAAATTCATTATGATGATGCCTGCAAACTTCTCTGCTGTTGCAGAAAACGAGATGACCTACGTTGTTGGTGGTAGCCTGGTTGATGTCCTGGCTCCTGCTATGAAGACTGAGAACTGGCAGAACGTTTCCGCTAACGTGATCAAGATCGTTGGCAACTCTTTCCTGGATGCGTACACCAGCTCCATTCTGGGCCAGCTGTTCGATGGCAACTACGTTCCCGGCGATGTGATCGGCTTCTCTGTTAAGAATCTGGATAAGGCTTACAACAAGGGCTACAACACCTTCGGCGGCAACTGGGGCTTTGCTGTTGGCGCTCTGAATGCTGGCATGCAGATCCTGGGCGGCCTGTCCGCTATCTACACCCTGGGCAGCGGCTCCATCGGTCTGGAAACTAAGAAAGGCACTCTGCCCACTCTCTAATAACTAATCTTTCCTGAATAGGATAGATAGTTTGATTTGACATAGCGTTTGTTGTGTCAGGTAAAAGAGCTAGAGAGGCCCCGCACAAGACAAGCAATTGTTTTGTGCGGGGTTTTTGTTTGCATAAAAAACTTAGCAGGCTGTGGGAAAACGGCGCAGGGATGGAATGAGAATAACCCATTCAAAAACAATTTCCCGATGGCAGACAAACTGCTGCAGAATTTTTCAAAAAACAGTTGACAACTCCCGGATGTGCTGATATAATAAACCACGTCGTCAGGCACGGCACGAACATCTGGGGGATTAGCTCAGCTGGGAGAGCGCTTGCATGGCATGCAAGAGGTCAGCGGTTCGATCCCGCTATTCTCCACCAAAAAAGCACTGTACTTCGTAGGAAGTATGGTGCTTTTCTTTTTATACAGACGCAGAAAAAGGCGGGAGCTTCCCACAAAAGGGAAAGTCACCGCCTTTGATAATCATCGGATGAGCCAGCCGTAATCCTGTCTGCAATCTACCACATGATCCGCATAAACCGTATGATCTACAATCTGGAAGATAAGCATATAGCGTTTTTCAAACAAGATGAATCGGTAAGCATTTTTAGGAATGTATTCACCTTTGAGCCATGGGCAGCGCTGCGGCATCTGCTCCAAAGACTTTGCAGCCTTTTCAAATTCGACTGTAAGCCGCTCTGCTGCCGCAGGGCTGACATGTGCCAGAAATGCGGCGTGGGACACCAGCATCTGAGCAGCCCGTGCTGACACGATCACGTGGTATTTATTTTGCTGTGCCATGCCCTGTGGCCTCCTTGACCGCACTGCGCATCATGGAAGTGACCTCGTCGATCGAATAGCCCTCGCTTCCACGCATCCGGTCCTCTTCCACGGAAAGCAGCTCTTCACGGAGCTTCAGCATTTTTTCACGGCGGTTGTAGGTTTCGATGTCCATGACGACCAAGTCACCCTCGCCGTTCTTGGTGAGAAAAATCGGCTCGGCGGTTTCTCTGCACAAATCGGCGATTTCGTTGTAGTTCTGACGAATCGCTGCAGATGGACGGATATTCATAAAAGCACCTCCTGCTCCTGAACGATCTATAATAGTAAAATTCTAATTATATTATATCCATATTGTGCAACGAAGTCAATGCGAACAGCTGTCACTTCGTTCTCCAGTTCCACCACTTTGCCAGTATTACGATCATAGCAGCCACGAAAACACACAAAAATTTCTGCCCACTGCCGCAGCCTGCGCGAAACGGGCTGTTTTGTGCGCGAATGGCAGACCACGGAAGGCGGAACTTGTGCTATAATAGAATAAAAAATAGGGAAGCAGAAGGAACGGGGGGTGCAGCGATGAACCTGCGGACGGCGATCGTGGAAGACCGCAAGCCGGATGCCGAACGGTTGGAACAGCTGCTGAAAAAGGCATTTGAAAATGAGAACATATCCTGCAGCTGTTTTGCCAGCGGAGATGAATTTTTGCGGGCCGGCTGGCGCGAAGGGTATCAGGTAGTGTTTCTGGACATCTGCATGGAGGGCACCAATGGCATTGAGACGGCGCGGCGGCTGCGTGCGGCCGACCCGGACCTGCTGATCGTGTTTGTGACATCCTCGCCGGAGTACGTGTGGGATGCCTTTCCGGTACATCCATTCGATTATCTGCTCAAGCCTTATAAGGAAGAAAAGTTTGAGCAGCTGGCAGGGGAGCTGCGGCGGGTGCTGTGCCGCCAGCAGCCAGAGCTGGAGGTGCGCATTGCCCGGCAGATCGTGCGGCTGCCGCTGACCAAGATCTACTATGCTACGGCACAGAACCATTATGTGCGTGTGGTCACGGATGACGGCGAGTGCCGGGCCACGGCAAATTTTGCACAGGTGCAGGAACAGCTTCAGACCCAGCCGGAATTTCTGGTGTGCAACCGCGGCGTGATCATCAACATGTCCAAGGTGCTGCGGTTTGAGGGCGACTGCATTGAAATGCTGGATGGGACCCATCTGCCGGTGCGGCAGAAGGACAAAAACAGCCTGCTCGCCCAATTTACGCAGTACCAGTTCCGTGGGATGCAGCGGGAATTCTGATCTGGAAAGGAGAGCGCTTGTGAATTTTGCATTGTTTGGACGTTTTTTTCTGGAATTTGCAATGATGTATCCGGCAGAATATCTCTGCCTTGCCTCGCTGCAGGAGCACTTGCGTGCACCGCGTAAAACCTATGCCATCGGTGCGTCGGCGATCACACTGATGGGTCTGGCTGGCGCAGCGGTGTGCTGCATGCTGGACATAGAAACGAACTTCCTGCTCATCCCGCTGCTCATCATCAGCTTCTGGCTGCTGCGCTGGCGCACCGACCGGGAAGTATCGATCAGCCAGACCATGTTTCTGTTCTCGGTGTCGGCAGTGATGATGTCTGTGTGCACCCTGCTTGCCGTTGTGCTGAACGCGGAAGCTGAGCTGGACAATGCACAGCCGGTGTTTCTGCCCAGCACCTCGGTCATCTGCCTGACCCTCGCGGTGATACTCAGCACCATCTTCCGCTTTACGGCAGTGCGCTGGAGCCGGTGGCTGCTGCAGGAGTACCACGGAGAAGCCTTCTGGGAGTCGGCATGGCCGCTGCCGGCACTGTACGCGGCGTTTCTGGTGTTCTGTATGCCGAAGGAGATCGGCATCATCCTGATGAACCGCATCCGCATCATCGCGGTGCTGGCAGTGAGCATCTCGCTGCTGGGCATCTTTCTGCTGCTGTACGAGATGTACCGCGTGGCAAAGGAGTATGCCCGCAGCTCCCAGCTGGACCGCGAAAACCAGCTGCTGGCCGTGGAGTCCCGCCGCTATATGGAGCTGCGCAGCTATCTGGAACAGACCCGCCACCTGCGGCACGATTTCCGCCAGCACCTGCATGTGATCTCCGGCCTGACCGAGGCCGGGCAGCTGGATGAACTGAAAAGCTACCTGAGCCAGTACGAGAGCGAACTCAGCGATGCCAGACCCACCCTGTGCGCCAACGCTGCGGTGGATGCGCTTGCCGGCCACTACGACTACGAGGCTCGGAGACAGGGCATCCAGATCGAATGGAAGCTGGAACTGCCCAAGCTCCTGCCCCTGCCGGAGGCCGACCTGTGCACCATTCTTGGCAACCTGCTGGAAAATGCGCTCCATGCCAGCCAGAAGCTGCCGCCGGAAGAACGGCAGATCAAGGTGCTGGCCCGGATGCTCAGCCCGGCCATGATGGGCCTGATGGTGGAGAACCGCTACGATGGCGTGCTGAAAAAGCAGGGCGGCGTTCTGCGCTCCACCAAGCATGACGGACAGGGCATCGGCCTTGTTTCCGTCGAAACTGCCGTGCACAGGTATCACGGCAATCTGACGGTGGAAACGGGCGGCAACGTTTTCCGGGCCAATGTGCTGCTGAACCTGTAAAATATTCCTGCCCCAAGGCACCGGCTTTTTTGCACAAGCCGGTGCCTTTTGGTTGCACTTTTCCCGGGAGATCATTATACTTATTTATAAAAGAAAAGACAGGAGGGGAGCATATGGCAGCAGAAAGCAAAACCGGCTGTTTCTTAAACTTTCCTAAGAAATCTTTTGTAGAAACTAAAACGTTCTGCTGGTATACTAAAATCGAATGACAGTACAAGGGGGAAGTGTGAATATGGCAGAACAGACGATCCTGATCGTGGAGGACGACCCGGATATCCGGGACGGTGTGCGCATCCTGCTGGCAGGCGAGGGCTACCACATTCTGGAGGCAGAGAACGGCCTGCGGGCATTGGAGCTGTTCGACCCGGAGGTGGATCTGGTCATTCTGGATATCATGATGCCGGGCATGAGCGGTCTGCGCGTGTGCGAAGAGCTGCGCAAGACCTCGGCGGTGCCCATTTTGTTCCTTACCGCAAAATCGCAGGAGTCGGACAAGCTGCTGGGCCTGACGGCGGGAGGCGACGACTATCTGGCAAAGCCGTTCTCCTTTGCGGAGCTGAGCGCGCGGGTCAAGGCGCTGCTGCGCCGGTACTGCGTGTATCAGGGCAAGGATCAGGTGCATCACAAGCCGCACAACACCACGCTGGAGCTGCACGGTGTGCGCCTTGCACTGGACTGCAACCGTGTGTGGGTGGACGAGCGGGAAGTGGATCTGACCGAGACGGAATACAAAATTCTGCGGCTGCTCATGCAGAACCCGCAGCGCATCTTTTCCATTCAGGTCATTTATGAGACGGTGTGGAACGAGCCGTACTACTATGTTTCCAACGGCACAGTGATGGTGCATATCCGCAACCTGCGTATGAAGGTGGAGGACGACCCGCAGAAGCCCACCCGCATCTGCACTGTGTGGGGCAAGGGCTACCGCTTTGTTTCCGGAGAGGAAGGCGGTCTATGAAAAAGCAGAACGGCCTTGCAAAGCAGTTTATGGGCATGATCGCACTGGCGGCGCTGGAAAGCGTGCTGCTGCTGACAGTATCGCAGGTGGTGCTTGCCAAGGGACTGCGCTTCTGGTTCAGCCGCACGGAGGTGCAGCAGCATGCCACCCAGAAACAGGTGCAGGAGCTGCAGAGCTATGTGACGGAACATCATCTTGCCAGCACGGATGTAAAGGAACTGACGGATTGGAGCCATAAGCGGCGTTATACCCTGCTGGAACTCTACCGGGGCCAGACGATGATCTACTCTTCGTTTGCACCCAAAGACGGGATAATCTCGTTTTTGCCGCAGAACGGCACATCGGATCAGAACCCGGGGGTCCTGGTGGATAAGACCGGCGTTTACGATTGGCTGCCCTGCTACACGCTCACCTTTGCAGACGGTGAGGTGAGCGCGATGCTCTACTACAACGGCTTCAATACCTATTACGGCACCGGGTGCGAAATTTTGCTTTCCCTGTGCATTTTATGGTGGTTTCCGGGCTTTTTCCTTCTGAACAGCCGTAAGATCGTGCGGTACGTGGTGCAGCTCAGTGAGGAGATCCAGGCCATGGAGGGCGGCGACCTCGACCACCCCATTACCATCCGCGGCAGCGATGAGATCACCACGCTGGCCTCCTGTCTGGACTCCATGCGGGTGACTTTGCGCCAGCAGCAGGAAGAGGAAGCACAGGCCGCTGCCAAGGTAAAGAATCTCATCACCGAGATGTCGCACGATCTGCGCACGCCGCTGACCACTCTGCTGCTGTATACAGAGATCTTGCAGTATCATAAGTACGAGACACCGGAACAGGCCGACAATTACCTGAACAAGATCGACGCGAAGGCCCGGCAGATCAAGCAGCTTTCGGATAACCTGTTTGAATATGCCCTTGTCACGCGGGATACGGTGGCCGTGCTGGACCCGCCGGCACATTTTTCCACTGTGTTTGAAGAGCCACTCACGGAAATGGTGGAAACGCTGCAGCAGCGCGGGTTTGCCTGCGCACTGGAACTGGGCGAGGAGGACGTGCTGCTCTCGGTCAGCGGGCAGTACGTGCGCCGCATTCTGGATAACATCACCTCGAATCTGGTCAAGTATGCCGACCCCTGCAGTGATATCCTTGTGCGCTTTGTGCAGGAAGAAGACAGGGCGGGCCTGTGCTTTGAGAACCGCGTCCTGCCGGTGCCCGCCTCCTCGGAGAGCACCAAGGTGGGACTGCCCAGCATTGAAACAATGATGGAAAAGATGCAGGGCATCTGTCGTATTGAACAGCCTGAAGGCATTTTCCGCATGACACTGCTGTTCCAGACCGTCAAAGAATGAAAAAGCAGAGAAGGCTTCCCGCTGAGGGAGGCTTTCTCTGCTTTTTCACACATTGTTGACTTCTCTTAAGTCATCTTAAGACTTTTTTGCCCAAAATCCTAAGAATCATCCTGTATACTTCCAGATATTGGCGGAGAAGATCCCGCCGCATGCAATACAGGAGGGGCGATACGATGCTGCGAAAGAAAAACAGCGAACCGGCACAGCAGCCGGATGCCCAGCAGGAACTGCTGGACTTTGAGAACCCGGCGGTGCAGCCGGGCAAAAAAGACCCGAAACAGTTTTTGAAGCGCAACTGGAAAAAGATCACTGCGGTGGTCTGCGTGGCGGCGGTGGCCGCTGCGGTGCTGCTGCCCAAAAACAGCAAAAAGGCTGTGCAGGCCAGCACCCAGTACATGGAGGCCGCACTGGAACGGCGGGACATCACCAACACCTTCAGCGGTTCCGGAACCATTTCCGCAGCTAATACCTATACGGTCAAGTCGCTGGTGAAGGGCACTGTGCTCACCGCAGATTTTGAGGTGGGCGATACCATCGAGAAGGGTACCGTGCTGTACACCATCGACAGTTCAGACGTTGCCACCAGTGTGGAAAAGGCCCAGCTTGCGCTGGAGCAGGCACAGCGCAGCTACGACGATACAGCCGATGCCCAGTACATCCGCAGCGTCATTGGCGGCACAGTGGCTTCCATCAAAGTCAAGGCCGGTGACTACGTGACCGCCGGGCAGGAGATCGCCACCGTGCGGGACGATTCCAGCCTGCTGCTCACGCTGGAATTCCCGGCAGCGGATGCTTCGGGGTTTGCCGTGGGTCAGGCTGCGGAGGTCATACTCAACGGTACCTTTGAGACCCTTTCCGGCACGGTGCAGGCCGTGGCCGGCACCGATACCATCAGCAGCGGCAATCTGCTGGTGCGCACCGTGACCATTGCCGTGAAGAATAATGGCAGCCTGACCACCGCACAGGCCGCATCCGCCACCATCAACGGTGTCAGCGCGCTGGCTTCGGCCCGGTTCGATTATCAGCACCAGCAGACCGTCACAGCCACCACCAGCGGCACGGTGGCTGCTGTGTGCGTCAAGGAAGGCACTGCCATTGAGGCCAACACGGCCATCGTGCAGCTTTCCGGCACCGAGCTGAGCAGGCAGGTACAGTCCGCTGCCGATAGCCTGCTCAACGCGCAGCTTTCCATGAGCGATACCCAAAAGCAGATGGAAAACTACACCATTACCTCGCCCATCAGCGGCACCGTGATCCAGAAGAATGTCAAGGCTGGTGACACTGTGGGCACCGATACTACAGCCAGCGAGACGCTGTGCACCATCTACGACCTGAGCTATCTGGAAATGACGCTGAATGTGGACGAACTGGAGATCCTCTCCATCAAGGAGGGTCAGACCGTCACCATTACGGCAGATGCCATTTCTGACCGTACCTTTACCGGCGTGGTCACCAGTGTTTCAGCTGCAGGAACCACCACCGGCGGCACCACTACCTACCCGGTGACCATCCGCATCGATGACACCGGCGACCTGCTGCCCGGCATGAACGCCACGGCCGAGATCGAGGTGAGCAGTGCGTCCAACGCCCTTGCCGTTCCCAACGGTTCCGTGGTGCGCGGCAATTATGTGCTGGTCACCAAGGATTCGCCCAGTGCTGCCAATGCCGTGCAGGATATGACCGCACCGGACGGCTATGTGTACGTCAAGATCACCACCGGCACCAGCGATGATGATTACATTGAGGTGGCCAGCGGCCTGCAGGAGGGCGACACCATCGCCTACGATGCCGACGCGGCTGAAAAGCAGAACGCCAGCGACAGTATGGAATTCATGGTGGGCCCGGGCGGCAGCGGCGGGCCCGGCAGAGGAAACGGAGGCCCCGGCGGCGGAGGCCCGGGAGGTGGCTTCTGATGAGTGCCCTCATTGAATTTGACAATGTGTGCAAGTATTACCAGATGGGCGATACCCTTGTAAAGGCTGCGGACCACATCTCCATGCAGATCAACAAGGGCGAGTTCGTGGCCATCGTGGGCCAGTCCGGTTCCGGCAAGTCTACCTGCATGAACATCATCGGCTGTCTGGATGTGCCTACGGCGGGCACCTATAAACTCAATGGCCGTGACGTGGGCAGAATGAGCCGCGACGAACTGGCCGAGATCCGCAACGAGCTGCTGGGCTTTATCTTTCAGCAGTACAACCTGCTGCCCAAGCTCAGCCTGATCGAAAACGTGGGGGTCCCGCTGGTGTATGCCGGAGTGCCGCGCGGAGAGCGCCGCCGCCGTGCCGCCGCCGCACTGGAGCGGGTGGGCCTTGGCGATAAGCTCCGGAACAAGCCCAACCAGCTTTCCGGCGGTCAGCAGCAGCGTGTTTCCATCGCGCGGGCACTGGCAGGCCGTCCGGCTGTCATTCTGGCCGACGAGCCTACCGGCGCACTGGACAGCCACACCGGCCGTGAAGTGCTGGGCATGCTGCAGGAGCTGCACCGGCAGGGCAACACCGTGGTGCTTATCACCCACGACAACTCCATTGCCGTGCAGGCCCAGCGCATCATCCGGCTGGAGGACGGCCATGTGGTGTACGACGGCGATGCCCACGCACCCGAAGCCGTGGTGCAGCCCAATTATGCACCCAAGGCAGAACAGGAGGGGAGTGCGTCATGATCTATGAGACCTTCCGTGAAGCCATCCAGAACATCTGGAGCAATAAGTTCCGCACCTTCCTCACCATGCTGGGCATTATCATCGGCGTGACGGCGGTCATCGTTATCGTGGGCCTTGGCAACGGCATGACCCAGAGCATCCAGTCCAGCTTTTCAGATCTCGGCACCAACATCATCAGCGTGCAGGTCATGGGTTACGGTTCCCGCTCTGTGAAAGTGGAGGATGTTTACAGCCTCGTGGATGCCCACCCGGATCTGTTCGAGGCGGTGTCGCCTACGGCCAGCATCAACGGGACCGTGAAGGTGGGTACCACCAGCTACAGCAATACCAGCGTCAAGGGCGTGAGCGAGAGCTATCTTGGAATGAACGGCTGCACCGTCCGCATCGGGCGCGGCATCAACTACGTGGATCTGACTGACAACAAGAAGATCTGCGTAGTGGGCGATTACATCAGCCGTGTGGCCTATGGCGGCAATGCCGTGGGCCAGACCATCAAAATCGGAGCGGAGAAGTATACCATTGTGGGCGTACTGGAAGCCAAGGTGACAGACACCTCGGATCAGGAGGGCAGCAGCGATGATATCGTTCTGCTGCCCTACACCACGGCGCTGCGTGTTTCCCAAACCAGCACCGCCAGCTCCTACGCCGTCACTGTGACCAGTGAGGACAACATTTCCGAAGCGAAGACCGCACTGGAAGACGGCCTGCAGGAGCTGCTCAGCTCCGATAAGGGCTACATGGTCACCAGCATGAGCGAAATGCTGGATATGATGACCTCCATGGTGAACATGGTCGTCACTATCCTCACAGCCATTGCGGCCATCTCGCTGCTGGTGGGCGGCATCGGCATCATGAACATCATGATGGTGTCCGTCACCGAGCGCACCCGCGAGATCGGCATTCGCAAGGCGCTGGGTGCCAAGGAACGGGTCATTCTGGGCCTGTTCGTCACCGAAGCTGCCACCACCTCGGCGCTGGGCGGCATACTGGGCATCGGTCTTGGCTATCTGCTCTCGGCACTGGCAAACAAGATCCTGCCGCTGGTCATGTCCGATATGGAAATGACCGTGGCACCGTCTCTCAGCTCGGTGGCCGTGGCCTTTGGCATCTCGGTGGGCATCGGCGTGCTGTTCGGCTACCTGCCTGCAAAGCGCGCGGCACGGCTCAACCCCATCGAAGCGCTGCGTTACGATTAAGGAGGCAACTATGAAAAAACGATTCCTCGCACTGCTGCTGTCGGTGTGCATCGGCGTGTCCATGCTGGTGCTGCCCGCATCGGCAGCTGGCTCCAACACGGCGGTGCAGACGGCGGTAACGCTGGGCGCTTTCTCCACCGAGGAAGCTGCCGGGCTGAGCACGCCGCTCACCCGTGGGCAGCTGGCAAAGCTGCTGGTGGCCTTTTCTGCCTACCACGATAACGCCAATACGCAGGGCAGCATCGGCACTCTGTATACTGATGTGAACGGCAGCAGCGCTTATGCGCCCTATATCCGCATTGCAGTGCAGCAGGGCTGGATGAGCGGCTATACCGATGGCTCCTTCCGCCCGGATCAGACCGTGACGCTGGAAGAAGCCTGCACCGCCGCTCTGACCCTGCTGGGCTATGATATGACGACCCTGACCGGCGGCTTCCCCGCAGCACAGCTGAACAAGGCAAACGCCATCGGACTGCGTGCAAATCTGAGCCGCACCCAGGGTCAGGCCATGACCATGGAAGACGGAGCCATCCTGCTGTACAACGCCCTCACCGCAAACACGGCCAGCGGCAGTGTGTACGGTACCACCCTTGGCTTTACGGTGACAAATGGTCAGGTGGATGTTTCTTCCATCCTGCTCAGCAATCTGGAAGGCCCCTTTGTGGCATCGGAAGGCGAAAGCCTGCCCTTTGAGCCGGAGGCCGTTTACTGCAACGACAGCGTGAGCACCAACGCCCAGCTGTCCGCTTATGATGTGTACTATTATAATGCCAGCGCAAAGACCGTGTGGGTCTACACCCGCAAGGCGGCAGGCCGCATCACGGCGGTGTCGCCCAGCGCCAGCGCACCCACATCTGTTACCGTGGCTGGCACCAGCTACACCATTGCAAGCTCCTCGGCAGCAGCCCAGCTGTCCAGCCTGAACGGCGGCGGCGTGGGTCAGGTAGTCACCCTGCTGCTGGGCATGAACAACGAAGCCGTTGCCGTGCTGACCGGTGATGCCGCAGACGAAGTGTTCTACGGCGTAGTGCAAACGGCCACCCGCAGCCTTGTGGAAGAAAACGGCGCGGACGTGCAGCAGAAGGTGGAAGTGAAGTGCACCGACGGCATCACCCGCACAGTGAGCGTGGCCAAGGACCTGAACTACCCGGCCGGCTGGATGGTGAAAATCACCGTGAACGCCGACGGCGAGCAGGTGGATGCCATTGGTAAAAAGGGCACTTCCGGTACGATCAATGCAGACGGTACCGCTCTGGGCGAAACAGCCCTTGCGGACGGCGTGGAAATTCTGGATACGACTTCGGAGGGTGTGGCTGGGACGGTAAGTCCCAGCCGCCTATCGGGGGTAACACTTTCGGATGCCGATGTGCGCTACTATACCACCAATGAGAACGGTCAGATCGATCGCCTGATCCTGAACGATGTCACGGGTGATCTGTGGACTTACGGCGTGCTGGACGACGTGAAAAACCTCATCAATAATGTCACCTCTTCCAGCAGCACCACATCCACCGGCACGACGACCGGTACCACCACAAGCACCTCTTCCAGCACCGATGCAGCTTCCATCGCAGGCGATGTGGCCGAGATCGTGCTGCCCAGCACCGGCGACCTTTTGTGGGGCCTTGTGGACGGAAGCATCGGCAGCAGTGTGTGGGAAAGCGTGACCGGCAGCACCGACAAGCTGGCAAGCTATCTGCTCAAGTTGGGCGCAGCTAACACCAGCGGCGGTCTGAGCACTGTGCTCAACTATCTGGGAAGCGGTGCAGATTACGTGTGCTACGTGAACGGCAAGCAGACGACCTACAAGACCAGCACCAAGTACCCGGTGCTGGCGGGCGGCATTGCTGTGGGCATCAGCACTTCCGGCAAGGTCAAGTCCATGCGGCAGCTGATGCCTGCCGTGATCGACAAGGTGGGCGCGGCCTCGGTGATGAGCGGCGGCAAGAAGTACGAGACTGCCGACGATATGCAGGTGTATCTGTGGTATAAGGGTACCTACTATCCCACCACCCTTTCGCAGGTGAACGGCGAGGACTACACCCTCATTGGCTGGTTTGATAATGACGGCCGCGCAGCAGGCAGCAAGATCCGCGTGCTGATCGCGGTCAGGAAAAACTGAATCCGGCCCGGCCCTCCCCCGACGGGAGGGCTTTTTGCTGTCCGCACGACGCATACGGTCAAGTTGAAAAATGAATAAAAATTGCACATGGAATGATATGTTTTTAGGCTGAATGAGCAAAGAATCGAAAGAAGCCCCATAATCATATTGACATAATGGGTAATGGGGTGTAAACTACGTGCATCGGGTCGAGCAAATCCGAAAATTGAGATCATTCAGGGAGGAAACGGCTATGATGTGTTGTTGCGCAATGTGTTGTTGTACCGCAAACGCTTCCCGGACCGGCCGCCCTGCAGTATGGTATGCCGTGTGAGCATATCTGCATATTCTGTGTGGGAACACGCAGAAGGATCTGTCGCTGATCGCCTGGGAGCTTACTTGAAAAGGGAGCTTCCGGGCGTTTTGTTTTGACCCGCAAATCAGGATACAAGGGAGGAATCCGGCAATGGACTGGAATGCGATCCAGCAATATTTGCCGCTCTACCAGAAAGCCGCTGTACTTACCGTGCGGCTGGGCGTTGCAGGCATCATTTTTGCCATCATCATTGGCCTTGCCTGCGCAGTGATCCAGTATGACAAGGTGCCCGTTCTGCGGCAGATCGTGGGTGTCTACATCCAGCTGTCCCGCAACACACCGCTGCTGGTGCAGCTGTTCTTCATTTATTATGGCCTGCCCAAGGTGGGAATCCGCACCAATGCCGAGATCTGCGGCATTGCCGGTCTGGCGTTTCTGGGCGGCAGCTACATGGCCGAAGCGTTCCGCAGCGGTCTGGAAGCCATTGAGCCAATTCAGACGGAAAGCGCCTACAGCCTTGGCATGGATCGCTGGCAGACCATGCGCTACATCATTCTGCCGCAGGCCATGTCCACCAGTATGCCGGCTTTCATGGCAAATGTGATCTTCCTGCTCAAGGAGACCAGCGTGTTCAGCGCCATCAGCCTGATGGACCTGATGTTCACGGCCAAGGATCTCATCGGCATGTATTCCAAGACCATCGAATGTCTGTTCCTGCTGGTGGTGTTCTACCTTATCATTCTGCTGCCGGTGTCCATTGTGGGCAGCCTGATCGAAAGGAGGCTGCGCTATGCTGGATTTGGGTCTTGATGTCCTGTTCAAGGGCAAAAACATGGCCCGCCTGCTGGGCGGCCTTGGCGTTGCACTCAAGATCAGTGCCGTCTCGGTGATCATCAGCCTGCCGCTGGGCATCCTGCTGGGCGTGCTCATGACCTCCCGCAACCCCGTTATCAAGGCGGTTCTGCGGCTTTATCTGGAGTTCGTCCGCATCATGCCGCAGATGGTGCTGCTGTTCCTCGTTTACTTCGGCACCACCCGTGCCTTTGGGTGGAACCTTTCCGGCGAGATGGCATCCATCATCGTGTTTGTGCTGTGGGGCACCGCAGAAATGAGCGACCTTGTGCGCGGTGCGCTGATCGCCATTCCGAAGCACCAGTATGAGAGTGCCGAGGCCCTTGGCATGAGCCGGGCGCAGACTTATTGGTACATCATCATTCCGCAGACGGTGCGCCGCCTGATCCCGCTGTCCATCAACCTGATTACCCGCATGATCAAGACCACCAGCCTTGTGCTGATGATCGGTGTCGTGGAAGTGATCAAGGTAGCACAGCAGATCATCGAGGCCAACCGCACCGCCAGCCCCAACGCAGCGTTTGGCATTTATCTCACGGTTTTCGTGTTATATTTCTTCGTATGCTGGCCTATCAGTCTGCTGGCATCCTATCTCGAAAAGAAATGGAAGTGACCGTACATGGCAGAACCTATTTTGACTGTTGAACATCTGATCAAGGCCTATGGCGAGACCCCCGTGCTGGATGATATCAGCTTTGCTGTCAAGCCCGGTGAGGTCATCGTGGTAGTCGGCCCTTCGGGCTGCGGCAAAAGCACGCTGCTGCGCTGCCTGAACGGCCTGGAGCCCACCCAGAGCGGCCGGGTGCGGCTGGGCAATGAGACCGTTGCCTACGGCGGTAAAAATCTGACCCAGCTGCGCCAGCGCATCGGCATGGTGTTCCAGAGCTACGAGCTGTTCCCGCACATGACGGTGCTGGACAATGTGCTTCTGGCACCCACCAAGGTGCAGAAGCGCCCCAAAGCGGAAGTGCAGCAGGAGGCCGAAGCTCTGCTGGACCGCGTGGGACTGCTTGCCAAGAAAAACAGCTACCCGCGTGAGCTTTCCGGCGGACAGAAGCAGCGCGTTGCCATCGTGCGCGCACTGTGTATGCACCCGGAGATCCTTCTGTTTGATGAAGTGACCGCTGCCCTTGATCCGGAAATGGTGCGCGAGGTGCTGGACGTTATGCTGGACCTTGCCAAGCAGGGCAAGACCATGATCATCGTCACCCACGAAATGCAGTTTGCCCGCGCCATTGCCAACCGCGTCATCTTTCTGGATGGCGGCAAGATCGTGGAAGAAGCTGCACCGGCCGAGTTCTTTGACCGGCCCAAGACCGAGCGCGCGCAGCGCTTCCTGCGCACCTTCACGTTTGATGCTGTGAAATGAGTCACAGATCAAGATAAAGACTGCGGGGGTTCCGCAGCCAATGGGAAAGATTTTGTAAAGGAGAATCCATTATGAAACGGTCTAAAATTTCTCGTCGTTCCTTCCTGCTGGGTCTGGGCGCAGCATCCGCTGCTGCCGTTCTGACCGCATGCGGCGGCTCTTCTTCTGCTTCCACCGCAACTGCAGCATCTGGCAGCGCAGCATCCGGCAGCAGCGTGGTCTACCGCACGCTGGATCAGATCAAGGAGTCCGGCACCATCAACATCGGTGTCTTCTCCGACAAGAACCCGTTCGGCTACGTGGATGAGAACGGCGAGTATCAGGGCTATGATGTCTACTTTGCCCGCCGTCTGGGCGAGGATCTGGGCGTAGAGATCAACTTTGTTTCTACCGAGGCTGCCAACCGTATCGAGTATCTGCAGACCGGCAAGGTGGATGTGATCCTGGCAAACTTCACCGTGACCCCGGAGCGCGCAGAGGAAGTGGACTTTGCGCTGCCTTATATGAACGTGGCTCTGGGTGTCATTTCTCCGGACAGCAACGTTGTCACCACTCTGGACAACTGGAACGCTGACGACCAGATGATCGTCATTTCCGGCACCACCGCCGAGACCTACCTGACCAAGGAGTACCCCGACATTCCGCTGCAGAAGTACGATTCCTATGCAACGGCCAAGAATGCACTGGAGAACGGCAACGGCGTGGCATGGGCCAACGATAACACCGAGGTCATTGCATTTGCAAAGCAGAACACCGGCTACACGGTCGGCATTCCCTCTCTGGGCAGTCAGGACACCATTGCTCCCGCTGTGAGCCAGGGCAACACCACCGTTCTGGATTGGCTGAACGAGGAAATCAAGGCTCTGGGCGAAGAAAACTTCTTCCACAAGGACTATGAGGAGACTCTGGTGGATACCTACGGCCTTGACTATGAGGATGAGCTGGTCGTTGAGGGCGGTGTGACCGGCGGCGCAGATGCCGCATCCAGCGAAGCTGCTTCTTCGGAAGCCGCATCTTCTGAGGCTGCTGCTTCCGAAGCAGCTTCCAGCGCAGCCGCACAGTAAATAAATAACATCGAGCGGGCAGGAGAGTGCTGAACCTTTCCTGCCCGTTTTTGCATTGCACCATCTGCCGGAACGTGCTATACTGGAACAAAACAACTCCTGTCCGAAAAAACTTGAAAAAGAGAGGATGTTCCCAATGAAGCGTGCCTATACGAACGGGATCCTGCTGGATGGCACCGAGCAGATGCAGCCGGTAGAGCACAAGATCCTGCTGACCGAGGATGATAAGATCATTGCCATTGTCGATGAGGGCGTGGATCTGGACGGTTGTGAGGTGATCGATCTGCACGGAGGCTATCTGTGCCCGGGCCTGATCAACCTGCATGTGCATCTGGCAGGCAACGGCAAGCCCAGCGCAAAGCCGCGGGACAATGCTGCGCTGGTGCGCAAAATTCTGAGCAATGGCCTGACCCGTGCGGTGGCCTACAGGCTGGTATGCAGCTACGCGAAGCTGGAACTGCTGGGTGGCGTGACTACCATCCGCACCGTGGGCGGCATTGCAGATTTTGACACCCGTTGCCGTGATGATGCTGCAGCTGGCAAGCTGCTGGCACCGCGCATCCTTGCTGCCAACGAGGGAATTTCGGTGCCCGGGGGACATATGGCAGGCTCGGTGGCAGTTGCGGCCCATAACAATACCGAAGCACTGGCTCAGCTCAAAAAGGCCAGCGGACAGAAGGTGGATCTTGTCAAGCTGATGATCACCGGCGGCGTGCTGGATGCCACCGAAAAGGGAACCCCCGGTGAGCTGAAGATGAAACCGGAAATGGTCAAAGCCGTCTGCGACGAGGCCCACAAGCTGGGCTATACCGTGGCGGCACACACCGAGTCGCCAGAAGGCGTAAAGGTGGCGCTGGAAAACGGCGTGGATTCCATTGAGCACGGAGCAAAGATGGATGATGAGACCATCCGGCTTTACAAGGAGCGGGGAGCCTTTGTGTGCACCACCATCTCCCCGGCGCTGCCCTACGCACTGTTTGATACGGCGGTTTCCGGCGCATCGGAAAAGGACCAGTATAACGGCAAGATCGTGTTTGACGGCGTGGTGGAAAGCGCAAAGACCGCCCTTGCCAACGGCATCCCGGTGGGATTAGGCAATGATGTGGGCTGCCCCTACATCACCCAGTATGATTTCTGGCGGGAGCTGTGCTACTTCCACAAATACTGCGGTGTAAGCAACCAGTTCGCCCTCTACACGGCCACCCTGCGCAATGCTCAGCTGGCCGGAGTAGGAGACGTGACCGGTTCCATTGAGCCGGGCAAGAGCGCAGATTTTATTGTGACAAAGCACAACCCGCTGGAAGACCTGCGTGCGCTGCAGCATCTGGAACTGGTGGTCTGCCGCGGCCATGTGATCAAAAAGCCGAACCCCAAGCGGAACAAAACGGTGGATGCCCTGCTGGACCCGTACCTCGAATAATACTGAAAAAGCAAGGAGAGACGATCGGTCTTTCCTTGCTTTTTCGTTCACATGCCTGCCATCACGGCCATGATGCTTTGCCAGCTCTTGTTGCGGGCAGCGGGCACAGTGGTGCGGCGGCGTGCGGGTGCAGAGCCGGAAGAGACCGTATTCATGGCGGTCATCGGCACCGACGGATGAAAGAACACGGCTGTATCACCGGCCAGCCACTGGGCGGCAAGGCGGGCTGCCTGCGGGTCGGCCTGCAGGGTGCGGCGTTCGGCACCGGCCAGATGATCCGCCAGCCAGTAGAGGATGGCACCCAGCGGCAGGCTGGGCAGAACATCCTGGCTCCAGTAAGTCCAGCGGGCACCGGCCCCTACAAAACTCTCCACGGTAATAACGGCACCGGTGCGGGCGTTCTGCGGGATGCTGCCCTGATAATTGATACCGGCGCACTGACGAAGCTCGGCAGTGATGCGTTGGGTGCGGGGCATATCCAGCCTGTCCTCACGGCAGTAGGCGCGGAAATCGGTCTCGTCGATCAGGCCGTCGGCGCTGGAAGGAAAGCGGCCCACCAGCTGGCCATCGGCGTTGTGGCACAGCTGCCAGCCCTTGCGGAACAGCTGGAAGTTCAGGCAGCGGCGACCCATGGTGGAGTAGCACAGAATGGAAGTGCTCTCACCGGGCAGCTGCTTCAGCTCCAGGCAGGCATCGTTGCCGCAGGTGTCCTGCAGCTTTACCGTTAAAAGCAGCTGCGCACCGGGGTGCTGAGCTAACATAGCGTTGTGCATGGCATCAAAATAACGGTTGGCATCCATGATCGGTTCCCTCCTGAAACTATAACACAGCAGTTCGTTGTATAACGGATGGGCACTGCGCCAAACGACCCGGTGCACAGCAGGCGGCTTACGCAGGAATGTTTTATTGACTGAACATAGTATAGCATACTTTGCAACAAAAAACAACTATAAGTTTGCAGAAAAACAAAATATTTCTGCGCATCCTGCAACAGTGACCCGAAACATGGTTGTTGCAAGAGTGGATCAGTTGTGTTATGCATCAAAAACAGCCCACAGACGGCAAGGCCGAAGCCTCCCATCTGTGGGCTGTTCTGGTAAAATATGGTTCAATCGCCCAGTTCACGGATCTCGTTTTGGATCAGCCGCCCGGCCGCGCGAGCCAGTTGGTCCATGCCGCGGATACGGGCCATGTTTTTGCCGTAGATCTGTGCAGCGGCACCGGCAGAGCTGTCCTCACCCATGAACACAGCCGACACCCGGATGCCCATGCGCTGCAGCGCACGCACCTGCGCGGCAGTGTCAGCCACACCGGCAGCGTCCTCGTAACCGCAGCCCAGCGGGTTTTCTGCACTGGGCGGGATGCGGCGGCTGTCATTGGGCGAAGCATCCGTCAGCACGATGAGCAGGTGCCGCGGTGCAGGGCCGGGCGCATATTGCAAAAGGTCGCCTGCGGCCCGCAGAGCAAGGCCGTCACGGTTCCAGCCGGAAGCAAAATATCGGTTGATGTTCTGCAGTTTTTTGTCTGCAAAGCCTTTGAGCACCCGCAGTACGGTGTAGCCCCGCAGGCTGCTGAAGCTGGACACCCGCACCGGGATACCGCAGGCTGCAAGGCTCTGGGCCAAAATGGACCCTTGAGCTGCGATCACTTCCTGACAGTGCAGGCGGGAAGCGGATGCGTCCAATAAAAGGTCTACCGTAAAAGAGGGCTGGTTTTCCTCCTCGGCGCATAAAAATACCCGGTCATCGTTCAAAAGTGGTGCGCGCCAGATGCGCCAGGCGTTCAGGTTGCCACTGCGGGCAACACGGGCGTTGGGCTGCTGGTGCACAAGGATGCAGTTGCGGATCTGCTCGGTGAGCCGCAGCACCACACTGCGGTGCAGTTCCCGATTTTTGGCGTAATAAGCGCGGTTGCGGTCGGCCTGCAGCTCAGCCTGTTCGGCCAGATGCTTTGCTTCCGGTGTGGGAGCCTGCTCCGGGCTGGGCACACCGGCACTGAACCACAAATGGCACCCCAGATGGTCGCCCACGCAAAGCTCCTGCTCAGCCTTGCGCAGCCGTTCCGGCGGGTAGAGAGAGCGGCCGAAGCAGCTTTCGATGTAGGCCTTGTCCTGCGCGGCATTCTGCTTCAGGGTGATGTGGGCCCGGCGCTTGTCCACCGCCAGCCCGCCGCCCACAGCATCCACGGAGCTTGAGTGTTCCACGGTCACGCGGTCCGTCTTGATCATCTGGGTGGGCATGGCTTTGGTGGCAAGCTTTGCCAGCAGGCCGTCCAGATGCAGATGCAAAGCTGCTCGCTGGTGCACAGTGCCGTCGAACAGGTTGAATTTTGCGTAGATCGATAAAATTTCGGCTTTCAGCTGTTCCGGCTCCGGCACATGCTCCGGGGCCAGCGCGGCGGCAAGGCCGGACTCGTAAGGGGTCATCACCGGGTCGGCACGGCCCAGCACACGCCGCCAGCGTGCAGCCTGCATGGTGTACACCAGCTGATTTTTTGCCATCCACTCCTGACGGGAGAGCTTGTATTGAATCGCAAAAAAGTAATCTGCATGGGCATGGCGCAGCGCTTCCAGAACCGGGCGGCGGGGCAGCTCCAGCCGATAGGCTGCATTTTCCAGATACAGCCATGTCATGTCGTCCAGCATGGTCTGCCGCAGATCACCGTCCCATGCGTCAAAGACGCTGCGAATCAGCGCATCACCGTAATATTTGTGGATGAGGCCCACGACCGTGTTCATGTAAAAATCGGTGGTGCCGTCGGTATAGCGGGCCAGAAACAGCGGCTCAAAGCCATAGGCTCCTGCAGCAGCCCAGACCTGATTGGCCGCACGCCGCTCCTGCGCGGTGTAACTCTGGGCATCCATCAGCCAAAGAGCTTGGCGGCATCCAGCTTGGCCGGAATGCGCGCTGCGATCACATCACGGATCAGGCCCTGCTCGTAGGAGTCAAAGGCCTTGTTGGTGATGCCCATATCCAGTGCCGCGCCTGCCGGGATGCCGCGCCGGATCAGCCGCAGGGCATCCAGCATACCGCGCAGATCCAGCGCCTTGGTGGAAATTTCCGCACTGTCGCACTTTTTCTGCAGGTCAAGGAACAACAGTGCAAACTGGCGCACATACTTGGAAGCAAGATCGGGGAACTGCGTACGCAGCAGCTTTTCCAGATCGTCCTGCGTAATGGTGGGCATCTGGATGACCACGAAACGGGAGGTGAGGGCCTCGTTCAGCTCACGGGTGCCGGCATAACCGTAGTTCATGGTGGCAATAAAGCGGGTCTCCTCCGCCAGCGGGATGCGGTCGTAGCCGGGCACATCGATGGCGCGGCGGAAGTCCAGCACCGCGTGCAGCACGGCCAGCGCTTCGTTTTTGGCCATGTTGATCTCATCCAGCACACCAAAGCCGCCGCACTGGGCGCAGCGGTATACCGGGCCGGGCCGGAACACCACCTGACCGTCCGCAAAAGTGTCCATACCGATGAGGGATGCTGCATCCATGTTCACATGGAAGGAGATGTCCCACGCAGGACGGCCAAAGGCGGCGGCAAGGTTCTCGGCCAGCACGTTTTTGCCGGTGGCTTTTCCGCCTGCCAGCAGCAGATTTTCGCCGCAGAGCAGCGCCGCCAGCGCCTGCTCCCACACATCCTTTCCATAATAAGTAAAGGCAGGGGAGGGAATGCGTGGTTGCAGTGCGTCCGGCAGGGCATGGGCAGCGCGGTACTGCTGGACTGCTTCCAGCAGAGCGGGGTCTACCCCTTCCTTCTGCAGAGTTTCAAGGAGATCAGACATTTGTACAAACACCTCGATTTTGCCGGTTGTCTGGCACAAACCGGCTGTTCAGCTTTATCATATCACAATCGTGGGGATTTGTGTAGGGGGCACGTGGCGAAAAAATAGCAAAGAGAGGCGGCCCCAAACAGGGACCGCCTCTCTTCATGAAGAAAGAAGAAATGGAAAAACGCTTAAGTTGTGCCGGAAAACCGCGCTGGATCAGGCGTTATCCAGACCCGCCATCTGCTTGACGGCCTTCATGGCGAAGGTCAGGGTGCGGCCCATGGCTACACCGGCCATCAGGCAGGGGTAGTTGTTGGCAAAGAAGCTGCCGGACATATCACCGGTGATATACAGGCCCTCCATGGGCTGGTTGTTGTTGTCCAGCGCCTGACCCTTTTCGTTGATGGCAATGCCCTGCTCGGTGGTCAGCAGAGAGGCACCCAGCCAGCAGCCATAGAAGGGCGCAGTGCGGATGGCACTCAGGCGGTAAGCGGGCTTGCCGAAATCCTCATCGTTCTGCTTATCGTACAGCTCATTGTAACGTTCCACGGTAGCAAGGAAGGTGTCCTTGGCAGCACCGGTAAAGCCCATCTTGTCAGCCAGCTCGTCCAGCGTATCGCACTTGAACAATGCTCCGGCCTCAATAGCCTCGTCCATCTTACCCTGAATGTACTTCTCGCCGCCGTTGCGGGTCTGGGCAGAGCAGCCGATGGTGTGGAAACGTTTTGCGTCCTCCAGAATGTTGGCATCGCAGATCTGTGCGTAGACGCGGCCCGGCTGGTGGGCAGCAGCGTAGACGATATCGTTGTAGGGGCAGCTCTCGTTGGCAAAGCGTTCGCCGTTGCGGTTCACCTTCAGGAAGGGCTGGGTACCGGGGTTGTACTGGCGGATCTTGCCGGGGAAGGCCTTGCCGCCAAAGGCGGTGTCGCTGTCCACATAGCCGCCATCCACGCCGGGGGCAACAACGCCGCGGTCAAACAGCATGGGAGCGGCTTCCTTGTCCAGATTGGCACCGGCCCACACAGCAGCGCGGATGCCGTAGCCCTTGTCGGCGGGGGAGTAGGAGCAGGCGGTGGTCACGCTGGTGCCCAGCGGGTCCAGCTGCTCCATCATGTAGGGGTTGCCGGGGAAACCGCCGCAGGCCAGCAGCACGCCCTTGTTGGCGTTGTAGCGGATAAAGTGGTCATCTTCGGTGCTCTGGGCGATGATGCCGGTAATGCGGCCCTCGCTGTTCTTTTCCAGCTTGGCAAGGCTGGTCTTGAAGTCTACATCGTAGCCCAGCTCCTGAATGTACTGCAGCAGCAGCTCGTTGCGGGCAACACCGCTGCTGCGGTCGTAGGTGTACTCGATCTCAGGGTACATGAAATCGGTGTTATGCTCGGCGTTCTCTGCGGGCCACTTGGCCTCGTCACCATAGGTGTAGATCATGTTCACACCGTACTTCTCGGTCATGATCTCGCGTACAAAACCGATCATCTCGGCGGACTCGTTGATCCAGGTCTTGACAACGCGCTGGTCGCACTTGCCGGAGGCGTAGCGGGAGATCTCGCTCAGCAGCTTGGCGCGGTCCATCTGGATGCCCTGCTCCTGTGCACCAAAGCCGTCCACAGCACCCACCCAGTGGCGGGTGTCCTGTACGTTGGCATTCTGCTCAATGACACGGAAGTTCAAGCCATTCTTGGCAGCATAGGCGGCAGCAAACATACCGCCGTTGCCTGCACCCACAATGAGAATGTCGGTGTCTACGGTCTCGGTGATGGCAGCCTCATCGATCTCAGGCTCTTTGCCCAGCCAGTCGTTTGCGTCGCCTGTGGGCAGCTGCACGCTGGACACCACAGCCTCACCCTTTGCCTGTGCGTAGCAGCTCTTGGCAGCTTTCATCACAGCATCGGAGGTGATGGTAGAGCCGGAAACGCCGTCAATCTCGGCAGAACCGGCAGAAAGCAGCTGCTCACGCAGCTCATCGGCAGCGGCAGCGCCGAAGGAAGCGGTCTCGCCGGAGGTGTCCACCACCACATCGGTGACAGCGCTGTCGGAGAAGGTCATGGTGACCTTGACGGTGGAGGAGATGCCCTCGGCGGTGCCCTCGTAGGTGCCGGGGATGTACTGACCGGCAGCACCGGAGGCAGTGGAGCTGGAGGCGGAATTGCAGGCAGCCAGTGCGCCGGCAGTGACACCGCTCATGGCGGCGGCAGCAGCGATCTTCAGAAAGCCCTTGCGGGAAATCTTATTCATAGGTACGCTCTCTTTCTCTTTTCTCTTCTTGTTTTCTTCTCATCACGCAGCAAGGTAAAAACCACTTTGCTGAATCTTTAACAATTGTATCGTAGAGCGGCACACTTTACAATTCAAATTTGTTATATTATAATTTAGCAAACCCTAATGTGAGAAAGTGAGGACGCACAGATGAACCAGAGTGCACTGGAAGGATTTGTGAAGATCGTAGAGATGGACAGCTTTTCGGCAGCGGCAGAGGCGCTGTATCTTTCGCAGTCGGCGCTTTCGCAGCAGATCCGCACATTGGAAGGACAGCTGCAATTTGAACTGTTTCAGCATGTGCCGCGTCGGGTGATCCTTACCCCGGCAGGCCGGGACTTTTACCCCAAGGCAAAGCAGTTGACGGCCCTGTATCAGGAGGCAGTGCGCCATGCCCGTGCGGTACAGCAACAGGAAAATCCGCCGGAACGGCATCTGGTCATTGCATGGAGCCATGAGGCCATGCGGATGTTCGGGTACGACCTGTTTTCTCTGACGAACGAGCTGTGTCTGCAATACACGTCTATTATGATGCAGTGCGCCAGTCGCAGCGAGGTCTGGCGCAGTCTGAAAAAAGGGGACGCGGATCTTTCCTTTCAGCTGGAAAGCGCAGAGTTCTACGCGCAGGGGCTTACCTTTGTGCCGCTGTTCTATGTGCCGGAGCTTTGCATCCCCATCCACCCGCCTGCCGATATGCCGGTGGGCAGGCTGACCTTGGAGCAGGCGCTGCAATACCGCTGGCTGCCCATCAAGGAGATGTACCAGACTGTCTACGAGACAAGTCTGCTGCAGGAGGGGATGGAACGCGGGGTGGAGTTTACGCCGGTGGGCGGCATCCGCAGTGCGCCTTATGGGGACCCGGCGCTCAAGATGGTCCCGGCGGTCTACTATCGCAGACCCGACCTCAGCTTTGTGCGGGTGCTGGACTGGGACAGGGGACACCGCTTTGGCATCGTGCTGGGGAAAAAACGCGAAGATCCGGTGGTAATGGCCTATGCCCGCGCGTTACAGCAGCTGCTGCCGTCCCTCTCGGAAAAGCTGTTCGGCCTGAAGCTGGAAGCGATTCAGGAATAAAAAAGAAACACCGCCCGGCGGTTCTCAGTTCGGAGAACTGCCGGGCGGTGTTGATAAGGGAATCATTCAAAAAGGGAAAAGTTCTTTACTCCACCACGTCCTCGAACTGGCTGTTGTACAGGTCGGCGTAGAAGCCGCCTGCCTCGATCAGCTGGTCGTGGGTGCCCTGCTCCACAATGTCGCCGTCACGCATCACAAGGATGAGGTCGGCATCCCGGATGGTGGAAAGACGGTGTGCGATCACAAAGCTGGTGCGGCCCTCCATCAGGCGGTCCATGGCGGTCTGGATGCGCTGCTCGGTACGGGTATCCACGCTGCTGGTGGCCTCGTCCAAAATCAGGATGCGGTTATCTGCCAGAATGGTGCGGGCGATGGTGAGCAGCTGCTTCTGGCCCTGACTCACGTTGGAAGCGTCCTCGTTCAGCTCCATCTGGTAGCCGCCGGGCAGGGTGCGGATGAAGTGGTCGGCGTTGGCAGCCTTGGCGGCGGCGATCACTTCTTCGTCGGTAGCATCCAGACGGCCATAGCGGATGTTCTCCATGATGGTGCCCTTGAACAGCCATGTGTCCTGCAGCACCATGCCGAAGCCCTCGCGCAGAGCGCTGCGGTCAAAGTCACGCACATCGTGGCCATTCAGGGTGATGGAACCGGAATCCACATCATAGAAGCGCATGAGCAGCTTGACCATGGTAGTTTTGCCCGCGCCGGTAGGGCCGACGATAGCCACCTTCTGGCCGGGCTTGACCTCACAGCTGAAATTGTGGATAACGGTCTTGTCCGGGGTGTAGCCGAAGCGGACATGACGGAATGTCACCTGACCGTTGATGCAGCCGGGGTCGGCCCGGCGGGCCGGGTCTGCCTGCTGATCCTCCTCCGGCTCGTTCAGAAACTCGAACACCCGCTCAGCGGCAGCGGCCATGCTCTGCAGCATGTTGGACACCTGAGAAAGCTGCTGGATGGGCTGGGTGAAGTTCTTGACGTACTGGATGAAGGCCTGAATGTCACCGATGGTAATGGTGCCGTTTGCCGCAAAAATGCTGCCCACGATGGCCACTGCCACGTAGCCCAGATTGCCTACAAAGTTCATAATGGGCATCATCAGGCCGGAGAGAAACTGGCTCTTCCATGCGGATTCGTACAGCTTATCGTTGGCGGCGTTGAAGTCGTTCAGCACCACGGCCTCACGGTTGAAGGCTTTGACCACGTTGTGGCCGGAGTAGACTTCTTCCACCTGACCGTTCACAACGCCCAGAATGGCCTGCTGTGCCTTGAAGTATTTCTGGCTGAACTTGACCACGATGAGCACCAGCACCAGCGAGACCGGCAGGATCAGCAGGGCGATCAGGGTCATCTTCGGGCTGATGGACAGCATCATGACCAGCACGCCGATCATGGTGGTCACACTGGTGATGAGCTGGGTGATGCTCTGGTTCAGGCTCTGGCCCAGCGTGTCCACATCGTTGGTGATGCGGGACAGCACCTCGCCCACGGTGCGCTTTTCAAAGTAGGCAAGGGGCAGGCGGTTGATCTTTTTGCTGATCTGCTTGCGGAAGTCGTAGCAGACTTTCTGGGAAAGGCCGGTCATGAGCCAGCCCTGAATAAAGCTGAAGGCACTGCTCAGCAGGTACATGCCCAGCAAAAACAGCAGGATTCGGCCGATATACACAAAGTCGATGCTGCCGGTGCCGCGCAGCTTGGCGATCCAGCCGGTGGCAAGAGCCGTGGTGGCCTTTGCCAGCACCTTGGGGCCTGCAATGTTGAAGATGGTAGAAAGAATGGCAAATACAATGGCGGTAACGAGCGAAAGGCGGTAGCGGCCAAGGGTGCGCACAAGCTGCAGCAGGGTGCCCTTGAAGTCCTTGGCGCGTTCGGTCGTCATGCGTCCGGGTCTTGGCATATCACTCACCCTCCTTTTCGGTATTCAGAGATTCGAGGTCCAGCTCCTTCTGGCTCAGCTGGCTGCGGGCGATCTCCTGATACTCCGGGCAGGAAGCCATCAGCTGGGCATGGGTGCCCTTACCCACCAGACGGCCTTCGTCCAGCACCAGGATCTGGTTTGCGTGTAGCACAGTGGAGATGCGCTGTGCCACAATGATAACGGTAGCGTTATCGGTCTGGGCTTTCAGTGCACGGCGCAGGGCAACATCGGTCTTAAAGTCGAGGGCGGAAAAGCTGTCGTCGAACAGATAAATTTTGGGGTCCTTGGCAATGGCACGTGCAATGGAAAGGCGCTGCTTCTGGCCGCCGGACACATTGGAGCCGCCCTGTGCAATGGGGCTTTGGTAGCCCTCGGGCTTTGCGTCGATGAACTCGGTGGCCTGCGCAATGGCAGCAGCCTTTTTCACATCGGCATCGGTGATGTGCTCCCCGCCGAACTTCAGGTTCGAGTCGATGGTGCCGCTGAACAGCACGCCCTTCTGGGGCACATAGCCCAGCAGGTCGTGCAGCTGTGCCTGCGGCATATTGCGCACATCGATGCCATCCACGGTCACGCTGCCGCCGGTGACATCATAAAAGCGGGGGATGAGGTTGAGCAGGGTGGATTTGCCACAGCCGGTGGAGCCGATGATGGCGGTGGTCTCGCCGGGCTTTGCGGTAAAGCTGATGTGCTCCAGCGCATCGCTGTCCGCACCTGGGAAGCGGAAGCTCACATCGTGGAACTCTACCTCACCCTGCCAGTTTTCGTGCTCCTGCGTGGGCTTTGCAGCAGCTTCGTCCGGGTCGTTGATGGTGGCCTTGGTGCGGATCACCTCGTCGATGCGCTCCGCAGCCACACCGGCGCGGGGCAGCATGACGGCCACCATGGCCAGCATCAGGAAGGACATGACGATCTGCATGGTGTAGGTGATGAATGCGATCATCTCGCCCACCTGCATGGTGCCGTTGTCCATGGCCTTGCCGCCGAACCAGACGATCAGCAGGCTGGTGCCGTTCATGATGAGGGTCATAAAGGGCATCATGGCAACCATGGCACGGTTGGTGAACAGCTGGGTGCTCATCAGGTCTTTGTTGGCCTTGTCGAAGCGCTCCTCCTCAAACTTTTCACGGCTGAAGGCGCGCACCGGCATGATGCCGGTCAGAATCTCGCGGCTGACGAGGTTCAACCGGTCCACCAGCTTCTGCATGATCTTGAACTTGGGCATGGCCACACTCATCAGGAAGAAGATGAGCAACAGCAGAACGGCCACATCCAGCACGATGATCCAGGAAAGGCCGGTGCTGCTGTTCAGCACATGCAGCACGCCGCCAATGCCCAGAATGGGCGCATAGGCCACCATGCGCAGCAGCATGACGCAGACGAACTGCACCTGCTGGATGTCGTTGGTGGTGCGGGTGATGAGAGATGCGGTGGAAAAATTCTCAATCTCTGAATTGGAGAACCCGATGACGCTGGCAAAGGTCTCACGGCGCAGGTCGCGGCCAATGGCGGCGGACACACGGGAGGCGAGGAAGCCCACCGCAATGGACACAGCCACCATCAGCAAAGTCAGGCCCAGCATCTGGCCGCCTACGCGGTAAAGGTAGCGCATCTGCACATCGTGGGCAATGCCCTGTGCCTCGTATTCCAGCTGCACCAGCAGCATGGACTGGCTTTTGAGGTTCTCCATCAGGGTATCATCCAGACTGGCAAAAGCACCGGTCAGCTGCTGCTGGACAGCTTCGCGGGTGAAGCCGGGCATCTGGCTCATAGCGGCAAACTGGGCGCATACGGTGTCCAGATCTTCGGCAGTGGGGGTGACGGTCTCGCTATCCGTGGTGGTGCTCTCAGAGGATGCCGCCTGCATGTCAGCAAGGCCGGTCATGCCCATGGTGTCCTGCCCGGCGGGGGCGTTCGCTGCCTGCGCGGCGGCCATATACAGCACGATGTCCGGCGTGGTGACGGCATCCTCCAGCGCGTTGCGCTCGTCATCGGTCAGGTCGGTGCGCAGCTTCAGCACGCCGTCGTCCTGAAGATAATACCCGTAGGCGTTCTGGAGCGCATCGGCGTCCTCTTCGCTCATCAAAAGCGTGAGGGCGTCCAGCGTGCTCTGGCGTATCGTTTCCGGCAGGGGGCTTTCAATGCCGCCCTGCTGGATGCCGGTGTCCACGATCCTGCTGGTGTAGTCCGGCAGCGAAAGATCGCAGTACGCCTGCACGAACAGCAGCGCGAACACCACAAGACAGACGGCCCAGTGCCGGGCCAGCTGCTTGAAAATTTTCGTCATAGTTCGGTTCTCCCTTCGTTGTTTTTTGCTTCACGGGAAGCGTTTTCCGCAAGAATGGCATCCATCAGTGCGCCGCGCAAAGTATTCATCTGCTGCACCTGCTCCGGTGTCAGCCGGGCCATCACGCAGGCAAAATAATCGCTGAGGGCATCCTCACACCGGGCACAGGCGGCGTAGCCCTCCGGCGTGATGCGCACCAGCGTTTTGCGCCGGTCAGCCGGGTCCGCTTCGCGCAGAACAAGGCCGTCCTGTTCCAGCTGGCGCAGGCTGCGGCTGATGGCCGGCAGCGGCTGGTGTGCCTCCCGGGCAAAATCGGAAACATACACCGCTCCGTTCTGCCCGCGGGTACTGATCGTGTGAGCCAGACCCTCCAGCATGGGAAAGTGGCACTTGGGACAGCCCCGCAGAGCCGCCTTCATGCCGGCCCGGGATGCCTTGCTCAGCCGCCCCAAAAAATGGCACAGACCGTGAAAGCTCGCGGCGGCTTCGGTCTCGTTCAACATTCTATCCCTCCTCATTGCAAAATGCTTAACAGCTGTTAACTATTAACGCCTGACAATAATATTCCTCCGGCACCCAGAATGCAAGGGCAGTTTAGGATAATTTTAAAAAAGTTCACAAAAAGGGGAGGGCGACAGAAAGCCTGAACCGCCCGGCAGCTGCATAAATAGAATAAGAAACGTTTCTGCGGGAGGGGCGGCGGCAGTGGAACAGAACCTGACAAGAATTTTTACACTTTTTGGCGGCTTGGCACTGTTTTTATACGGCATGGATGCGCTCAGCCACAGTCTGGAAACAGCGGCAGGCAGCCGCCTGAAAAGCCTGCTGGCCGCTGTGACCGGCAGCCCGGTGCGGGGCGTGCTGGCGGGGGCTGCGGTCACGGCGGTGCTGCAAAGCAGCTCGGCAGTCACGGTGATGGTGCTGGGCTTTGTAAGTGCGGGGCTGCTGACCCTGCGGCAGGCGGTCCCGGTGATCTTTGGCTGCAACATCGGAACCACCGTTACCGCACAGCTGCTGGCTTTCCGGCTGGAAGATGTGCGCGGCCTTGTGCTGCTGGCCGGGCTGCTGCTCTGCTTTGCCTGTGCAGGGCGGAAGGGCCGGGCTATTGGCCGGGCGGTGTTCGCCTTTGGCCTGCTGTTCGAGGGCATTGCTGATATGGGCACTGCCATGGAACCGCTGGCGCAAGGCCCGGTGTTTGTGCACTGGCTGGGTCGGGTGCGGCAGCACCCATGGCTGGGACTGCTGGCGGGGCTTGGCATGACCCTGACAGTGCAGAGCAGCTCGGCTACCATTGCCCTGCTGCAGAACTTTGCAGCCCGCCCCGGGCTGGACGGCAGCAGTCTGTTGGGTCTTGCGGGTGCGCTGCCGGTACTGCTGGGCGATAACATCGGCACCACCATCACGGCAGTGCTGGCATCCTTGAGCGCAAACCGGGACGCAAAGCGGGTGGCTGCGGCCCATGCAGTGTTCAATCTGACCGGCGCGGCGGTGTTCTGCGCCGGTCTGCCGTTGTATGTGCGGCTGACGGCTGCACTTTCGCCCAAAGGGCCGGAGCTTGCCGTGATCGCCCGGCAGATCGCTAATGCGCACACCTTGTTCAATGTGGTGTGCACGCTGGTGTGGCTGCCGCTGACCCCGCTGATGGTGCGATTTGTGTGCCGCCTTGTGCCGGACCGGGCAGTGCGGTAAGTTTTTACTGGACAAACATACCAATTGCGCATATACTGAAAGGGATGAAACCTACTGCGGAACAAGAAGGAAACATTGCTATGCGACAGAAAATCGGAAGAGCGTGTATGGTGCTGGGCGCGCTGCTGATCCTTGCAGCAGCAACCCTGCTGGCCTATAACAAGTGGGATGCATCCCGTGCAGACAAGGCCTCGCAGGAGGTGCTGGGCGAGCTGGAGCAGACCCTGAACGCTGCCATTGAGGAAAAAGCAAAATCGGATACCGTGGCGCTGCAGCCGGAGCTGGACCCCACGCAGGAAATGACCGTGACCGAACTGAACGGCTGGGATTACATCGGCTATCTGTCCATTCCGTCCATCGGGCTGGAACTGCCGGTGATGAGCCAGTGGAGCTATGCGGGCCTGAAAATCGCACCGGGCCGTTACTCCGGTTCCACCTATGCGGATAACATGGTGGTCTGCGCCCACAACTATGCAAAGCATTTCAGCCCCATCAAGTGGTTGACCGAGGGCGCGCAGGTCTATTTTACGGATATGGACGGTATGCGCTGGACCTACGAGGTCTCCTATGTGGAAAACCTGCAGCCCACGCAAATTGAGGAAATGACCGAAAAGACGGAAGAATCCGATGAATGGGATCTGACCCTCTTTACCTGCACCACCGGCGGCAGCGCCCGGTGCGCTGTGCGGTGCGTGCGGACGGGCTACCCGGCGCTCACAACGGAGACCGCAGAATAAGATGCAAAAAATCCCCTGTGCGCTGGCACAGGGGATTTTTCATATCCGGTATTCAGTGGGCGGTGCCCACCTTCACAGGGGATTACTTGCTCTGGATGTACTCGTCAATGGCCTTTGCAGCAGCCTTGCCTGCGCCCATGGCCTTGATGACGGTGGCTGCGCCGGTCACGGCATCGCCGCCGGCGTACACACCATCGCGGCTGGTTTTGCCGTCGTCGCCGTCGGTAACGATGCAGCCGTGCTTGTTGGTTTCCAGACCCGGGGTGGTGGAGCGGATCAGCGGGTTGGGGCTGGTGCCCAGACTCATGATGACCGTGTCCACATCCAGCTCGAACTCGCTGCCCTTCTTCTCAATGGGGCGGCGGCGGCCGGAAGCATCCGGCTCGCCCAGCTCCATCTCAATGCAGGTGATGGACTTGACAAAGCCCTCGTCGTTGGCGTGGATCTCCACAGGGTTGCACAGGGTCTTGAAGATGATGCCCTCTTCCTCGGCGTGCTCCACCTCTTCCTTACGGGCGGGCAGCTCAGCCATGCCGCGGCGGTAGACGATGTACACGGTCTCGGCACCCAGACGCAGGGCGCTGCGGGCAGCGTCCATAGCCACGTTGCCGCCGCCCACAACGGCGACCTTCTTGCCGGTGCGGATGGGGGTCTTGCTGGTGGGCAGATAAGCCTTCATCAGGTTGGAACGAGTCAGGAACTCGTTGGCGGAGTAGACGCCCTTCAGACTCTCGCCGGGGATGCCCATGAAGCGGGGCAGACCGGCACCGGAGCCTACGAACACGGCCTCGTAGCCGTACTCGCCCATCAGCTCGTCGATGGTGAGCACCTTGCCAATGACCATATTGCACTCAAAATCAACGCCCATCTTCTTCAGGCCGTCGATCTCCTGCTGCACGATGGCCTTGGGCAGACGGAACTCGGGGATGCCGTACATCAGCACGCCGCCGGCCACATGCAGGGCCTCGTAAACGGTGACCTTGTAGCCAAGCTTTGCCAGATCGCCTGCGGCGGTCAGGCCGGCAGGGCCTGCGCCGATGATGGCCACCTTGTGGCCGTTCCATTCGGGCACGATGGGGGCGGTGTGCACATTCTCACGGTGCCAGTCGGCAACAAAGCGCTCCAGGCGGCCGATGCCCACCGGCTCGTTCTTGATGCCGCGGGTGCACTTGCCCTCGCACTGGCTCTCCTGCGGGCATACACGGCCGCAGACAGCGGGCAGGGAAGAGGAGCGGTTGATCACCTGATAAGCGGCTTCAAAGTCGCCCTCGGCCACATGGCCGATGAACTCGGGGATATCGATGCCCACAGGGCAGCCGGTCTGGCAGGGTTTGTTCTTGCAGTGCACGCAGCGCTTTGCTTCGTTCACGGCCATTTCTTCGGTGTAGCCAAGTGCAACTTCCTTAAAGTTCTTGTTGCGCACATTGGGGTCCTGCGTGGGCATGGGGCACTTCTTCGGGTCCATATTGAAAGCCATCTTATTTTACCTCCTGATTGAGCAGATTGCATGCCGCTTCACGGGCGTGTGCCTCAAACGGGCGGTACATGGTGCCGCGGGCCATTGCCTCATCAAAATCCACCAGATCGCCGTCAAAGTCGGGGCCGTCCACGCAGGCGAACTTGGTCTCGCCGCCCACGGTCAGGCGGCAGCCGCCGCACATGCCGGTGCCGTCGATCATGATGGGGTTCATGGAAACGATGCTCTTCAGGCCATGCTTCTGGCAGGTCTTGACCACGAACTTCATCATGATCAGCGGGCCGATGGTGATGACCAGATCGTACTGGTTGCCGGCGGCCACCAGCTCGTCCAGTGCAGCGGTAACAACACCCTTGGTGCCATAGCTGCCGTCGTCGGTCATAATGCGCAGCTCATCGCTGCAGGCTTTGAACTCATCCTCAAGGATCAGCAGGTCCTTATTGCGGAAGCCCACCACGCTGTGCACCACACAGCCCTGCTCGTGCAGCTCACGGGCAATGGGCAGAGCGATGGCGCAGCCTACGCCGCCGCCCACGACACATACCTTCTTCAGGCCTTCCACCTCGGTGGCGCGGCCCAGCGGGCCAACGAAGTCGTGGACGCTCTGGCCCACCTGCAGGCTGTTCAGCTCCATCGTGGTACCGCCCACGATCTGGAAAATGATGTCCACAGTGCCCTTTTCACGGTCGTAACCGGCCACGGTCAGGGGGATGCGCTCGCTGTCCTCAAACGGGCGCACAATGATAAACTGGCCCGGTTTTGCCTTTTTGGCGATCAGCGGGGCTTCAATGACCATCTTCGTCACGGTGGGATTCAGCGCGACTTTTTCAGTGATCTTATACATTGTGTTTGCTCCTTTATGCTGGCTTTTCCTATTTCTGCGCACGAAAACGCGCCTGTATGCCCTCGGCGGCATAACAGACGCAGCTCTTACAGGCGACAAAATGACACGTTCCATTATAATAGTTTACAAAAGGGAAAGCAAATCAATTTTCTTCGTGTATGCCGTGACAAACTTGAATAATGACACAGGTGAAGCCCGCAAAAGTGAAGCTTTTTGAATACAGACAGGCGGGTTTCCAACTTTTTTGCAGAAAATGCAAATTTGTGGTTGACAATTGCCGGGCGGTACGGTATAATAATCAGCGTCGCCGGTAAACAGTCCGGCACAAACACATGGAATGTGCGGCCGTAGCTCATCTGGTAGAGCGCCACCTTGCCAAGGTGGAGGTAGCGAGTTCGAGCCTCGTCGGCCGCTCCATTTTGTGGAAGTTTAGCTCAGCTGGGAGAGCATCTGCCTTACAAGCAGAGGGTCAGCGGTTCGAGCCCGTTAACTTCCACCATTTGGCCCGGTAGCTCAGTTGGTTAGAGCACCAGCCTGTCACGCTGGGGGTCGTCGGTTCGAGCCCGATCCGGGTCGCTTCGTCGAAAGTCCTGCAGTTCATCGGGCGGTCTTGCAAGCAAGACTGCCGTGATGAACGCCAGACTTTCTCATCTTCCCCACAAAATCTTGCTTTGCAAGCTTTCGCGGGGGCCCCGAAATTCGAGAGAATCGCTCGGGAGGGTGCAGGGATAATTGCACCGCTTATGCCTCTGTAGCTCAGTCGGTAGAGCAGGGGACTGAAAATCCCCGTGTCATTGGTTCGATTCCGATCGGAGGCACCAGTCAAGGAAACCCAGCAGGGTTTCCAATATGCGGCCGTAGCTCATCTGGTAGAGCGCCACCTTGCCAAGGTGGAGGTAGCGAGTTCGAGCCTCGTCGGCCGCTCCAACACGAAGCCATCGTTGATGCAGAAATGCAAAAACGATGGCTTTTTTGTTGTTTCCCGTTACGGCTCCTTCCTGTGAAAAAAAGAAAAGCCGGAAAATCCGCAGATTTTTCGGCTTTTGCAAATATGAAAATAATGATTCCGCTGATATTGTCGGAGCGCGATCCGTGCGCGGAGACAAGTTTAAATCGTTTCTTACAGGATCACATTTTTAATGAGCAGCGAGATGCTGCCGTCGTCGCTGTGCAGAAATTCCACCTCGTTGTCCGAGTTGAGCAGTTCGGTGGGGATCTTCACCTCAATGCCGTTGGCGGTGTGGATGCTGCGGCTCTCCATGCGGCGGATGCGCGCAGGGGTCACGGTCACGGGCTGCTCAGGCGCTTCCAGCACATCACTCTTTTCCACATAATCATCAAAGGGCACGGCGGCAAGGGGATATTCCTCTTCCAACTGCTGACGCACCTGCTGGATGGATACCTGATTGTCGTTGTCTGCGGCCTGATTGGCGATCAGCATCGCGACCTGAGCCTCTACGTGGGGCTGATCTGCGTAGTTTTCCTGCACGGCCTGCACGGCGGCTTCCTGAATGGCCTGCAGCTTTTTCTTTTCCGGCTGGGCGGTGGTGTACTGGAACACTACCGTGGAAAGGTAAAAATCCTTGTGGCCGTCGATGTCGAACTTTTTTTCCAGCAGCTTCATGGAGTAGTCGGTCAGATTGACAAGGGCACCTTCCTCCACCTTGCCGCTCTGGCTGGGCAGGCAGGCCCGCTGCTGGATGATGGAGTTCACCGGGGCACCCTCTACGGTCTCGGTGTAGTGGGTGTAGCCGTTTTTGTAGTTCAACTTCAGGATGCCCAGCCACGGCTCACCATCGCGGGTAAAATCCACCACGGCAAGGTCTGCCCCCGGAATGGTGGTGTGCGCGTGCATGTAGTCGAACAGAACGCCCGCGATGCGGCAGGAGAGGTCCACAAAATCGTGGTTGTGCTCCAGCTCGTTTTTAAAGGCGGAATCCGGCAGCGGGCGGCACTGGCGGATATCGTCGCTGGCAAGCAGCTTTTCGATGTGGTACTGGAAATAGGCGGTCTTTTCGGCGGTCATTTCCATGCCGCTGCCGCTGAGTACAGGCGCATCCATGGTGGTGTCCAGCACGTGCAGAATGGCCTGATGAATGATGATCTCCATGGGAGTTACCTCGTTTTTATAAGAATCTCTTTGGCATACAGTATAGCACAGCCCGGCCAAAAAGGCGAGAGCACATCTTGTAAACCGCCTGCAGGAATGCTACAATAAGGGCAGAAAACCACGCAGGAAAGGGGACAAAAACCATGGAATTCCGTGATAAGCCAATGGAAAACCTCATCCGCCTTCAGGAAAAGGACATCTGCAAAAATGCCCGCGCGCTGCTGCTGGACGGTGAGAGCATCGTGGGTGCCTACAAGACGGTGCGCGATCAGGTGATCTTTACCACCCACCGCATCATCATGGTGGATATGCAGGGCGTTACCGGAACCCGGCAGCAGATCTTTGTGCTGCCGTACCGCAAGGTGCTGCACTTCGGGATCCAGACGGCAGGCTTTGGCGACCCGATGCAGGCATCGCAGCTGACCGTCTGCTTTGCGGACGGACACGAGGCAAAGTTTGGCTTTATCGGCCAGCAGGAACTGTTTGCGGTCGCCAACGCCATCAGCCGGTGCATCCTGTAAATAACTCCTTTAAAACAGCAGGCTCCCCGCCCGAGACCGGACAGGGAGCCTTTTGCTGTATATGAAATAGGAGAATGGCAGAATTAGCAGCGGCTTGTTTTGCGCACCAGCTGTTCGTGCATGAATACCATGAGCACCAGCAGTGCCAGCAGGTAAAAAGGGAACAGTGCCGGAGTGATGTTGTTTGCCAGCAGGCCGAACAGCGGCGGCATGGCCAGATTGCCCAAATAGGCGCTTGCCATCTGGATGCCGATGACCGCCTGCGATCTGTCCGCACCGAAGTGTTCCGGCGTGGAGTGGATGATGCTGGGATAGATGGGCGCACAGCCAAGCCCCACAAGAACAAGACCGCTCAGGGCAAGGACCTGCGGCCCGGGCAGCAGCAGAGCCAGCACCCCTGCGGCCAGAATGCACTGACCCATGCGGATCATCTGCGTATCGTTGAATTTCAGGGTCAAAAAGCCGCAGGCGGCGCGCCCGGCAGTGATGCCGATGTAGAACAGGCTGGCAAAGCTGGCGGCAGTGCCGGCGGCAACGCCTTTCGTCAGCGTGAGGTAGCTGCTGGCCCATAGACCGGCCGTGGTCTCCAATGCACAGTAGCAGAAGAAGCACAGCATCACCTCTTTGGCACCCGGCAGGCAGAATACCTGTCCAAGGCTCAGCGCCTGCGGCGAAGCAGCTTCGGCTTCAGTGCCTGCAGTACGGCCCTGCCATAGCGGCAAACTGAAAAAGAGCACTGCGCTCAGCAGGATCTGGAACAGGGCAATGTACCGGTAGCCGGATGTCCACGGCCCGCCGCCTGCCAGCACCCGGCCCATGACCATGGGGCTGATCATGGTGCCGATGCCCCACATGCAGTGCAGCCAGCTCATGTGGCGGCTTTTATAATGTAAGGCAACATAGTTATTCAGGGCCGCGTCTACGCTGCCTGCGCCCAGCCCGTAGGGCACGGCCCACAGGCAGAGCATCCAGAACTGTGTGGAGACCGAAAAGCCGAACAGCGCGGCAGCTGTCATGGCCACACTGAGGACGGTCACTTTTCCAGTGCCCAGCGCACGGGTGAGCCGGTCGCTGTTCAGGCTGGAAACGATGGTGCCAAAGGAGATGATCATGGAGATCAGCCCCGCATAGGACACCGGCACACCGAGCGCCGGATACATGGAGGGCCACGCCGACCCCAGCAGGGAATCCGGCAGGCCCAGACTGATGAACGAGATGTAAATGATCGGAAGCAGAAGCTGTACCATAAACCTTGAGTTCCTCAGGGAAGGGTGTTATACTTGCAATGCATCGTGTGCTTTGCTGATGTAATAATATCACACATCAGGGCTGAATGTTAGGATAAAAACGCCCGATTGATACAACAAAACCGGCGCGGATGCGGATGTGCACCTTGAACGAAAGGAGATGGCTGATCGTGGCTTTTCAGACCAGCTGTGCAGCAGCGGGCGGGCTCAACTGCCCGCCGGATATTGTGGCGGATAGCGAGGGCAGGGAGCTGGTGCAGCACGGCAGCGCACTGTTTCCCATTGCCTGCTATGCAGAAGACCTCAAAAGCTATTCGGTAGCATGGCACTGGCATGAAGAGTTTGAATACATCCTTGCCGTAAAAGGCCCGCTGGCGGTGGACGTGAACAAAGCCCGTCTGATTTTGCAGACCGGGCAGGGCGTGTTTGTCAATTCCGGAGTGTTCCATGCGGTGGAGCAGGCTGAGACCGGGGATGCCCTGCTGCATTCCGGGGTATTCCATCCGCGCCTGATCGGCGGTATGGATACCATCTTCTGGCAAAAGCTCGTACACCCGCTGCTTCAGCCGGGAGCACCGGCGTTCTTTCTGCTGGACGAGGCAGACAACGGGCAGAAGGCCGTGCTCTGCCATTTGCGGGAAGTCTGGGACGCAGTGGCCCAAGAGGTCTTTGACTATGAGAATCAGGCGCGGTACCATCTTTCGGCGGCGGTGCATCTGCTGGGAATGCAGTGCGAGGGTGGAAAAACAAAGGTCTCTCAGCAGGAGCAGATCGCGGCCCAGCGCATGAAACAGATGCTGCGTTTTGTGGAAGAGCATTATGCTGAGGAACTGAACGTGGAGCGCATTTCCGACTGTGTGGCCCTGAGTGAGAGCGCCTGCCTGCGCAGCTTCCGGCAGCTGCTGGGGATCACACCCATCCAGTATGTCAAGCAGTACCGCATTGAAAAGGCCGCCGAGCTGCTGCTTTCCACCAGCATGAAGATCGGCGAGATCGGTGCCGACTGCGGCTTTTCGGATACCAGCTACTTTACAAAGACCTTCCGGGAGATCAAGCACTGCACGCCCAGAGAGTACCGTCAGAAGTTTGCAGGAAGAGAGCAATCTCTTTCAAGGCGGGACGGCGGCAGAGCCAGTGCACCGGCTGAAACAGCGTTATAAAAGGAGAATCGGAAACAATGCAGCGTAGTTTGACCAAAGGCCCCATCACCGGCAGCATTTTGCTGTTTGCTCTGCCGCTGATGCTGGGCAATCTGCTGCAGCAGATGTACAACATTGCGGATACATGGGTAGTGGGCCGCTTTCTCGGCGCAGACGCGCTGGCGGCAGTGGGCTCGTCCTATACCCTCATGACCTTCCTCACCTCTATTTTGCTGGGCCTGTGCATGGGCAGCGGTGCGGCCATTTCCATGCAGTATGGCAGCGGCGAGCAGGACCGGATGCGGCAGAGCGTGTTCCTTTCGTTCGTTCTCATTGCAGGCATCTCGCTGGTGCTGAACGTGCTGGTGTATCTGGGACTGGACGGAATCCTGTGGGTGCTGCGGGTGCCGGAGGAGCTGCGCCCACTGATGAAGGAATACCTGCTCATCATCTTTTTGGGCATTACGGCTACTTTTTTGTATAACTACTTTGCAAACCTGCTGCGCGCCATTGGCAACTCGGTGGTGCCGCTGCTGTTTCTGGCGGTTTCGGCGGTGCTGAACGTCATTCTGGACCTTGTGTGCGTGCTGGTGCTGAACTGGGGAGTGAAGGGCGCGGCGGGCGCAACAGTGTTCTCGCAGTTCGTGTCCGGCATTGGCATCGGGTTGTACACTCTCAAAAAATTCCCGCAGTTGTGCCCCAAAAAGGCCGACTGCCGCTGGGACAAAAAGAATCTGGATATCATCCTCAATCTGTCCGTCATGACCAGTGTCCAGCAGTCCATCATGAACTTTGGCATCCTGATGGTGCAGGGTCTTGTGAACAGCTTTGGCACCGTGATCATGGCGGCGTTTGCGGCGGCGGTCAAGATCGATTCCTTTGCCTACATGCCGGTGCAGGACTTCGGCAATGCGTTTTCCACCTATGTGGCCCAGAACTACGGCGCGGGCCAGACCGATCGCATCAAAAAGGGCATCCGCAGTGCGGGCCTGTGCAGCGCAATGTTCTGCGTGTGCATCAGCGTGCTGGTGTGCGCCTTTGCTTCGCCGCTCATGAGCATCTTCATCGACCCGGGCGAAGGGGCTATTATTGCCGCCGGTGTGCACTACCTGCGCATTGAGGGCGCGTGCTACATTGGCATCGGCATTCTGTTTTTGCAGTACGGCTATTACCGCGCCGTCAACCAGCCGCAGATGTCGGTGGTGCTCACCATTGCATCGCTGGGCACCCGCGTGGCGCTGGCCTATCTGCTTTCGGCCACGCCGCTGGGCGTTACCGGCATCTGGCTCAGCGTGCCCATCGGCTGGGCGCTGGCAGATGCCATTGGCATTGGATACTACCTGAAAAAGAAGCGCTAAAAAAGCAAATAGCACAAAAACAGAAACCCGGAACCTTCTTGAGCCGCTTGGCTCGGAACAGGTTCCGGGTTCCTACTTTTGCACGATGCTAGCGCATTTTTATTTTGCAATAGCCCCTTTTTTGCTCTGTGAGAAAGCAGGCATCAGCCTGCAGCGTCCAGAACGACCTTTTCATGATTGAAGTATTCCGCCAGAGCTTCGTTCTGCCAGTATTCACCGTCATCTTCGGATGCGGCAAGAAGATCATCCTCAAACGGCGGGCAGGGCGGCAGAAGCCCCGGAAGAACACAGACATCAGAAGGTGTCAGAAGAAGCTCCAGACGTTCCTGATAAGCCTGTTCATGCCGGTCTGCAGAGCCATCGACAATGGCAGTGATTGCCTTGCCGGAGGTAAGCCGCTGGAGAGAGGGCAGAGGATCCTCCGGTCCCACCAGACCGACGGCCAGCATGAGGATGCCTGCCAGAAAGAAAGCTGCCCGGTGGGATGGTACAGCAAGAAAAGCGGGCAGCCCTGATGGCTCGGAACGGGTGTGTTTGAACCAGTTGATCCAGTAATAGAGGATTGCAAAAATGCACCAGTAGGAGCTGTAGCAGTAAATGTTGATCTGACGCCCGGAGCCGATGTAGCCCATAGCATACAGCGGCGGGGTGTACTGCGAAGCGTAAAGGCCAAAGATCAGAGTACTTGCCAGCACCGGATGCTGGAACGGAAGGATGCGGCGATCCGGCAGGCAGTAGAAAAACACCCCGGCGATCGCAAACAGGACGATCTGAGGTAGATTGACCCAGCTCATCACCCAGATAACAGCGTTGGACAGAGAAAGAAGAATGGCCAGCACGGGGGAAATGGATGCCTCGCGGGCAGCCCGGACAGCGTTTCCGGGCGCAAGAACGCTGATTGCAAAGGAAACCAGCAGGATCAGAAGAATCACAGCAAGGCGGAACCGGCCGGGCTTTTTGAAAAATAACCATGCGGCGCAGAGAACAGAGGCGATGAAGCTGGTGGTCAGGGCGGTGCTGTAATTTCCGCCGCCGATCAGAACCGCAAGCAATGCACAGCACCCAGTCAGCACCGGATGCACTTTTTTGCCGGCGTCCAGCAGCAGGGTACCGATCCCGGCAAAAAAGAGAAGCGAAAACGAATAAAAGACCGCATAATAGGAAGCGCCGTTGAACCAGTAAAACGCCTGCGCCTGATTGGTCACCATCTGAACTGAGAGCAGAAGCGTCAGCGCGGAGAGGATCACGGCCTGACTGCTTTTTCCGCCCAGAAGCCTGCAATAGACAAAATGCATCAGGACGAAGGTGGAAAGGCTCAGGCAGCCGATAATGATGAATGGGGTGAGAAAATAGGCAGACTCTGAAAAAGCCCCCGGCTGTAATGCAAATAGAAAAATTGCTGAAAACGTCCCCTGCCAAGTGAAATAGTAGTCGCGCACCGTTTCCGCTGCAGCGGACAGAATCTCCGGGATCCCGCCGCCGGAAACAACCGCCCGATGCACAAGCAGTCCGTATGTAAAATCGTCTGCCAGAGGGTGACAGTAAGATGAAAACAGGAAAATCGGGATCAATGAGATCAGATAGAGAAGAACGGCCAGAAAGGCGATCCTGGATGGCATCAGTGCGGCACCGAACCTCCGGTGCAGGCGCTGGAAACGGGTCGAATGCATGAAAAACCTCCTGAAATAAAGTACAAAATGACATACCTGTAGTATAACAGAAAAAACCGGCAGGAAAAGTGTTTGCCCACAAAAAAATCTGGTCTCCTGCACAAAAGCAGGAAACCAGACCGGGAAAAAGCGATTACCGCTTGATATCGTAGTTCATGTTCATCAGGTTGCGGATAGTGCTCACATCATCGGTGATGTTGGCATCGCCGTGGATGGTGTGCTTGATGGCACTGCTTGCCACCGCAAAGTTGATCATATCCATGGCTCTGTAGTTGTGCAGCATGGCGTAGATCAGGCCGCTGGCAAAGGCATCGCCGCCGCCCACGCGGTCAAGGATATTAAAGGTGAACAGCTTGCTCTCGAAGGTGTGGCCGTCGTACCACATGAAGGCCTTCAGGCTGTTCTCGCTGCCGCTGTGCGCATAACGCACATGGCGGGCAATGCACTTGAGGTTGGGATACCGCTCGATGAAGTGCTGGAAAATCTCGTCCTGCTGCTCATAGCTGGGCTGCAGAGGCACGCCGTCCTTCCAGTCGCCCTTGGAGTGGTCGTTCTCATCCTTCCACAGGTGGTACGGCTCAATGCCAAGCAGCACATCCACATAGGGCAGGCACTCGGTGCAGAAATCGCGGGCTTCTTCCCAGCTCCACAGGGTGGAGCGGAAATTGCCGTCGAAGCTGACGGTCAGGCCTTTGTTTTTGGCGACCTTGAGCATATCCAGAATGAGGGCACGGCAGTTGGGTGCCAGTGCCGGGGTGATGCCGCTCAGGTGCAGCCAGTCGTAGCCGTCCAGCAAAGCATCCAGATCCACCTGCGAGAAATCGTACTCAGTAATGGCACTGTGCTTGCGGTCATAGATGACCTTGGACGGACGGATGCCGTAGCCGGTCTCCAGATAATAAGTACCCAGACGGTTGGAAGGAGTCTCGTTCGGCTCGGTCAGGATCATAGGGGTGCAATGCACGTCGTTGGAACGCAGCCAGCGCACGGCGCTCTTACCCAGACTGTTGTTGGGCACCACGCTGAAGAAGGTGCTGTCCACACCAAGGTTAGCCAGTGCCAGTGCAATGTTGGCCTCGCTGCCGCCGTAGCTGGCCTCAAAGCCGGATGCCATACGGATCTTCTCGTAGTTCGGCGGGGTCAGGCGCAGCATGATCTCACCGCAGGTGATGAATTTCTGGCCGGGGGTATCGTTGCCAAGGATCGGGTTGAAATGTTCCATAACGCTCCTCCTGATATTTACAGCTCATCAGAGTTCTGTTAACACATCGTTGTATCCATTATAATCCGACCCGGATGGGATTGCAAGCACTTCCGCGGGGACGCAAGAGAAAATAATCAGCCTTTTTTGGGAGATTTGACGAATTCATACCCCTGTCAAATCGAAAGAAGGCGTATACTCTTCCTTTGCGCTGCTCTTCTGCTGCATGTAGCCCTGCGCCAGTCCCTTGTCCATGGCATAGTTGACCACCCGGCGGTATTCATAGGTGGTAATGCGCCGTCCGATGCCGTGCTCTGCGGCTTTGTAAAACGGTGTGTACTGGCTCATGACGCTGGGGATGAAGCATCCGGGGTCTGCATCGTTCCACGCGGCCATCTGGTCAAGCACCGCAAAGCTGTCGTCAACATGGCCGGGCAGGGCAAGGTGCCGCAGAATGACCCCCTTTTGCAGGATGCCCTCTGCATTGAACACCGGGTGCCCGGCCTGTGTCATCATGGCTTCAATGGCGGGCTTTGCCTGCGCAAAATAGTCCGGTGCAGAGGAAAGCTCTGCCGAGAGGGCGGAGGAGACGTATTTCAGGTCGGCCAGCCAGATGTCGATGTATCCGCGCCATGCTTCCACGCTTTCCACCGTTTCGTAGCCGCCGGTGTTGCATACGATGGGCAGATGCAGGCCCTTAGCCCGGGCAATATCCAGCGCGGCAATGATCCAGGGCCGCCACTGGCCGGGTGTGACCAGATTGATGTTGTTGGCACCCTGCTCCTGCAGATTCAGGAAAATCTCTGCCAGATGTTCCACGCTGATCTCCTTGCCAAGGCCCTCGGCGCTGATGGGATAGTTCTGGCAGAAGCAGCATTTGAGGGTGCAGCCGGAAAAGAACACCGTGCCGCTGCCCTTTGTGCCGCTGATGCATGGCTCCTCCCAGTAGTGCAGGGCAGCGCGGGCTGCTTTTAAGGTGCCGCCCGCGCCGCAGAAACCGGTGCGCCCGGCAGTACGGTCGGCCCCGCACCGGCGCGGGCAGAGGGTGCAGGAAGAGGGAACGGAGACGAAATCGCTTTTCGGCATAATATCCAAAGTCCTTTGCTGAAAGTTTGTCAGCCCCAGTATACCACTTTTCGCCCCGGACGTGCTATACTATAAGATAAGGAAAAAATAATACATATAGAAAGCAACATCTTTGCAAGGTCCATGTGGCGGACTGCGGCGGAGAGAACGTTGTGATGGAGGAGACCATGCGCACCGAAACCGATGAGATCCGCGATAATCTCAAGTACCTGACCCTGCTCTCGCGGGATTATCCTTCGCAGGCGGCGGCAGCCAGCGAGATCATCAGCACGCAGGCACTGCTCAAGCTGCCCAAGGGTACCGAGCACTTCATGAGCGACCTGCACGGCGAGAATGAAGCTTTTGTGCATATTCTGAATTCCGCTTCCGGTGTCATTCGCGAAAAAGTAGATCAGGTGCTGGGCGATACCGTGCCGAAGCATACCCGCGCCGAGCTGGCAACGCTGATCTATTACCCCAACGAAAAGCTGCCCCAGCTCAAGGCACGCTGTACCAGCGAGGAAGCACTGGATCAGTGGTACACCGAAACGCTGCTGAGGCTCATTGATATCTGCCGTCTGGTGTCCTCCAAGCATACCCGCGACCATGTGCGCAGATGCCTACCTGCCAGCTGCGGCTACATTCTGGACGAGCTGCTCCACGCCCATTTTGAGGATCACGACAAGGACCTGTACTACGGCCAGATCGTGGGCAGCATCATTGAAAATGGCCGCGCCGACCGCTTTATCGTGCGGCTGTGCGAGCTGATCAAGCATCTGGCAGTGGACAAGCTGCACATCGTGGGCGACCTGTTCGACCGCGGCCCACGCCCGGATATCATCCTCGATCTGCTCATGCGCCACCACAATGTGGATATCCAGTGGGGCAACCACGATGTAGTATGGATGGGTGCCGCTGCGGGCAGCCCCATCTGCATCTGCACGGTGCTCAAGACCACGCTGGCTTATCATAACCACGGAATGCTGGAGGACTGCTACGGCATCAACCTGCGCCATCTGCAGCGCATGGCCGAGCAGTTCTACGGCAATGATGATCTTTCCATCTGGATGCCTCATACCGATGCGGCCCGCGGCCCCTACACCAGGGGAATGCTGCACCGCTGTGCCGTGATGCACAAGGCCATCAGCATTCTGATGTTCAAGCTGGAGTGCCATGTCATCGACCGCAACCCGGACTTCCAGATGCAGGAGCGAGATTATCTGCGCCGCATCGACTGGGAAAAGCACACGGTAAAGATCGGCGAAAAGGAGTATCCGCTGCGGGATACCTCGTTCCCCACGGTGGACCCCGCCGACCCGGCCGCACTGCACCCGGATGAACAGCTGGTGCTGCGCAAGCTGGTGCAGTCCTTCCGCCAGAGCGAAAAACTGCAGCAGCATGTGGAATTTCTCTATGCAAAGGGCAGCGTGTACCACATTGAGAACGGCAACCTGCTCTACCATGGCGCTGTGCCCATGACCAGCCGCGGCACCTTTGCCATGGAGCGCTTTGAGGGCCACCGCTACTCCGGCCGCGCACTGATGGACTACTGCGATGCCCGTGCCCGCCGGGGCTACTATGCGCCGGAAGGCAGCGCTGCCCGCCAGAGCGGACAGGATTTTTTGTGGTATCTGTGGTGCGGCAAGCTTTCGCCGCTGTTTGGCCGCAGTGCCATGACCACTTTCGAGCGGCTCTATGTAGAGGACGCTTCCACCCACACCGAGGTGAAGGACCCCTATTATACATGGTATAACGATGAGGCCGTCTGCCGCCGCATTCTGGCCGAGTTTGGCCTGCCCGGTGCCAGCCACATCGTCAACGGCCATGTGCCGGTGCGGGAAAAGAACGGCGAAAGCCCCATCAAGGGCGGCGGACGGCTGGTGGTGATCGACGGCGGTTTCTGCCGTGCCTACCACGAAAAGACTGGCATTGCGGGCTACACGCTGGTGTATTCCAGCCGCACCATGTCCCTGCGTACCCATCAGCCCTTTGAAAGTGCCGAGAAAGCGGTGAAGGATAATCTGGATATCATTTCCCAGAAAAACATTCTGGAAACCGAAAATCATCGCATTCTCGTGGAGGACACCGACGAGGGCGAGGTGCTGCGGGAGCGTGTGCACGACCTCAAGCAGCTGGTGGCTGCCTATCAGCTGGGCTGGATCACTGAGACTCGGTGCGAAGACCACATCTGGTAAAGAAAGCGCAACAGCAATGGATCTGGTTTTTGTAAAATACCTGAAAAAGAAATCAAAATTTTGGAATATCCTGCGCGAAAATGGGCAAAACAGAAAATAATAAAACAACACCAAGCGGGGCTTTGCTTTTTTGTGAAAGTTGTGTATAATAAGATAGCTGTACGTGTACGGCCTTATGGCCCATGCACATCAGGCAGCTTTTATGGAAAATGCTTTCAGGAACCTTAACAGGCCTGCGGCTGCGGGCCTCCGACAAGGAGATCATAAAATTGGAGAAATTTGTTATTACGGGCGGCAAGCCCCTGCACGGCGAAGTTACCATTTCGGGTGCCAAAAATGCGGCGGTGGGCGTCCTGCCTGCAACCATTCTGGCAGCGGATGTCTGTGTGATCGAGAATCTGCCGGATATCAGTGATGTGGCGGTGAGCCTGAAGATTCTCAGCGTTCTGGGCGCACAGATCAAAATGATCAACCGCAACACCTACGAGATCGACACCACCCATCTGAACGGCACCAACGTCCCGGACGACCTGTCCCGCCAGATGCGCGCCAGCTACTACTTTCTGGGCGCACTGCTGTCCCGTTTTGGCAAGGCTCAGGTGGCCATGCCCGGCGGCTGCAACCTCGGCCCCCGCCCCATTGACCAGCACCTGAAGGTGTTCAGTGCTCTGGGCGCAGAGGACAGCGTGGACTACGGCATGATCACCGTGCGCGCCAAGGAGATGAACGGTGCACACATCTTCTTTGATAAGGTCAGCGTGGGCGCTACCATGAACGGTATGCTCTCCGCTGTAATGGCCAAGGGCCAGACCATTCTGGAAAACTGTGCCAAGGAACCCCATGTGGTGGATCTGGCAAACTTCCTGAATATGTGCGGTGCGAACATCCGCGGCGCAGGCACCGATGTGATCAAGGTGCGCGGTGTGGAAAAGATGCACGGCTGCACCTACAGCATCATCCCGGATCAGATCGAGGCTGGCAGCTACATGGTGGCTGCTGCTGCCACCGGTGGCGATGTTTTGGTGAAGAACGTCACTCCCAAGCATCTGGAACCCATTACCGAAAAGCTGCGCCGTGCAGGCGTGGAGGTGGAAGAATTTGACGATGCTGTGCGTGTGCGCCGCACCGGCGATATTCTGCCGCTGAAGATCAACACGATGCCGCATCCCGGCTTTCCCACCGACATGCAGCCCCTGATGGGCGTGCTGCTGAGCGTGGCCAAGGGCACCAGCACCGTGACCGAGAGCGTGTGGGACAACCGCTTCCGCTATGTGGACGAGCTGCGCAAGATGGGTGCCAACGTGCAGGTGGACGGTCAGGTGGCTGTGTTTGAGGGCGTGGATAAGCTCACCCCTGCACCGCTGCGCGCACTGGATCTGCGTGCAGGCGCTGCCATGGTGGTGGCTGCCCTGATGGCAGACGGCACCAGTGAGATCGAGGAGATCGGCCACATCGAGCGCGGCTACGAGAATATCGTGGAAAAGCTGCGCGGTCTGGGTGCAGACATCAGCAAGGTGGAGCGTATGCCCGCTGCACTGGATCAGGCACTGTAACTTATAAAAAGCAAACAGCCTGCTGCATATGCGGCGGGCTGTTTTTGAGTGTATCAGAGGTTTTTCATGGCAGAATTCATCTCGTTATATTCGGGTTCCTCCGGCAACAGCAGTGTGGTGCGCTGCGGGCAGCGGTATCTCATTGTAGATATGGGCAAGGGCGTGCGCACTACCTCGGCGGCGCTCAAGGCGCTGGGCCTTGCCGCCAGTGACTGCGACGGCATCCTTGTCACCCACGAGCACAGCGACCATGTGAAGGGGCTTTCCACCTTCCTCAAAAAGAACACGCTGCCGGTGTACGGTGCAGCGGCAACGCTGGATTTTCTGGACAGCAACGGCATCGTACCGGCCAGCTGTGAGCTGCACGAGCTGGAAGGCAGGGAAGAGGACGTGGGCGCGTTTGGCGTGCAGAGCTTTCCCACCAGCCACGATGTGCCCTGTGTGGGCTACCGCATCCACACCCCGGACGGCAAGACCATGACCATTGCAACCGACCTTGGCGTGCTCACGCCGCCGGTGCACGAGGCGCTTTCCGGCTGCGACCTTGTGGCACTGGAGAGCAATTACGACCTGCACATGCTGCGCAGCGGGCCATACCCCTATTACTTACGGGCACGCATTGAAAGCACCCGGGGCCACCTTTCCAACGACGAGTGCTCGGCAAAGCTGCTGGAACTCATTCAGGAAGGGTGCAAAAAGTTTGCGCTGTGCCATCTTTCGCAGGAGAACAACACGCCTGCGCTTGCCCTGCAGACCGTGTTCAACACGCTGGGCGCGGCGGGCGTTGTGCCGGAGAAGGACTGCATCGTGCAGGCACAGCGCCGCAACGAAATGAGTCCTGTATTAGAGTTTTAAATAAAACAAACGGCAATGCATTTGCATTGCCGTTTGTTTTATTCAGCTGCTTTCTGTGTGCGGATGTCATCGCCTGCAAAAAGGCAGGGGACAAAGGCAGAAAGGCGGCTGGAAATTTTTTCGGTATACAGCTTTTCCAGCAGAGCACCGTCAGTGATGTTGGTGGTGACGATGGTGGGCAGTTTTGCACCCAGCCGGTTGTTGAGCAGACTGTACAGGCTGCTGATGAGGAAGGCAGAGTTGAACTCCGAGCCAAGATCATCCAGAATGAGCAGGTCGGCCCCGGCAGCGGTCTGCATCAGCGTTTCCTCCTCGCCTGCCGGGTCTGCACCAAAGTGCAGCCCTTCCAGCTTGGAGAAAAAGTCCGGGCTGGAAACATAGATCACATCGTAGCCCTTTTCCAGCACGATGCCCGCAATGGCAAGGGCCGCATGGGTCTTGCCAAGGCCCGCATTGCCAAACAGCATCAGGCTCTCGCTGTGGTGGTCAAACTCTTCCGCGTAGCTGCGCAGGTCTGCCAGCATATCGGCCATGTAAGGGCGGATGGAACCGCCCACCTTTTCATCGGCACGGTTCGGGTAATAGCGCAGCTCCATGGTGTCAAAGCTTGCAATGGACAGGCTGGACAGCGCCTCGATCTCCTTGCGGCGCAGCTGCTGCATCACCTTGTGCACGCACTCACAGGTGCGGCCATTCACGCTGCCGGTGTCCTGACATTTGGGGCAGACAAAGCGCGGCTCCAGTGCATCAGCGGGCCGTCCGCTTTGTGCCAGCAGGGCGGTCAGCTTCTGCTTTGCATCGGCAAGGGCGGCGGCAGCTTCGGTGCGGTCCTTGCCCGCAGCACCGGCCAGTGCGCAGCGGATGCCCCGCACCCGCACCTCTTCTTCTGCATGGCGCAGGGCGGGAATGGCGGCTTCGGCTTCGGCGCGGGCATCCTCGGCTCTGGCTCTGGCCATCTGCCGCCGGGCGGCCACGGTGCGCATGGCTTCCTGATACAGTTCATTTTTGGTACGCATGGCTCCTCCTTATTCCGGCTTCTTTTTCAACGGACGGCGGCGGGCAGCGTTCTTGAGAAAATCGTTGCCGCTGGGGGCTTCGCGGTCTACCCGGAGGTTTCGGCTGGCACCCGCAATGGCCACCGGGCTGCGCACATCGTGCACGGTGCGCAGGCCCTTGGCGTTCCATGTTTTGAGGATACTGTTCCAGTACCACAGGTCGCGCTTGGCCCCGGCCTGCACGGCAGCTTCCTGCACCATGGCATCGTCGTAGCCGTAAACCTCGTACCAGCGTGCAATGGCCTTGCGCCCGCCAAGGGTCAGCTCGCTTTCCGGGATGTTCAGAAGGCCGCTGACATACTGCTCGCGGCTCTGGCGCAGTGCCAGCAGTTTGAGGTGGGCATCGGCCTGCTCACCGGTCTCCACGCCCTCGGTGCGCCACACCTTCAGCTCATGCACTACGGCGGCCATGGTGCTACGGCCGGTGCTGGCAACGTAGGCGGTGCACAGCATCACGGTCTCCGGCGCAAAGCCCTCCTGCATATAAAGGTTGACCAGCTTTTCCATCTCCCTGTGGGTCAGCGGACGGGCAAAGCCGGTCTGTGCGCAGTCGATCAGGCTGGAGATCATGGGGTCGGTGCGGCTGGCCGCAGCGATCTCGGCCCAGGTCATGGGTGCGGGGGCGCTGGGTTCCTCGCCCGGTGCAGCGTTCTCTTCGTACCGCTCCAGCAGGCCAGCGCCTGCCCAGAAGGAGAGGGCGCTCTCGGCGCTGATGCGGCTGCGCAGCTTGAGGTCGGCACAGATCTTGTCCGGGTCGGTGATGCCGGTCGCCAGCACATACAGAGCCACGCGCACATTGTATTCTTCGGCGATGCCCAGTTTGGAAAACACCAGCTGCGGCACTGCAATGGTATCGCCCTTGAGTTCTTTTAAACGATAGATCATGTTTTATTCCTTCGGCTTGTCCGGCTCGGCTTCGGCGGCAGGCGGCTCCCACGGGTCGCTGTCCATCATGCTGGGGCAGTTTTTCCAGCGGTCAGGATCGGCATTGAACGCGTCCTGCAAAAAAGCGGCTGTGGCCTCCCGGCCCTCGTCGGTGAGCGGAAACACCTTCTGCACCCGCAGGGCAGGGTCGGTCTTTTCAATGGTCCAGGGGTCCGGCCAGTAGTCCACGGTGAGGATGCTTTCCTCCTTTACGGCACCCTCGCCGCCGTCCGGGTCCGGCACGGTGCGCTTGCCGGGGATCATCCGGTATCGCAGGCCGTATTCGTTGCCGCTGTAGGAATTTTTGCATTTGAAGTAATGCAGCAGGGGAACAAAGATCATGGCAGAGTCCTTTCGTATTTTGCAGGGAGCGGCTGTAAGCAAAAACGGCAAACCGATATTCCACGGTTTGCCGTTTGTTTTTGGAGCAGGGTACGGGACCCGAACCCGCCGCCTGCTGCTTGGGAAGCAGCCGCTCTACCGGATGAGCTAACCCTGCAAGTTGCTCATTTATTGTAGCAAAGAGGGACGGGATTGTCAAGGGCCGGAGAATGTCAGTTTTTCTGGGCATCGGTCAGGTCCAGCACCGGCGTGAAGGGGTCGAACACAAGGCCGGTGATGCCGTCCGCCACCAGCAGACGCCTGTTCTGGCCCAGCAGCGGCACCACGGCGCAGCCTTCCAGCAGCTGGCGCTCACAATCGGCCAGCAGGGCACAGCGGGCGCTGCCGGTCTGCTGGGCACTCTCGGCCAGACGCTGAGAGTAGATGGGGTCGGACCAGCCGGTCAGGCCGCCGCCCTCGGCCGTGAACTGCTGCAGCATCTGGTATACGCTGCCGCCTTCGGCGCGGATGGGAGCCAGCGCAATGGTGTAGCTGCCCGCTGCAAGGCGTTTGTCGAACTCCTCCTGCGGAACCTCTTCCACTGAGAAGAAAAGGGAGCAGTCCTTCTGCCATGCGCCGTTGATCTGTTCGGCCAGTTCGGTCAGGCCGGCTTCCTTCGGCAGCAGGATGGTCACGCCGGAAAAATCCGAGCTGGCCATGCCCTGCCGTGCATTCAGGTACAATGTACGGGGGTCGGTGATGGTGGGCAGCGGGTTCCCGGCAGACTTGCGGTAATCGATGCCGTCCACGGAAAGGCCGGTGGGCACAAGACCCTCGGCAGCGGTGTACAGACCGGGAGAGGGTACCTCCACATTCTCCCGGGCGATGCCGGCAAGCGCCTGCCGCAGTTCCTGATCGGCAAACACAGAACCTTCGGCGCTGTTGAACAGCAGTGCCCAGGTGGTGTCGGAGTAATCCACCGACTGCAGCGAGGTATCCTCGCCGGTGTCGTCCAGCGCGGCGGAGCATTTTTCGTCTGCAATGAGCTGGGCGGCGCTCTTGCCGGTGCTGCCGGTGTTCTGCACCAGACGCAGGCTGCCGATCATGGGGGAGGAGACATCCCGGCGCAGGAACAGGCCGCTGGCCGTCCAGTTGTAAAGATAGAAGCTGCCACTGGAAAGGGTGGTCTTGGCGGTCAGGCCGTAGGTGCCGCGGGTGCTCTCAAAAAATGCTTCATCGCAGGGCATGGCACCGGGCAGGGTGAGCTTGGCAAGGAAGTTGTCGTCCTTTTCACTCAGGCGGAACACCAGCGTCAGCGGGCCGGCGGCCGAAACGCCCAGCGTGCTGGCATCGGCTGTGCCAGCCAGCACGGCAGCACTGTTCTCAAGGGCAGAAAACTCTACCGCATAGGGAGAGCCCGTCTGTGCCTGAAAGATGCGCCGGAATGCAAACACAAAGTCCTCGGCAGTGATGGTGTGATCCGTGGAAGCGCCCTTGACGGCCTTGTAGGTCAGGCCGTCCTTGATCTGGAAGGTATAGGTCTTGCCATCGGAGGAGATCGTCCAGCTCTCGGACAGATCGGGCACGATCTCGCCATCCGCTTTTTTGCGGACAAGCCCGCTGTAAAGGTTCTCGCAGGCGATCACGTCCGGGGCAGCAGAAGCCACCTGCGGGTCGAGGTTTGCGGGAATGGTATCCACGAACCATGTAAAGCTTGGCGCACTGGAACTGCTGCCGCAGCCGGTGAGCGCAAGCAGGAACGCAGCAGCAAGCACTGCTGCGGTAATACGGAAGAACTGTTTCAAGGGGATGACCTCATTCTATGGTATTTGCGAAAAAAGGCTTCTTGTATACAAAAAGTACTCTGCTTCGACAAGTGTAGCAGAAACAGCGGCAAAATACAATTGCAGAATTGTGAATTTACCTTGCTTTTTGGGGCAAAAAGGGCGTTTTTCCGTTGCCAATTGCGACTAAATGGACTATAATGGTACAGCGAAACATCTCTGCACCCGTTTTGAGGTGCGTTCTGAATACGATATTATGGAGGAGGAACTGTTTTTATGCAGAAGGATCAGCAGAAACTGATTGAACTCATCAAAGGCAAAAAAGTGGCCTTCATTGGTGCCGGTGTCAGCCACAAGACCCTGATCAAGGAGTTTGTGGAGCTGGGTGCCCATGTGACCCTGTGCGACCAGAAAAAGAGCGTGGAGGACTTTGGCGATTACGCTGCCACCATCAAGGAGCTGGGCATCGACCTGAGTCTGGGCGAAAACTATCTGGATGGCTTCAAGGGTCAGGATATCATCATGCGCACCCCGGGCTTTGTGGGCTACTTTGAAAAGCCCCTGCAGGATGCCATGGCCGCAGGCACCATGGTCACCAGTGAGGTGGAGCTGTTCTTCGACTTCTGCCCCTGCGAGATCGTAGCCGTGACCGGCTCCGACGGCAAGACCACCACCACCACCCTGATCTCCAAGTTCTACGAGGCCGCAGGCCGCAAGGTGCATCTGGGCGGCAACATCGGCGCAGCTCTGCTGCCCATGCTGCCCGAGGTGGCTCCCGAGGATGTAGCTGTGGTGGAGCTTTCCAGCTTCCAGCTCATCAGCATGCATTCCAGCCCCAACATTGCCGTGGTGACCAATGTTACCCCCAACCATCTGGACCACCACAAGGACATGCAGGAGTACATTGATGCCAAGCGCAACATCCTGCTGTACCAGAAGCAGCCCTGCCGCGCTGTGCTGGGCTATGAGAACGAGATCAGCCGTTCCATGCAGTCCGACTGCAAGGGCAAGCAGGTGTGGTTCACCCGCCTGCACGATACCGACAACGGTGCCTTCCTGCGCAAGGAGGACAACATGCTCTGCATGGCCGAGGATGGCGTTGTGACCCCCTTCCTGGCCCAGAAGGACGTGAAGCTGCGCGGCCTGCACAACATTGAAAACCTGCTGGCTGCTGCCGCTGCCGTGTGGGGCGAGGTGCCCGTGGAAGCCATCCAGAAGGTGGGCAGCACCTTTACCGGTGTGGAGCACCGCATTGAGCCGGTGCGCACGCTGGACGGCGTGCTGTACTACAACGACTCCATCGGCACCAGTCCGACGCGCACCATTGCCGGTCTGCGCAGCTTTAACCAGAAGGTCATTCTGATCGCTGGCGGCTACGACAAGCACATTCCCTATGAGCCGCTGGCACCGGAAGTGGTGGCCCACGTGAAGAACCTTGTGCTGATGGGTGCCACCGGCCCCCGCATCGAAAAGGCTGTGCGCGAGGACCCGAACTTCAACGAAGCAGAGCTGCCCATCCAGCATGCCGACAACATGCAGCACGCTGTGGAGCTGGCCCGTGCCTGCGCAAAGCCCGGTGACATCATCATCCTGTCCCCGGCCAGCGCATCGTTTGATTTGTACCCCAACTTTGAGGTGCGCGGCCGCGAGTTCAAGAAGATCGTCAACGAGCTGAAGTGATCGCGCAGGTCAGCACAAAAGCCCACCGCGCCCGCTTTTTAAATGCCTGCCGGGGGAAATGGGTGCTGGGGGCGACCCTGCCGCTGGATCTTGCCCTTTTTAGCAAAAGCCAGCCGTGGCGATTCTATGCAGGGCCTACACTGGCGCTGGAACTCAGCGGCAGCACCGCATGGGCAGCAGGGCACGCAAACCCGGAAGAGCTGGCCAGCTTTCTGGCTTTCTGCGGGTGTGAGAGCATCATTTTAGACGAAAACGAATGCCCACCGCCTGCCGGGTGGTGCAAAGCTGAAACGCTGACCGTATTCGGCCTTGCACCCGGCAAGGCTCTGCCGCTGCCCGCTGCAGGCGAGACGCTCTGGGCCGGACTGACCCTTGACAGAAAACCCTCTGCCATGGATGTGGCACGGGCGCTCTACCCGGCGGATACGGCAAAGCAGGAGGACTTTTACTCCGAGCTTTGCACAAAGCGCACCCGCGGCAAAGCCTTTGTGTGGGCGCTGCGGCAGGGAAGTGAAACGATCTGCACGGTAGGGGCCTATGCCCTTGCGAACAGGCAGGCCTACATGGCCTGCGGGCAGACAGCCCAGCCTTTGCGGGGCAAGGGCATCGGCGGGCGGCTCATTGTGCAGATGGCGAACAAGCTTGCCGCCAAGGGGGAGCACCCGGTGTTTCTCTGCAGCCCGGAGCGGGTGCACTTTTATACCCGGCTTGGCTTTGAAAAGCTGGGGGAATATGCAAGATATGAACAAACTCCTTCAGTCAAAACCTGACGGTTTTGCCAGCTCCCTCAATGAGGGAGCCTTTGGCAGGACGGAAAAGCTTTCTGCATAAGTGAAACGTTCTGGTTTCGTCAGGAGCTCCCTCCCTGAGGGAGCTGGCGCACAAAGTGCGGCTGAAGGAGTCATTCCGACAGAAAGCCTGCGCTCTATAAAATCTATAAAATTAAGGAACCGTTATAATGTCAATGCTGAACCACTTTTTCAATTACAGACCCGAAGTTCTGGCGCTGGACGAAAAGGCTATGGAGCTGTGCCAGCCCTACTTCCGCCATATGGAGGAGATCCGCGATTTTAACCAGCTCAAAATGCTGAAAGCCTTTGCGGATACCCAGATGTCCTCCACCGATATGCTGGGCACCACCGGCTACGGCCTGTGGGATACCGGCCGCGCAAAGCTGGAGCAGATCTTTGCCGAGGTGATGGGCGCAGAGGATGCCCTCGTGCGCAGCCAGTTCCAGAGCGGCACCCACACGCTGGCTGTGGCGCTGTTCGGCCTGTTGCGGGCAGGGGACACCCTGCTGGCTGCCACCGGCCGTCCCTACGATACGCTGGAAGGTGTGATCGGTCTGGACGGCAAGGGCAGGGGCACCGGCACCCTGATGGATTACGGCATCCGGTACGATGAAGCTCCGCTGAAAGCCGACTTCACCCCGGATTATGACCTGATCGCCCAAAAGGCCCCCGGTGCAAAGGTGTGCCACATCCAGCGCAGCCGCGGCTATCTGCAGCGCAATGCCTTTGATTTGGAAACGATCCGAAAAATTGCGGATACCGCCCGCGCCGCAAACCCGGACATCATTATTTTTGTGGATAACTGCTACGGCGAGTTCACCCAGACGCAGGAACCCTGTCAGATGGGCGCAGACCTTGTGGTGGGCAGCCTGATCAAGAACCCCGGCGGCGGCATCGCTCCCACCGGCGGCTACATTGCGGGCCGCAAAGACCTTGTGGAGCTGTGCGCTTACCGCCTGAATGCGCCCGGTCTCGGCAAGGATCTGGGCTGCACGCTGGAAACGCCCCGTGATATGTATCTGGGCTTCTACTATGCGCCCGGCGTGGTGTGCGAGGCCATCAAGACCGCCATTTACGCCCAGTGTATGCTGGAGCTGCTGGGCAAGAATCCAGTGCCGCGCTACTGCGACGACCACAACGACATCGTCACCTGCTTTGATGCAGGCACTGCGGATGCGCTCATCGGCTTCTGTCAGGGCATTCAGGCTGCAAGCCCCGTGGACAGCTATGCCGCCCCGGAACCTTCTCCGGAGCCGGGCTATACCGACGAGGTGGTCATGGCAAGCGGCAGCTTTACACAGGGCAGCACCATCGAGCTTTCCTGCGACGGCCCGCTGCGTGAGCCGTACACCTGCTACCTGCAGGGCGGTCTGAACTTTGCTGCCAGCCGTGCAGGCGTGCTGCTGGCCATCCAGAAGGCTTATTTTAAGGACTGAAAAGGGGAGAGCGCATGCCGCTTTTAAGTGACCGTGTGGGGCTGAAGCACAATGTTCCGCAGGGCACCTATTTTGTGATGATCGATATTTCCGATTCTCTGGCGCTGCCCCAGTTCAAGGGCTGGACCGATCTGCAGTTCTGTGAGTGGATGATCCGGAAAGTGGGCGTGGCCGCTGTGCCTGGCTCCAGCTTCTTCCGGGAGCCGGTGAACCACCTGATCCGGATGCACTTTGCCCGCGGCACCGATGTGCTGGACGAAGCCGTCCGCCGGCTGGAAAAGCTGCAGGCATTCCTGAAATAAAAGCAAAACAAAAAACAACAACGCCGCAGGAAGTTTCCTGCGGCGTTGTCTCTTTCCCGATACTCTATACACAATTCATCACACGGCGTGGCGCTGCACGGTGGGCATTGGCTCCACAAGAGCGGGATGCATCCCCTCGCGGTAGTCCAGGTCGCCCTGATCCATACCGCGCAGCAAGACCTCGGCGGTGGCAATGTTGGTGGCAATGGGTACGCTGTGCATATCGCACAGGCGGAGCAGATTCTGCTCGGTGATGCTGGCGGCATCTGCTTTCAGCGGGTCACGGAAGAACAACACCAGATCCACTTCGTCGCACGCAATGCGGGAAGTGATCTGCTGCACACCGCCCAAGCGCCCGGAGAGATAACAGTGCACGGGCAGGCCGGTAGTCTGCGCCAGCATCCGTCCGGTGGTACCGGTAGCGATGATTGTGTTTTTGGACAAAATGGCGCTGTAAGCAGTGCAGAACTGCAGTGCAAGCTCTTTGCGGGAATCGTGTGCAAGAATGGCAATCGTCATAGTACTCTCTCCTTTGCTGTCAGTATAGTACTGTATACGGCGAACAATTCATAGACGGAAAATGAAACACCGTGAAATCGTTATCAAAATTTCCAATATAGTTTTACCGCAACAAAACTGTGCTTGTCAAGAGTTTTTTATACTTTTTACCAGATAAAATAGAGAAAGTGAGATTATTGCTTTGTATGAATTGGAGAAAACTGGGATACAATCATCTATATCAGTGAGCGAATAGGAAAGGCAGATTGAAAACATAATTCAGCTTTTTGCCTTTATTGAAAGAACATTCCATGGGAATAAAACAAAAAAACAGGCTGGCGCAAATCGCACCAGCCTGTTTCGGAAAAAGCTTTTCAGTTTCGTTTCTAAATTATGAATATTATGGAGAAAACGCTCACTCCCGATTTCCGCACTGGAAAGGTGGGTTCAGCGGGCTTTAGCGGATCTGACCATTGCCGTGGATGATATACTTGTAGCTGCACAGCTCGGCCAGTCCCATGGGGCCACGGGCGTGGAGTTTCTGGGTGGAAATGCCCATTTCGCACCCAAGGCCGAATTCACCGCCATCCGTAAAGCGGGTGGAACAGTTCACATACACGGCGGCGCTGTCCACTGCGGCAGTGAACAGATCGGCATGGGCCTGTGTCTGGGTCAGGATGGCCTCGCTGTGGCCGGTGGAGTGCTCAGCAATATGCCCGATGGCCTCCTCTACGCTGTCCACGACCTTGACCGCGAGGATGTAGTCCAGAAATTCGGTGTCAAAGTCCTTTTCTCCGGCAGGGGTGCCGGAGATGATGGCGGCTGCGCGCTTATCCAGCCGCAGTTCCACCGGGTGCAGGCCCTTTGCCGCGCGGTCCGGGCCAAGGCGCTGGGCCAGACGGGGAAGAAACTCCCCGGCAATGGCAGAGTGCACAAGGCACACCTCCTCAGCGTTGCACACGCTGGGGCGGCTGGCTTTTGCGTTCTCGATGATGTCCAGAGCTTTGTCCAGATCGGCGGTGTCGTCTACGTACACATGGCAGATGCCGGTGCCGGTCTGGATGCAGGGAACCTTGGCGTTCTGAACGCAGGCACGGATCAGCCCGGCACCGCCGCGCGGGATCAGCAGATCCACATAGCCTACAGCGGTCATCAGAGCATTGGCAGAAGCGTGTGTGGTGTCCTCGATCAGGCAGACCGAAGTCTCGGGCAGACCGGCCTTTTTCAGGCCCTGCCGCAGAACGGTGACGATGGCGTTGGCACTGCGCCAGGCCTCCTTGCCGCAGCGCAGGATGCAGGCGTTGCCGCTTTTGATGGCAAGGGCAGCGGCATCGCTGGTCACATTGGGGCGGCTCTCGTAGATAATGGCGATCACGCCCATGGGCACAGCCGTCTTTTCAATGACAAGGCCGTTGGGGCGCTCCACCCGGTTCAGCACCCGGCCCACCGGGTCGGGCAGAGCGGCAACCTCGCGGATGCCCTGCGCCATGGCTTCAATGCGCGGTGCGGTCAGGGCCAAACGATCCAGCATCACATCGCTGATGTGCCCTTTGGCAGCAGCCATGTCCTCAGCGTTGGCAGCAAGGATGGCCGCCTGATCGTCTGCGCTGCACAGCGCATCTGCCATGCCCAGCAGGGCCGCGTTGCGGGCGGTGTTATCGGCCAGCGCAAGGGCACTTTTGGCGCTGCGGGCGGCTTCCAGAATTTCCTGTGTGGTCATGTGTTCAGTCCTCCTTGCAGGCCGCAAAGCGGGTGCCTGCGGATCTGCCTGCGGCAATGTCGTACAAAAGCTCCGGGTGTGCGCCGTTAGCAATGACCATATCGGCACCGCTGCCAGTTACCATGCGGGCAGCGCGCAGCTTGGTGGCCATGCCGCCGGTGCCAAGGGCCGAACCGGCACCATCGGCCAGAGCCATCACCTCGGGGGTGATCTCCTCCACCAGCGGGATGAGCTTTGCATCCGTGTGGGTGTGGGGGTTGGCGGTGTACAGGCCGTCGATGTCACTCAGCAGCACCAGCATGTCAGCCTTGGCGCAGCAGGCCACGATGGCCGCCAGCGTGTCGTTGTCGCCAATGGAGGTGATCTCATCGGTGGCAACGGTGTCGTTTTCGTTGATGATGGGCAGGGCACCCAGCTCCAGCAGGCGGGACAGGGTGTTCTGAAAGTTCACGCGGCGTTCGGTGTGCTCCACGTCCACGCCGGTGAGCAGGATCTGCGCCACGGTGTGATTGTAGGCGTTGAACAGCCGGTCGTAGGTGTACATCAGCTCACACTGGCCCACAGCGGCGCAGGCCTGCTTGGTGGTGGTGTCCTTTGGGCGGGTTGGCAGTGAGAGCTTGCCCACGCCCATGCCAATGGCACCGGAGGACACCAGAATGACCTCATGGCCCTCGTTTTTCAGGTCGCTGAGCACCTTGACCAGCTGTTCCGTGTGGCGGATGTTCAGCCGTCCGGTGGCGTATGCCAGAGTAGAAGTACCTACTTTTACAACGATGCGCATGATATCCTTAACCCTTTCCCATTTCCTTTGTCTTATTGTACGAGGCGATCACGGCATCCATCACCGCACCGCGCAGGCCGTGCTCTTCCAGCACGCGCACGCCCTGAATGGTGCTGCCGCCGGGGCTGCATACAGCATCCTTGAGTTCGCCGGGATGCTTTCCGCTTTCCAGCACCAGCTTTGCGCTGCCCAGAACCATCTGCGCGGCATATTCCTGCGCTTTGGCGCGGGGCAGGCCGCAGGCCACGCCGCCATCAGCCAGAGACTCAATAAACTGGTACACCCATGCCGGGCCGCAGCCGGAAACGCAGCTGGCGGCATCGATCAGACTTTCCGGCACGGCATCCAGACGGCCCGCAGGAGCCATGATCTTGAGGAAGGCTTCTTCTTCCTCAGCGGTGACATTACTGGAACAGTACTGGATCATACCCTCACCCACCGAAGCCGGGGTGTTGGGCATGATGCGGATCACAGGAAAGTCCTCACCGGCCAGCTCCTGAATACGGGCGATCGAAAGGCCCGCTGCCATGCTGCACAGCACAAAACGGCTGGGGCGCTCGTCAAAGGTGAACTTGAGCGGCTGGAGCAGAGCTTCCATCATCTGGGGCTTTACCGCCAGAAAGATCAGGCCGCAGTCACCGGCCACCTCAGCATTGGTGGCTGTTTTGCAGCCCAGTTCTTTGGCCAGTGCCTGTGCCTTGGCCGCAGTGCGGTTTGCCAGAAAAACCTTCTTAGGGTCAACAGCTTTGCAAACGGCACGGGCGATGGCTCCACCCATGTTGCCGCAGCCCAGAAAACCAATGGTATCCATCATAGTTTGTACCCTCCCTCAAAACGGCACTTCAATCACAGCCGTCTGCTCCCATTCTAAGCGTAGAGGAATATAAAATCAAGGGCCTTTTCCGCTTTTTTGCCGGAAGAAGCCGCTTTTGCAGGCATTGTGCACCGCCGGAAGGGGTTTGGGGCTGAGAAACGGCTTTTGAAGCGAGAAACTGCCGGAGTGAAAACGCAGGAAGTCATTCATTGTTTACAAAATGGACGGAATCAATGCTTGCAATCGGAACGACTTTTGCGGTATTATAATGTACGAAGCTGCCAATCGCCGTACGCAGCGGGAAAAATTTCTACGGTCGGGAAAGGAAGGTTTTTGTGTCACAAACAACGAAGCGGGCACTGGAAGCATCGCTGAAAAAGCTGCTGCTGGAAAAGCCCCTCAATAAGATCACGATCAACGATATCACCGAGGACTGCGGCGTGAACCGCATGACCTTCTACTACCACTTTAAGGATATTTACGATCTGGTGGATTGGATCCTGATGGAAGATGCGGCCAAGACGATGGAAGGCCGCCAGAGCTTTGATACATGGACCGAAGCATTTCTGGACATCCTGCACCAGATCCGGGATAACAAAGCACTGGTACTGAACGTATACCGCTCTGTGGGTCGTGAACAGGTGGAGCAGTATCTGTACAAGCTTCTGGACCCTATGCTGAAGGAATTTGCGGATCGCGAATGCCGCGACATCACCGTGCAGGACGATGACAAGCAGTTTGTGGTGGATTTTTACAAATATGCGCTGGTGGGCGTGGTGCTGGAATGGATCCGCCGGGATATGAAAACGGATCCTGCTGTGATGGTAGAACGTACGGGACGGATGCTGCAGGGCGATCTGCGCCGCGCGTTATGCCGCCTTGCCAGCAATAAGATCCATCTGGAACAGGACGGTTGAACCGGAAGAGCGACAAAATTTTATCATAATCCGCGCCGTGATGGGTTTTCTATCACGGCGCTTTTTCTGTTTATGGCAACTTGTGGGATAAAATGGTAGAGTAATGGCATAGAAATAGAAAAAGAGATCTCCGAAAAATACCGTTTGGAGGAAAAGGATAATGAATACTTCTGTTGAGAGCCTGACTCATAAAATGCAGCGTGCTGCCGTTGGTAAAATGGTGGACGTGGTGCTTTCTCATGCCGATAAAGACCGTCAGAAAACCGTGGGACAACTGGTGGATGTCGCAAAGCAGTTCTATGGCAGTTCGTTCAGCGCTGAAGCCTACGAACACGCCAGACAGACCCTGACCGACCCCGACAGCAAGTGGTCCAAGCTCATCAACTGTGTGCTGGATCAGACCGACCCCAATGTGGCCCGCACCATGGCGCTGAATCTGGGCTACGAGGCTTTCTTCCGCGGCACCAAGACCATCCGCGAGAACCGTGTGAAGTACCAGTGCAACATCCCCTGGCTGATCCTGTTCGACCCCACTTCCGCCTGCAATATGCACTGCGTGGGCTGCTGGGCCGGCGAGTATGGTCACAAGAATAACCTCAGCTTTGAGGATATGGACAAGATCGTTACCGAGGGCAAGGAGCTGGGCGTGTACCTGTACATGCTGACCGGCGGCGAGCCGCTGGTGCGTAAGGCTGATATCCTCAAGCTGGCCGAGAAGCACAATGATGTGCAGTTTGCCATCTACACCAACTCCACCCTCATCGATGAGCCCTTCTGCAAAGAGGTGGTGCGTCTGGGCAACATTGCCTTCATGCTGTCCATCGAGGGCACCCCGGAGACCAACGATGCCCGCCGCGGTGAGGGGCACTATGCCGCTGTTATGCATGCTATGGATCTGCTCAAGGAGCACGGCATCGTGTTCGGCACGTCCATCTGCTACACCCGCGATAATATCGAAGCTGTTACCAACGATGAGTTCATGCGTTTCCTGTGTGAGAAGGGCGCACACTTCGGCTTCTACTTCCACTACATGCCCGTGGGCAACGAGGCAGCACCGGAACTGATGCCTACCCCGGAGCAGCGCAAATATATGATCGACCGCATCCGCTATCTGCGCTCGGAAGAGTGCGATATCCCGTTCTACCCGATGGATTTCCAGAACGACGGTGAGTTTGTGGGCGGCTGTATTGCCGGCGGACGCAACTACTTCCACATCAACTCTGCCGGTGACGCAGAGCCGTGCGTGTTCATCCACTATTCCAACGCCAACATCCACGACCAGAGCATCCTGGAGATCCTGCACAGCCCGCTGTTCATGGCTTATCACAACGGCCAGCCCTTCAACAAGAACCATCTGCGTCCCTGCCCGATGCTGGAAAACCCCGAACTGCTGCAGAAGATGGTGCACGAGACTGGTGCCCACAGCACCGACCTGCAGTCCCCGGAAAGCGTGGAGCACCTGTGCGAGAAGTGCAAGAACTATGCGGCCAACTGGCAGCCCACGGCGGACGAGATCTGGTCCCACACCAAGATCCGCGAGAGCCGCTACGAGAACTACAAGGACTGGAAGCCCTCGCAGCCCATTGAAAAGTAACGAAGGCAGACATCATAACGCAAACAAAGTCCAGGCGTTCCATTGAAGTGCGCTCCGTCAAGTAGACAGAGAAATAATATCAGTTTTTGTTCGCCGTTTCCACAAGGAGACGGCGAATTTTTTGTGCAAAAGTGATTGTTCTTCCTTGACATGAAAATACCCCCAGAGTACGCAGAGTTTTTGTTTTACTCTGTCTACTCTAGGGGGAGCATATCACACTCAGAGAGGGTCTTGCTGTTTCATGAAAGAGTGGTTTTGAAAATTACCAGAACCAGTAGCGCTTTTTCAGCACAACATATGCAATGCCGATCAGAACCACTACAACACCACCGGCAATGAAGAAGGTCCAGTTGATATTGGCAAATTTCAGGTTCTGGTTGGTCAGCAGATAACGGCCTGCAGTATCGGCAGTGATGATGCCGTCGGTGTAGCTGTTCAGGTACTGCCACTTGTTGGAGACGGCGTTGTACAGATACAGGCGGGTATAGGTGCTCACATCCAGATCGATGCGCACCGAGCAGGGAAGAGCCTTGCCCTTGTCCAGCTCGAACTCGATGCCCTGATCGGACTCAGTCAGGATGAGCATGGTGTCCAGCTCACTGGTGGTGCTCTTGACACCGCTGCCTGCAATCTGCATGGTGTAGCCATCGCCCACCACGCACAGGGTCTTGCCGGTGGTGCGCAGCGCATTGAGGATATCACCGGTCACGGTAGGCACCTCGGCCTGTGTGAAAACGATCTCGTTGTCCTCACTGTCCTGAATGGCCTGCACAACGGGATCGATCTCGATGGGAGTATCGTTATCCGGTTCGGTGGAGCTGCTGTCCGAAGAATTATCGGAAGAAGATGCAGCCGAACGGTTGACGATGACCGTGACCATGGCGGATGCAGTGCCATTGGAAACGGTAATGGAAGTAGCGCCGGTGCCCACAGCCGTGATCACGCCGCTGGGGCTGACCGTGGCAATGTTGCTGTTGGCGGACTTATAGGTGAACTTCTGGGAAGCGGAAGAAGGCTTGACACTGGCGGTCAGGGTGCGGGTGGCACCGGGCTTGAGCACAACGTAGGAAGGATTCACCGTGACGACCTGACCGCTGTTGGAAGAACCAGTGCTGGCGGTGCCGGTGCCGGTGCCGGAGTTGGGAATACTCATGACCGTGACATTGGTGGTAGCAGTCACCGAACCGCAGGTAGCGGTAATGGTGGCGGTGCCGGGGGCAATGCCGGTAACACGGCCGAAATTGTTGACCGTGGCGACCTTCTCATTGGAAGAGGTCAGGGTGACGGTGGCATAGTTGGAAGCCGAAGTAGGCCGCACCTGCAGCTGTGCCGAGACCGAGTTGCCAACATAGATGGTGTTGGAGGAAAGGGAAAGGTCCATCTCAGTAACGATCATGGAAGAATCCATGGAGACAACGATGGTGTAGGCACAGATCTGGTTGCCTGCGGCAGCGGTGATGCGGGTGGTGCCTACGCCCACAGCCTGCACGACACCGGAGTTGCTCACGGTCAGGATGGAAGTATCGTCCGAGATAAAGACAACCGAGTCGGTAGAGTTGCGCGGACGCACCACAGGAGACAGCTGCTGAGAGGAACCCAGCAGCATGTTGGCGGTATAGCTGCCGGCCTCAATGCTTTCGGCAGGCACGTCCTGATCCCACGGCATGGCAACGCCGCTCAGGGCAAGGCCGGAGACAGGGCTTGCTGCGGCCGCAGACACAGCTGTGCCGCAGGCCAGCAGGCAGAGCGCTGCCGCACAGACGGCCAGTTTTTTTGCGGTTGATTTCATAGTAAGTGTACCTCTTTGGGTGATATAACGGCGGCTGGCAGTCAGCACAGCTCCGGTTTAGCGGAACAGAACGCCCAGGGCTTCCATTGCGTACTCGAAATAGGTGACCTGATCGTACTCCACACGGGCAGTAACGCTCATGCCGTTGGAAAGATCCACCTTGTCGCCGCTGCGGCTCACCACATAAGTGGCATCGGGCTTAATGGTCATCTTATAGTAGGAAGCGTTGGAGCTGGCCGTCACGTCACTGTCAATGGCCGTTACAGTGCCGGTCAGGGTGCCATAGGAATACTCCGAAAGGCCGGTAATAGCGATCTTGCACGAGTCACCCACATGAAGCAGCGGGCGGTCATTCACGGTGACCATGGCAACGATCTCCAGATCGTCGTTCTCGCTGGCAACAGTGGCCAGCGGGGAGCCTGCGCTCAGCACCATGCCCTCTTTGTAAGGAGTATCCATGTGGATCACACCGGAGGTTGGGGCGTAGATATAGTAATCGTTGGCACCGGTGTTCAAGGCATCGAGCTGAGCCTGAATGTTGTCCACGTTGCTCTGTGCGCTGGTAATGCTCTGGGAGATGGACTGCATGGTGGAGTAGTACAGAGCTTCTACTTCGCTCTGGCTCTGCTCCATCATGGTCTTGATCTGAGCATCGGAGTAACCGGCAGCCTGATAGGCCGTGGCATCAAAGGTCTTCTGGGAGACCTGGCTCTTGTAGGTCTCGTACTGATAGTAGTAGGGCTGATCTTCGGGGTTTGTCTCGCTGAAGTAGTTGGTATCATCCTGCACGCACTGCAGCAGCTTGTTGTACTGGTCCAGCTGGGTCTGGTAGATCTTGAGCTGGCTTTCCAGGTTATCCTGCTGCATGTCGATATCCGTGCTCTTGATGTGGGCCACGAGGTCGCCCTCGTTCACATAGCTGCCCTCCGAAATATACATCTCGGTAATGGAGCCGGAATAACTGGACATGATATAGGTTTTATTGCTGGCCTGCACGGTGCCTGCGTTCTGGCTGACATAAATGCGGTTGGTATGGGTGCTCCACACCACCAGAAACAGCATGAAGATGCCCACCAGAATGACAAAAGCGTAGCCATAAGGCGGCAGCTTTTTTTCCATCATGATGCGGCGGTCCTGCAGATCCGAAAGGTTCTGAACTTTAATCGTCATAATTACTTGGTCTCCATAAAGACATCGACCACGGCATCATCCTCATCCTGATTGACATAGATGGTATAGGATGTGCCGGTCAGTTTCTGCTCATTCTCAAAAGCGTGGACCTGCAGCTTGTAGGAAGCCAGCTGGCTTTCGGGCATGGGGCCGGTGTAGTGGGCATACAGGCAGTTCTTCACGCGCAGAATAGCATCCATATGGTAGTCCTGCTCCATCTGGCCGATGAACTGGGTAGCCTGCTGCATCATGTACAGGTGCATCTGACGGTCCTCACCAACCACCATGGCCTGCACAATGGGGCCAATGGGCTGTGCGTTGTTGCTCTTGATAAAGTTGTGCATCTGGGTCAGCACCACGGGCAGGCTGGCCATCTCTTCCGGATGGATCTCACGGGAGAGCACATTGGTGAGCTTCAGGGTCTTGTTCTCGGCTACTTTGATCTCTTTCATGTTGAATACCTCGGTTCCTTTTCAGATTTACCTCAGAAGAGGCAGTAATAGGCAATCGAGAAAGGGGAGAAAACCGCTGCAGAGAGTAGCTTCCTCTCCGCTCCCGATCGCCTACTACTTATAAAAGTAATAGGGATCTTGCGAATAAAATGTGCCCGGAGGCGTTTTGCCTCCGGGCACACCATAGTGAGGCATAGTCACCTGAGCAGGCAGGGCCTGTTCAGGATAACACCATCTACTTCTACTAAACAGAAAGTCTTTCTAGCTCTTTTTTATCTGACACAGCAAAACTATGTCAAATCAAGCTATCCATCATGAATTACTCTCTTTCATATGTAACCGGGTGCGCACCCGGCTGCAACACATCAATAGGTGATCGACTCACCGTCGTCATCCTCTTCCACCACGGCCTGCATGACAGACTGCTTGGGCTCTGCCTTTTTGCTGCGGTAGATACCCTGCTGCATGTTCCACAGCTCGTAGTACTTGCCTTCCTTGGCAAGCAGCTCATCGTGCGTGCCGCGTTCCACGATCTTGCCGTGATCCATCACAAGGATCAGATCACAGTCACGAACGGTGGACAGGCGGTGAGCTACGATCAGCATGGAACGATCTGCAAGCTGATCGTAGATCATGTTGAAGATCAGATTTTCCGTAGCAAAGTCCAGATTACTGGTGGATTCATCCAGAATGTAGAGGTTGGAATCTTTCAGGAAAGCGCGTGCCAGCGCAATGCGCTGCTTTTCACCGCCGGACAGGCCGTTGCCTGCTTCTTCCAGATAGGTGTTATACTGCAGGGGCAGATGACGGATAAAGTCGTGAGCATCTGCCTTCTTGGCAGCTTCCTTGACTTCGTCCATCGTAGCGTCCATACGGGAAACGCGGATGTTATCATAAATGGTCTTGCTGAACAGCTCAACGTTCTGCGGCACATAAGAAATTGCGCGGCGGACAGAGTCATTGGTGTATTCAGCCAGATTCACACCGTTCAAGTCGATCTCGCCATCTTCCGGCTCATAATACTTGAGCAGAAGCTTGGTGATCGTGGATTTGCCACTGCCGCTGCTGCCCACCAGCGCGACCTTTTTACCGGCCGGAATGGTAAAGCTGATGTGATCCAGTGCAGGGGCACGGTTGCCATAACGGAAAGTGACATCCTTGAACTCGATATCGCCCTCCACCTTGTCCAGATCGGTGCGGTCTTCGTCGCCGACCGTCTCGGAGGGATAATCCATGATCTCGCCCAGACGCTTCATGGAAATGCTGGCCTCCTGAATCTGCATCTGTAGACCGATCAGGTTGCTCAGCGGGGAAGTAAAGTAAGAGGACAGCGTGCTGAAGGCCATGAATCCGCCCAGTGTCATTTCACCCTTCAGAACCTGACTGATACCCACATAGGTGGTCAACATGCTGAAACCGGTGGAAATGAAGGAGGAAATCAGGCCCTGCGTGGTGCTGATCTTGCTGGAGCGCAGGCTGATCTTCAGGCTCTTGATGTACTCACGCTCGAGGTTCTCCATTTCGGTATCCTCGTTGGCGTTGCACTTGACCGTCTCAATGCCGCGCAGGCTTTCGATCATCTGGCTGTTCAGTGCAGCGGACTGCACCATGGTCTCTTCGTTGATCTTTTTGTAAGGCTGCTTGTAGATCAGCACCAGCAGAATGCTGACCAGAGCCATGAACAGCGAGATCGAGAAGAGCATCGCATTCATGCGGAACAGGATAATACCGGTGATAATGGCCATCGAGATATCCATGATCAAGCTCAGCGCAATGCTGGTAAAGATGGATTTGATGGTGTTTGCATCCGAATAACGGGTGGTGATATCACCAGTCTTGCGGGTGGCAAAGAACTTCATGGGCAGATGGAAGATATGCCCGAAGTAGCCCAGCATCAGCGGAATATCGATCTTGATGGATAGGTGGATCAGAACCCACTGCCGGACAAAGCCCACCAGCGTATTGGTGATGCTGACCATGCTGAACACGAGAATCAGTGTGACCAGCAGATTGTCCAAGCCATATGGCAAGACCTCGTCCATCAGGATCTTGTTGAACATGGAGGAGGCGATGCCCAGGATCGTAACGATCAGAGAACTCAGGATCGCATAGGCAAAGAGTTTTTTCTGGGGCAGCAACAGGTCGATGTAACGCTTGAACATGCCGCCCTTTTCGATCTTACCGCCCTTGAACTCCGAGGTGGGGTTCATCAGCAGCAGAACACCGGTAAAGTTCTTGTAGAACTCATCCAGAGAGATCTTTTTCAGCTCACTGCCGGGGTCGCCGATCACGACATAATCCTTGCACTTGTGTTTTCTGCCGTTCTTCTCATCTTCCTTGGCGGATTCGGCTTCTTTCAGCATGTGCCGACGACGCTCACCGTCATCTTTGATGGTGGTCTTTTTAAAGACGACCACAAAGTGGGCCAGACCCTGATCGGTGATGACCTGCGCAATGCAGGGCAGCGAGAAATCGCTGAGGAAATTTTCACGGTCTACGCGAACCGCTGCAGTGGTGAAACCCAACTCATTAGCGGCTTTCTGCAAACCAACAAGGTTCGTGCCTTTCAGGTCGGTACCCATCATATCGCGCAGGCGGGTGATGGTAACTTCCTTTTTGTAATGGAGGCACACCATTGCGAGGCAGGCAGCCGCACAGTCAGTGGTGTCGTGCTGCCGGACATAGGTATAACGCATAGATGCTTCCTTTGATCATATACAAATTTATTCAAACAGCGGCAGGCGTTTTGAAGAAGCGGCCTGCCGCAGATCTGACAACGTGAAAAGAGCCGGAGCCTGAAACAGCAGCACAGAAACCGGTGCTTTGTCCTGTCCTGCGGAGAACCATGACAAAACACCGGTCGGCTGCTATCAAAAGAAGGGAGCACCTACCCTTTGATCTGTGTGCCGGACTTTGGAAAAACAGATACAAATTCCCAAAGCTTATAAGCAGTATACCACAATGTGACATCTTCTTCAAGTAGTCAAATTTTAAGAAATCATTATGCTTGATGCTTTTTTCGCATGAATGCTGTGTTTTTGGGACAGAGAAGCCCAAAAACAGAGGAGAAACACGACTGCATGGCTGTACAGAAAAAGGGTGTAGTATGGGACAAACAAAAAAGGCAATGTTCCGTGGAACATTGCCTTTTCTTCTGGCGCCTCTTGCCTGACTCGAACAGGCGACACCCTGATTAACAGTCAGGTGCTCTAACCGACTGAGCTAAAGAGGCAGATCACATTTGTGACTGCGAGAGATATTATACCGCATAAGAATGCCTTTTGCAAGCCTTTTTTAAAAAATGAATCATTTTTGGCAAAATAAAACCGTCCTGCAGCGTTTTGAAACGCTGCAGGACGGTAAAGTACATATTATAAAAGAAGGAAAGGCTTATTTCAGCTTGCTCTTGGCCTTCATGCGCTGCTCGTGGTTCAGGATCTGCTTGCGGATGCGCAGATTTTCAGGAGTGACCTCCAGCAGCTCGTCCTGTGCAAGGAATTCCAGGCAGCCTTCCAGACTGAGCTTGCTAATGGGGATCAGGCGCAGAGCATCATCGGAGCCAGATGCACGGGTATTGGTCAGGTGCTTGGTCTTGCAGACGTTGACATCCACGTCCTCGCCGGAAGCGGTGTAGCCAATGACCATGCCCTCGTAGACCTTTTCACCAGCGCCCACCAGAAGGGTGCCGCGCTGCTGAGCATTGAACAGACCGTAGGTGACAGCCTCGCCGGTCTCAAAGCTGACCAGAGAACCGGTGGAGCGGTTGGCAATCATGCCAGCCCAGACATCGTAACCGTCGAAGATCTGGTTGATGATGCCTTCGCCGTGGGTATCGGTCAGGAACTGGTTGCGGTAGCCGAACAGGCCGCGGCTGGGCATACGGAACTCCAGACGCACACGGTCGGTGCCCAGAGATTCCATCTGCTGCAGGATAGCCTTGCGCTGGCCCAGGCCGGTCATGACAGCGCCCTGATACTGGGTGGGCACATCGATGACGACATGCTCCATAGGCTCATAGGTCTTGCCGTCGATGACCTTGGTCAGAACGTGCGGGGGAGAGACCTGCAGCTCATAACCTTCACGGCGCATGGTCTCGATCAGGATGGACAGGTGCATCTCACCACGGCCCATAACGCGGAAGGAATCGGTGGTGGCGGAATCCTCCACCTTCAAAGCGACATCCTTCAGCAGTTCCTTCTGCAAACGGTCACGAATCTGGCGGCTGGTGACGTACTTGCCCTCGCGGCCGGCCAGCGGGCTGTCGTTGACGGAGAAGGTCATTTCAACAGTAGGATCGTTGATTTTCACGAAGGGCAGCGGCTCCACATTGGAGGGGCTGCACAGGGTATTGCCGATGGTCACGTCGGGCAGGCCGGAGAAGGCCACGATATCGCCGGCGGTAATGTTATCGCACGGCTGACGGCCATTGGCCTGAAAGTCGTACAGCTTGGTCAGACGGCCGCGCATCTTCAGATCCTGATTGTGCCAGTCACAGACGACAACTTCCTCGCCCACCTTGGCAACGCCGTTCTGGATGCGGCCAATGCCGATGCGGCCCACGAAGTCGTTATAGTCCACAGAGGACACCAGCATCTGGAAGGGAGCCTCGGGGTCGCCCTCAGGCGGCTTGATGGTGCTCAGCAGAGTATCGAACAGGGGGATCAGGTCGGTGCCGGGCACATCCGGGTCCAGGCTTGCGGTGCCATCACGGCCGCAGCAGAACAGCATGGGGCAGTCCAGCTGCTCATCGGTGGCACCCAGATCCATCAGCAGGTACAGCACCTCATCGATGACTTCCTTGATGCGGGCATCGGGGCGGTCGATCTTGTTGATGGCCACCACCAGGCTCAGGTTCTGCTGCAGAGCCTTCTGCAGCACAAAACGGGTCTGGGGCATGCAGCCCTCGGCGGCATCCACCAGCAGCAGAACGCCGTTGACCATTTTCAAAACGCGCTCCACCTCGCCGCCAAAGTCGGCATGGCCCGGAGTATCGACAATATTGATCTTGACACCCTTGTAGGTGCAGGAGCAGTTCTTGGCCAGAATGGTAATGCCGCGCTCACGCTCGATATCGCCGCTGTCCATGACGCGCTCAGCCACGACCTGATTATCGCGGAATGCGCCGCTCTGACGCAGCATTGCATCCACCAGGGTGGTCTTGCCGTGGTCAACGTGAGCGATAATGGCAACGTTGCGCAAATCGTTACGAACCATAAAATTCAACCTCTCTATTATTAAAACTCATAAAATACGAACGAACGTCATACAAGTTTAAGTTTATAACAGGAAGGGGTGGTTTGTCAAGATTGTATAAAAATTTTTTCAACCTTTCGGCAGAATGCCTGAGAAAAGCCATGCAATTTGTGCGGCGTGTACCTTTAAAATATGCTATACTAAGGGTACAGAAGAAATAAAGCCGGAGGTGTTTTTATGAAGATCACATTTCTGGGCGCGAACCATGAGGTCACCGGCAGCTGCACTTTGATCGAAGCGGCTGGACAGCGCTTTTTGATCGACTGCGGCATGGAGCAGGGCAAGGACGTATACGAGAACCAGCCCATCCCGGTGGCACCCGGCGAGATCGACTGGGTGCTGGCCACCCATGCACACATCGACCATACCGGTATGCTGCCGCTGCTGGTGCGCAACGGCTTCCGCGGCAAGATCTATGCCACGAACCCCACGGTGGAGCTGTGCGGCATCATGCTGCGGGACTCGGCCCATATTCAGGAATTTGAAGCGGAGTGGAAAAACCGCAAGGGCCAGCGCTCCGGCGCAGAACCGGTGGAACCGATGTATACTGTGCAGGATGCTGAAGCAGCCATGAAGCTGTTTGTGGGCAAGGCCTATGAGCAGCGCTTCCAGCTTGCACCGGGCATTGAAGCCCGCTTTGTGGATGTGGGCCATCTGCTTGGCTCGGCCAGCATAGAGCTTTGGATCACCGAGGGTGAGACCACGACCAAGCTGGTATTCTCCGGTGATATCGGCAATCTGGATCAGCCCATCATCAAGGATCCTGCTTACATCAAAGAGGCGGACTACGCCTTTATGGAATCTACCTACGGCGACCGCAGCCACGGCCCGAAGCCGGACTATGTGAGCGAGCTGACGAAGATCCTGCAGCGCACCTTTGACCGGGGCGGCAATGTGGTCATTCCCAGCTTTGCGGTGGGCCGCACGCAGGAGATGCTCTACTTTATCCGTGAGATCAAGGAAAAGGGCCTTGTGAAGGGGCACGGCAACTTCCCGGTGTACATTGACAGCCCGCTTGCCATCGAGGCGACCCGCATCTTTAAAGATACCGATCCGGACTGCTTTGATGCGGACACCCGCGCTCTGCTGGAAAAAGGCATTGATCCGATCACCTTCCCGGGGCTGCGCGTCACGGTGACCAGCGATGAATCCCGCATGATCAATGCAGACCGCGTGCCAAAGGTCATCCTCTCGGCCAGCGGCATGTGCGAAGCGGGCCGCATCCGCCACCACCTCAAGCATAATCTGTGGCGGCCGGAGTGCACCATCCTGTTCGTGGGCTATCAGGCGGTGGGCACACTGGGCCGCACCCTGCTGGAAGGTGCCACGACGGTAAAGCTGTTCGGTGAACCCATTGAGGTGCAGGCAGAGCTGTGCCAGCTCACCGGCATGTCCGGCCATGCGGACAGAGAAGGCCTGCTGCGGTGGGTGAACTCCTTTGAGCAGAAACCAAAGCGCGTGTTCGTGATGCACGGCGAAGATGAGACCGAGGACCACTTTGTGGAGACCTTGACGGAACAGGGCTTCACTGCCTGCGCACCCTACAACGGCGCACAGTGGGCCATCGGAGCCGAAGGGGCCGTCTGCCTGCAGGAGGGCATGCGCGTCCGCATTGAGCACAAGGCGAATGAAGGCCAGAGCCGTGCCGCCAGTGTGTTCCAGCGGCTGGTCAGCGCCGGCAAGCGCCTGCTGCGGGTCATCGAGCACAACGAGGGCGGCGCAAACAAAGACCTTGCCAGGTTTGCCGACCAGATCAATGCCCTGTGCGATAAGTGGGACCGATAAAGCAAAACAAAAGCACCGTGACCCAAAAGGCCACGGCGCTTTTTTGCATGGAGCGGGCAATGGGAATCGAACCCACCTCCTCAGCTTGGAAGGCTGATATACTAGCCGATGTACGATGCCCGCATTTACGAACGATATTATAGCATGTTCTGGCACAAATGTCCAGCCCAATTTTTGTGTGTTCCTTAAAGCACCGGAAAAGAATGCCGGAACGGCCTTGCTTTTCCATACGGCTCTGCTACAATAGAAAAGAACGGAGGGAGAGAGGATGGAGCCGGAAGCAGAGATCATTCGTGCGCGGCTGTTTGCCTTGCAGGATGAAGCATACCGCACCTTTCACAGTGCGTTGATGCCCACCGTGCCGCCGGAAACGGTGATTGGCGTGCGCGTTCCGGCTCTGCGCAGGCTGGCAAAACAGCTCGCGGGCACAGCGCAGGCAGAAGTGTTTTTACAGGCCCTGCCGCATGGATACTACGAAGAGAACAACCTCCACGCGTTTCTGATCGAACTTATCCGGGACTACGACAGGGCGCTGGCTGAAACGGAAGCGTTCCTGCCCTACATCAACAACTGGGCCACCTGTGACTGCTTTTGCCCCAAAGTGTTTGCAAAGCACAAGAAGAAACTGCTGGTGCCCATTCGCCGCTGGCTGGATTCGGGCGAGGTGTACACCGTGCGCTATGGCATGGAGATGCTGATGCGCTATTATCTGGACGATGCATTCCGGCTGGAATATCTGGAATGGGTGGCCGATGTGCGCAGCACGGAATACTATATCAATATGATGCGGGCATGGTATTTTGCCACAGCACTAGCAAAGCAGCCAGATGCCGCGCTGCCGTGGCTCACAGAAAAGCGGCTGGATCTGTGGACCCACAACAAAGCCATCCAGAAAGCGGTGGAAAGCCGCCGCATTCCGCCCGGAATGAAGCAGCTGCTGCGCGGTCTGCGCAGCCGTTCATAAAAGCTTAAGCAATTTCCGCGCAGATTTCCTGTTTACTTTATGAATGTTTTATTGTAAAATAAGCTATAGTAAAAAATGCCAGGGTATGCCTATGCCCTGACGGAAGATAAAAAACAGGTGGTGTTTGGATTATGGCATTGAAATATCAGCGTATCCTTCTGAAGATCAGCGGCGAAGCACTGGGCGGCGAAAAGGGCATGGGTTTTGACGAGCCCACCATGGACGCAATCTGCGGCGGCGTGAAGAAAGCACACGACCTCGGTGTGCAGATCGGCATTGTTGTGGGCGGCGGCAACTTCTGGCGCGGCCGTTCCAGCGGCAAGATGGAGCGCACACTGGCCGATAAGATCGGTATGCTGGCAACCGTGATGAACGCACTGGCCGTTTCCGATAAGCTGGAACAGCTGGGTGTGCCCACTGAGGTGTTCACCTCCATCACCATGCCACAGGTGGCACAGCCCTTTACCCGCAAGGATGCCCTGCGCGCCATGGACGAGGGCAAGATCGCCGTGTTCGGCGGCGGCACCGGCAACCCGTTCTTCTCCACGGATACGGCAACCGCTCTGCGCGCTGTGGAAGTGAGCGCCGATGTGATGTTCAAGGCTACCATGGTGGATGGCGTCTACGATAAGGACCCCCACAAGTACCCGGATGCAAAGAAATACGATACCCTTACCTTTACCAAGGTGCTGGAAGACCAGCTGGCTGTTATGGATGGCACTGCTGCTACTCTGTGCCGCGACAACAAGCTGCCCATCCTCGTGTTCGATCTGGCCGACCCGGACAACATTGCCCGTGCCGTGCAGGGCGAGAATGTGGGCACACTGGTTTACGAGGGCTGAAACGCCTGCAGCCGACATACATTATAGGGCAGACGCATTGCAGCGCAGCCCCAAGATAAAAAGGAACAGGAGACTACCGCAATGAGCAGCAACACCAAGGTTTACGAAGACAAGATGAAGAGCTCGGTCGAACATCTGGGCCGCGAACTGGGCGCTGTGCGCGCAGGCCGCGCAAATCCCGCTGTGCTGGATAAGGTCAGCGTGGATTATTATGGTGCCCCCACTCCCATCCAGCAGGTGGCATCCGTGGCTGTGGCCGAAGCACGCACCCTGACCATTACCCCGTGGGACCGCACCCTGCTGCGCCCCATCAGCAAGGCCATCATGGCCAGCGATGTGGGTATCACTCCCATTGATGACGGCTCTACCATCCGCCTGAACTTCCCGGCTCCCACCGAGGAGCGCCGCAAGCAGCTGGCAAAGGAAGTTTCCAAGCTGGGCGAGGAGGCTAAGGTGGCAGTGCGCAACATCCGCCGCGAGGCTATGGATAAGGCCAAGGCCATGAAGAAGGCCGGCGAGCTGACCGAGGACAGCCAGAAGACCATGGAAGAGGATGTCCAGAAGCTGACCGACAAGTATATCAAGAACATCGATGCTGCGGTGGAAGAAAAGCAGAAGGAGATCATGTCTGTCTGATCTGCGCAGATGCAATAGACTGGAGGTGCCGTGCGCTGAAGAAGAGTGCGCGGCACTTTTGTTGAAGGTGGCATTGCTGCCGGGAGGAAATAATGGCGCATCCGAAAGAATTTGCCGAGGGCCTTTCCATCGGCATCATCATGGACGGCAACGGCCGTTGGGCAAAGAACCGCGGCCTGCCCCGCACTGCCGGGCACAAAAAAGGCGCAGAGGTGTTCAGCGATATTGCAGATTACTGCGATGAGCTGGGCGTTTCGTCGGTGTACTTCTATGCGTTTTCCACCGAGAACTGGAAGCGTCCGCTGGAAGAGGTCAACGCCATCATGCGGCTGTTCGGCGAATATCTGCTGAAGGGCTTTGACTACAAGAACCGCAATATCCGCATCAAGTTCATGGGTGACCGCACGGTGCTGGATAAAAAGCTGCAGCAGCTGATGAACAAGCTGGAAGCAGATTCTTCGGTCAAGACCGGCATGACCCTGAACATTGCCATCAACTACGGCGGCCGCCCGGAGATCGTGCGGGCAGCGCAGCAGCTTGCGGCAAAGGCGGCGGCAGGGGAGATAAAGCCCGAAGAGATCACGGAACAGCTGCTCAGCGATGCCATGTATACCGCTGGCCAGAAGGACCCGGATTTTATCCTGCGTCCCAGCGGAGAAAAGCGGCTGTCCAACTTCATGCTCTGGCAGGCAGCTTACTCGGAGCTGGTAGAAATGGACGTTCTGTGGCCGGATTTCACCCGCAGCGATCTGGACGCTGCCATTGAGGAGTTCAATCATCGTTCCCGCCGGTTTGGCGGACTGTAAAATCCAAGACCTCCTGCACACGGTGCAGGGACCGGACGGCCCGGCGGCTTTGCTGCCGGGGCCAAACTGAAAGATAGAAAGGTGCGGCACCCGACCGGTGAAAAGGAGATCCAATCTATGAAAACACGTGTTATTACTGCAATCGTGGGCATCATTGTACTGATCGGCGTGATGTTCACCTTCAACACCCTGCTCTTTAATCTGGTCATCGCAGCTATTACGCTGATCGCCGTTCACGAGATCTACAGTGCCCTCGGCTTTGAAAAGAAGGACTGGCTGATGTATGCGGTTCTGGTGCCGTATACACTGCTGGTCATGACGAGCAACTATCAGGTCATGCGGCGGCTGGTGATGCCGGTGTCCTTTCTGCTGGTCACATTTTATGCCATCTATCTGGTGGTGCGCAACGGCACCATCAGCTATCAGAAGGCCAGCGGCCTGCTGATGTTCTCCGGCATCGTGATCTTCTGCTTCTATTCCTTTATCCGGCTCAAGGAGCTGCTGCCGGTGGAGCAGTACGGCTACGATGCGGTGTTCTTTATCCTGCTCATCCTCTGCTTTGCCTGGGGCGGCGATACCTGTGCCTACTTTGCAGGCCGTGCCTTTGGCAAGCATAAGCTCTGCCCGGTGGTCAGCCCCAAAAAGACCGTGGAAGGTGCTGTTGGCGGTGTTCTGGGCACCATGGCGTTTGGTGTGATCATCACGCTGGTATACTCGGTGGCAGCAAACCGGATGGAAGCCTTCACCCGCTCCAACATTGGCGTTTCCATGTATGTGATCATTGCGCTGCTGGGCTGCGTGGCGGCGGTGCTGGGCATTTATGGCGATCTGTTTGCCAGCGTGGTCAAGCGCCAGTGCGGCATCAAGGATTACGGCACCATCTTCCCGGGGCACGGCGGCATTCTGGACCGCTTTGACAGTGTGATGTTCATTGCGCCCTTTGTGACCATGGTCATTACGGCGGTGTTCTACTATTAAGGGAGGAATATGTGATGTCGAAAAAAATCACTCTGCTGGGTTCTACCGGTTCCATTGGCACCCAGAGTCTGGATGTGATCCGTGCACAGGGCTATGAGGTGTTCGGTCTTTCTGCCCACAGCCATGTAGACAAGATCCTGCAGCAGATCGAAGAGTTTCATCCGCGCTATGTCTGCATGACCGACCCGGATGCGGCCCGCAGGCTGGATGCGGAGCTTTCCGGTCGTGCAGATGCGCCCCGGCTGCTGGTAGGGCCGGAGGGTCTTAAGCAGCTGGCTGCACTGGATGGCACCGATGTGGTGCTGAACAGCGTGGTGGGCATTGCAGGCCTTGGTGCCAGCCTGTGCGCGATCGAAAGCGGGCATGATCTGGCCCTTGCCAACAAGGAGAGTCTTGTCACTGGCGGCCATCTGGTCACACAGGCCGTGGCAAAGCATGGTGTAAAGCTGCTGCCGGTGGACAGTGAACACTCGGCCATCTTCCAGTGCCTGCAGGATAAGGAGAGTGCCCCCAGCCTGACCAAGATCCTGCTCACGGCATCCGGCGGCCCCTTCTTCGGGATGAAGACCGAGGAGCTGCGCGGTAAGACCAAGGCGGATGCCCTCAAGCACCCCAACTGGAACATGGGCGCAAAGATCACCATTGACTCTGCCACCTTGATGAACAAGGGTCTGGAGCTGATCGAGGCAGTGTGGCTGTTCGGCCTGCCGCCGGAGAAGATCCAGATCGTGGTGCAGCGCCAGAGCATCGTGCATTCGGCGGTGCAGTTCAGCGATCATTCGGTCATTGCTCAGCTGGGTGTGCCGGATATGCGCATTCCCATCCAGTATGCGCTCACCTACCCAAAGCGCGTACCCGGCGTTGTGCCGGAGCTGGACTTTGCCGCACTCAAGGTGCTCACCTTCGATGTGGCAGACGACGAGACCTTCCGCTGCCTTGCCGCCTGCAAAAAGGCCATCAAAAAGGGAGGTCTCGGCCCATGCGCCGCCAACGGTGCCAATGAGGAAGCTGTCAAGCTCTTCCTTGAGGACAAAATTGGCTTCCTCGATATTGGCCGTCTGGTGGAAGCAGTCGTGGACAGCGACAGCTTTGGCGGCGAGTATACCCTCAGCGATGTGTACGAGTGCGACCGCATGGCACGAGAGTTCGTGCGCGCACATCTTTGATCTTTAGGAGACGCAATGTCAATTTTTATCACCCTGATCGCCGCATTGATCGTGTTCAGCGCTGTGATCGCCATTCATGAATTCGGGCACTTTACCGTGGCAAAGCTCTGCGGCATTCAGGTCAACGAGTTTTCCATCGGCATGGGGCCGGCTTTGTGGAAGAAAATTTACAAGGGCACCCAGTACAGCCTGCGTGCATTGCCGGTAGGCGGCTATGTGGCGCTGGAGGGCGAGGAAAGCCCCGAGAGCCAGCAGGCCGAAGCGGCCCGCGACGAACGGGAAGCAGAGAACGAAAACCCTGTCCCGCCGGAGCAGCGCACCGGCATCCCTTTGAACGAGGCATCGGTATGGCAGCGTGTGCTTGTGATGGTGGCAGGTGCCTTCATGAATTTCGTGCTGGGCTTTGTGGTGCTGGTCATTCTTGTGGCAGCACAGGAAGGAGCCATCACCAGCAAGACCATCTATTCCATTGAGAACGATGCCCTCTGCGGCCAGACCGGCCTGCAGGCGGGGGACGAGATCGTTGCCGTGAACGGCAGGCGCTGCTTTGTGGCCAACGACATCCTTTATGAGCTGGTGCGCACCGAAGCCTATCGCGCCGATTTTACGGTCAAGCGGGACGGCCAGAAGGTGAAACTGTCGGACGTGCAGTTCAACACCTGGCAGGACGAGGACGGCCAGACCCATATGACCCTTGGCTTTACGGTGTACGGCATCAAAAAAACACCGCTCAATGTGTTAAAAGAAGCGTGGAACAGCACCCTGTACTACGGACGCATCGTGTTTACCTCGCTGGAAGACCTTGTGCGCGGACGCGAGAGCATCAACGATCTGTCCGGCCCGGTGGGTATCGTGACAGCGATCGGTCAGGCGGCAAGCTACGGCTGGCAGGATCTGCTGGAGCTGCTGGCCCTCATCACCATCAATCTGGGCGTGTTCAATCTGCTGCCCTTCCCGGCACTGGATGGCGGCAAGGTGGTATTTTTGATCATTGAGGGCGTTACCGGCCATGCAGTGCCGGAAAAGCTGCAGGGCACACTGACCATTGCGGCCTTTGCACTGCTGTTTGGCCTGATGCTCTTTGCAACCTATAATGATATCATCCGGCTTGTGACCGGTGCAATGTGAGCAAAAACAGAAAGGGGAGCTTTATGAGGCAGTTAAAACGGGAAGTGAAGATCGGCAATGTGACCATCGGCGGCAAGAATCCTATTGCGGTGCAGACGATGCTCAACGTGCCGGTGGAGGATATTGAGGGCAATGTGGCGCAGGCAAAGCGGTGCGAAGCTGCTGGCTGTCAGATCTTGCGCGTGACCTGCCCCAGCCCGGCGGATGCAAAGTGCATCGAAGCCGTCAAGAATGCGGTGAACATCCCCATTGTGGCAGACATCCATTTTGACTACAAGGCGGCTCTGGCCTGCGCAGATGTGGGCGTGGATAAGATCCGCATCAACCCCGGCAACATCGGCGACGATGACCGGGTGAAGGCTGTGGTGGATGCCTGTCAGCGCAAGAACATTCCCATCCGCATCGGCGTGAATGGCGGCAGTCTGGAAAAGCACATCCTTGCAAAATACGGCGCACCCACGCCGGAGGCCATGGTGGAGAGTGCACTGTACCATGTGCGCCTGCTGGAAAAATTCGATTTCAACAACATCGTCATTTCCATCAAGAACTCCAATGTGCCCCGCATGATGGAGGCCTACCGCCAGCTCAGCGCTGTCACGGATTACCCGCTCCATGTGGGTGTTACCGAGGCGGGTACCTACCAGATGGGTCTGCTGAAAAGCGGCATGGGCATCGGCGGAATGCTGCTGGAAGGCATTGGCGATACCATCCGCGTCTCGCTGGCCGCAGAGCCGGAAAAGGAAGTGGAAGCGGGCTACAACATCCTGCGCGCCGTGGGCTTCCCGGTAGCAGGCCCGGAGGTCATCACCTGCCCCACCTGCGGCCGTACCCAGTATCCCTGCACCGAGATCGCCAATGAGGTGGAAAAGCGGCTGCAGGGCTGCAAAAAATCCATCAAGGTGGCCGTGATGGGCTGCGTGGTCAACGGCCCCGGTGAAGCCCGCGAAGCAGACATCGGCATTGCCGGCGGCAAGGGCGAGGCGGTGCTGTTCATCCACGGCAAGCCCATCAAAAAGCTGACCGGAGACAACATCCTGGATCAGTTCATGGATGAGATCTATAAACTGTAATTTGGCTTTTTTCACAGCTGCCACACCTGCAAAAACGGGTGCGGCAGTTTGTGCTGTATAAAAAGGAGTACCATTTGTGACACCACTCGTATCCAACCTGTGGCCGCAGTTCATGGTGGACCCGGCATTTGCGGCCTGCTTCGGGCAGGTCATTGTGGAGCATGCGCAGATGCTGCGGCAGGAGCGGCAGGTCATCTTTACCCTGCGCAGCGGTGCGCCGCTGGACAAAAATCTCTGTGCCCGGCTGCTGGCATCCTTGCAGCCGGATTATGAGGGCTTTGAGCTGCGCATCCAGAACCTGTTTGGCTATGCCATGCTGGACGAAGCGGCCCTGCGCGATCTGATGGAAGAGATGAAGCGGGACGGCGTGCCCATCAACGGCTTTCTGGACCGGTGCAAGATCAACATCATCGGACAGAAGATCACCATCGGCGTATGCCATGGCACCAAGTTTTTGCAGGAGATGCACTTTGAAAAGCTGCTTGCAGAGCGCATTGCGGCCCACACCGGGGTAACGCCGCAGGTAACGCTGCAAAGCGCTGTAAGCGAAGCCGAGCAGCACCAGATGGAAGAAAAGCTGGAGCGCAAGATTGCGCCACCGGTGGTCAAGTTTGAGAAAAAGAACACAGCACCGTCCATTAAGGTGGATGGTCTGGACCTGACCGATAAGCCCGTCACCATTTTCCACGGCAAGATGTTCACCCCCAAGAACCTCACCCCGCTGAAAGACCTTGGCGGCGAGGGCGGCAAGTGCACGATCTGGGGCGATGTGTTCTTCTCGGAGGTCAAGGGAAACTTCCGCAAAATTTATACCGTATCCATCACCGACTATCAGGGCTCCATCAACCTGAAGATCCGCGCGCAGGAAGGTGAGGACTGCTCCAAGTGGGAGAGCCTTGGCAAAGGCACCACCCTCATCGTGCGCGGCGACTGCTCCTACGACAAGTACGAACACGATTATATCGTCTACCCCTACGATGTGCTCATCGTGGAGCGCAAAAAGCGGGAGGATACCGCACCGGTCAAGCGTGTGGAGCTGCATCTGCACACCAAGCTTTCCAGCATGGACGGCTTCTGTGACCCCGGCGGCATCGTCAAGCTGGCCCACCGCATGGGGCATCCGGCCGTTGCCATCACGGACCACGGTGTGTGTCAGGGTTACCCGGAAGCCATGCTGGCAGCGGACGATATCCATAAATCAGACCCGGACTTCAAGCTGATCTATGGATGCGAAGCCTACTTCGTGGACGACATGATCCCCTGTGTATACGGTGTGAAGGATCAGCCGCTAGACGGGGAGTTCTGCGTCTTTGATACCGAGACCACAGGCCTTGACCCCGGCGTGGAGTATATGACCGAGATCGGTGCCGTCATCGTGAAAAACGGCGAAGTGGTGGAGGAATTTGATACCTTTGTCAAGCCCGGCAAGCCCATCACCCCCAAGATCACCGAGCTGACCGGCATCACCAACGAAATGGTGGCGGATGCCCCCGGCGAAAAGGAAGCGCTGGAAGCCTTCCTCAAATTTGCGGGAGATCGCATCCTTGTGGGCCACAACGTCCACGCCTTTGATATGCGTTTCCTGCGCGCCGCCGCCAAGCGCAGCGGCATCAAGCTGGAGCCGACCTATATCGACACCCTAACCATGGCGCAGGCCATGTATCCCGGCCTGCACAATTACAAGCAGGGCACCATCAACAAGCATCTGGAGCTGCCTGCCTACGAAGCCCACCGTGCCTGTGAGGATTCTGCCGCGCTGGGCCGCATCTTCGGGGTCATGCTGAACGACCTGAAAGAAAAGCAGGTAGCAAAGGTCAGTGAGATCAACACCGGCCTTGGCGGCAACCGCGAGGTGCTGAAAAAGAAGTATTACCACCTCATCATTCTGGTCAAGAACCAGATGGGCCTGAAAAATCTGTACAAGATCGTCAGCGAAGCCCATGTGAACTACTTTTTCAAAAAGCCCCGGGTGCCCCGGAGCCTTTTGAACAAATACCGGGACGGCCTGCTGCTCACTTCCGCCTGCGAAGCCGGCGAGCTGTACCGAGCCATCGTGGATGGCACCAGCTATGAAGAACTGAAAAAGATCGCGTCCTACTACGATATTCTTGAGATCCAGCCGCTGGGCAACAACGCCTACATGGTGCGGGACGGCAAGGTGGACAGCGAAGAGGACATCAAAAACTTCAACCGCACGGTCATCAAGCTGGGCGAGGACCTGCACAAGCCGGTCATTGCTACCGGCGACGTGCACTTTACCGAGCCGGAGGACGCGACTTACCGCGCTGTGTTGCAGGCGGGCAACGGCTTTAAAGATGCCGACAACCAGCCGCCGCTGTTCTTCCGCACCACGCAGGATATGCTGGCGCAGTTCTACTATCTGCCCAAGGAAAAAGCCTACGAGGTAGTGGTGAAGAACCCCCGCAGGATCGCGGCGATGATCGACAACAATGTTCGTGCCATCCCGCGCGGCACCTACCCGCCCAGCATCGAGGGCGCAGAGCAGCAGCTGCGCGATGCTACGTGGGAACACGCCAAGCGCGATTACGGTGACCCGCTGCCCGAAATTGTGGAAAAGCGGCTGCAGAAGGAGCTGGACTCCATCTGCGGCCATGGCTACGCCGTGCTGTACGTGATTGCAGTCAAACTGGTGGCCTATTCCAACGCGGGCGGCTATCAGGTGGGCAGCCGTGGCTCGGTCGGCTCATCGGCCGTGGCCCACTTCTCCGGCATCTCGGAGGTGAACAGCCTGCCGCCCCACTACCGCTGCCCCAAGTGCAAGCACAGCGAGTTCATCACCGACGGCAGCGTGGACGACGGCTTTGACCTGCCGGATAAAAACTGCCCCAACTGCGGCACCCGGATGCTGGTGGACGGCCACGACATTCCCTTCGAGACCTTCCTGGGCTTCTACGGCGATAAAGAGCCGGATATCGACCTGAACTTTTCCGGCGAATATCAGTCCAATGTGCACCGCTATACAGAGGAGCTGTTCGGCAAAGCCAACGTGTTCAAGGCAGGCACCGTGTCCGGTATTCAGGACAAGACCGCCTACGGCTATGTCAAAAAATATCTGGATGAGCGCGGCCGCACGGTGAACCATGCGGAGGAGAACCGCCTGACTCTGGGCTGCACCGGTGTCAAGCGCACCACGGGTCAGCACCCCGGCGGCATGGTCGTTGTGCCGGACACCTACGAGATCTACGATTTCTGTCCCATCCAGCACCCGGCGGATGATGTGGCAGGCGGCCTGCTGACCACCCACTTCGAGTTCAAGTACCTGCACGATACCCTGCTCAAGCTGGACGAACTGGGCCACGATATGCCCACCTTCTACAAGTATTTTGAGGAGTACACCGGAATCCCCATCGACAGCATCCCCATGAACGACCCCAAGGTGTACAGCCTGCTGACCAGCCCCGAAGCGCTGGGAGTGACCCCGGAACAGATCGACAGCCAGACCGGAACCTTCGGCATCCCGGAAATGGGCACCAACTTCGTGCGCGGTATGCTGGTGGAGGCACGCCCCAAGAACTTCTCCGAACTGATCCAGATCTCGGGCCTGTCCCACGGCACGGATGTGTGGACCGGCAACGCGGACGAGCTGATTCGCAGCGGCACCTGCACCATTGCGGAGGTCATTGGCTGCCGTGACAGCATCATGCTGTACCTGCTGCGCAAGGGTCTGGAACCCAAGATGGCCTTTGATATCATGGAGGCCGTGCGTAAGGGCAAGGTGGCCAAGGGCGGTTTCAAGGATGGCTGGGAGGAAGCCATGCGGGAGCACGAGGTGCCGGACTGGTACATCGAGAGCTGCCGCAAGATCAAGTATATGTTCCCCAAGGCCCATGCCGTGGCCTACCTGATGTCGGCCATTCGTCTGATGTGGTTCAAGATCTACCGTCCGCCGGAGTTCTATGCGGTATACTTTACCGTACGCGGCGACGACATCGACTACGAAGCCGCTGTGGGCGGTGCGGCAGTGGCCCGCGCCCACATGGAAGAAGTCAAGCGCCGCCTGAAGGAAGAGAAGAACGCCAAGGACGAGGATGTGCTGGTCAGCCTGCAGCTCGTCAACGAGATGCTGGTGCGCGGCTACGAGTTTTTGCCCATTGAGCTGGGCAAGAGCCGCGGCTCCAAGTATGTGGTGGAGGACGGCAAGGTACGTCTGCCTTTCTCTTCGCTGAAGGGTCTTGGCGGTGCTGCCGCCGATGCACTGGAAAAGGTGACCATCCACGGCGAAGAATATATCTCGGTGGAAGAGCTGCAGCAGGCTTCCGGCGTCGGCAGCAGCATTCTGGACCGTCTGCGTCAGGTGGGCGCTCTGGGCGACCTGCCGGAGAGCAGTCAGGTGAGCTTCTTCTGAGGATCCTGAAAGCAAAAGTGCCTGCACGGCTTTAGCTGTGCAGGCACTTTTGCTTTAAAAAAGCACCCGCGGCAAAAATCGCAGGTGCTTAAAAATTCAGCAGAACGGGGGAGTGTTTACTCCACGCTGATCATATAATAGTAAACGGGCTGGCCGCCGCGGATGTGGCTGACCTCAACGTGGTTCGGGCACTTTGCCTTTACGATCTCGGTCACTTTCTCGGCATCCTCATCGCTCACGTCGCAGCCGGAAATGATGGTGACGAAGCTGGAATCCTTCTTGCACATGCCGCGTGCCAGACGGTAGGTAGCTTTGGTGATATCGTTGGAGGTGGAAACGATCTTGCCGTTCTCCAGAGCCATGATCTCACCCTTCCTGATGCGCTTGCCGTCGTACTCACTGTCGCGGGCAGCATAGGTGATCAGACCGGTGGACACCTTGTCGGCAGCAGCCATCATGTTGATGGTGTTGGTCTCGGCGTTCACAGAGGGATCAAAGTTCAGCATGGCGGTGATGCCCATGGGCACGGTGCGGGTGGGCAGAACGACCACCTGACGGTCGGCCAGCTTCTGGGCCTGCTCAGCAGCCATGATGATGTTCTTGTTGTTGGGCAGCACGAACACGGTCTTTGCGGGCACGCTCTGGATGGCGGCGAGGATATCCTCGGTGGCAGGGTTCATGGTCTGACCACCGGAGACCACTGCGTCTGCAGCCAGATCGGTGAACACGGACTTCAGGCCTTCACCGGCGGCAACGGCAACAAAGCCATAGTCACGGCTGGGGTCCACAGCAGCGTAGACGAACTCGCTGGACTGAGAAGGGGCCTTCTCAGCAGAAGCCTGCTTTTCCAGGCTCTTGCCCTGCTTCTGACGGGCCAGGAACTGCTCGTGCATGTTCTCGATCTTGAAGTTGGTCAGGTAGCCATACTTGATGGCTTCGCTCAGGATCTTGCCGGGGTCAGCGGTGTGCACATGCAGGTTGATCACATCGTCATCCTCGATGCACACCACGCTGTCGCCGTTGGATTCTGCAAAGGCACGCATCTTTGCGGCGCTTGCACCCTCATACTTGTTGATCAGGAACTGGGTGCAGTAGCCGTTTTTGATGTCCTCCACCTTCATCAGGTCGTCGGTGAACACACCCTTGCCGGCGTTCTCGGTGGAGAGCTTTGCCTTGTTGGGAGCAGCCTCGCCGCCTGCCACGATGCCTTCGCCATGGAACACCTTGCCCATGCCCTCAAAGATGACCATGATGCCCTGACCGCCGGCATCCACAACGCCGGCCTTCTTCAGAACAGGCAGCAGGTTGGGGGTGTCCTCCAGAGCCTTCTGGCCGGCGGTCATCACCACATCCCACAGAGCGGGCACATCCTCGGCACCGCAGGCAGCAGCTTCCTCAGAGGCAATGCGTGCAACCGTGAGGATGGTGCCCTCGGTGGGCTTCATAACGGCCTTATAAGCGCCCTCGACACCCTTCTTCAGGGCCTCGACAATGTCGGCAGCGGTGGCTTCCTTCTTGCCTTCCAGCGCCTTGGAGAAGCCGCGGAACAGCAGGCTGGTGATAACACCGGAGTTGCCGCGTGCACCGCGCAGCATGGCGGAAGCAGCGGTCTTGGAAGCCTCACCCACGGTGCAGCTGTCGTCCAATGCTTCCAGCTCGCGCACAGAAGCACCCACGGTCATGCCCATGTTGGTGCCGGTATCGCCATCAGGAACAGGGAAAACGTTCAGCTCGTCCACGCGGGAGCGCTGATTGTTGATGTTGTTGGCGCCAGAGATAATGGCGTCACGCAAAATCTTACCAGAAATCATTCTTTTTTACTCCTTGTACTTGCCGGAAAAGCCCGGCGCATTCGGATGAACCAACAAAAATCAGGCGATCACATCGTCTACCGAAACCACAACGCGGGCAACCTTCAGGCCGGTAGCCTGCTCTACCTCGTCCTTGACGCGGTGAGAGATGCTGCGTGCAGCGGTAGAAATGTTCAGGCCATAGCTCACTGCAATGTGCAGTTCGATCACCAGACGACCATCCTCCTGCGTGACACGGACACCCTTTTCCGGGTAATCAGAACCGTGCACCATGCTTCTGACGGCATCGGTCATATCACGGGGTGCCATTGCGGCAACACCGTAACACTGTTTGGCTGCTTCACCTACCAGAGTAGCAAAATACCCGGACGTAAAGCTGACATCCCCCAGAGGGAAACGGGAAGTGATCATAGTCGCTCTGCTCCTTTATGTTATTTTCATAAAACACATTCAAGGTCTGGGGCGCAGCGACGGACAGATACGCATACTGCGCCGAAAAACACCCACATTATTATACAACTTTGGGGCGCGCTTGTACAGCGCAAAATGCTGGTATATCAACTTTTTGCGCAGGTTTCTGCATTGGCGGCATGGTTCGGGCGGTTTCGCACCGGGAAGGTGATAGCATAACGGACGCTGGTTGCTTTTTATCAAAACCGAAAGTATGACGAAAGAAAGCAAACAATCTGTTAAAAAAATATAAAAGGTGGGTGATAACTCTTTATCTGACTATGAAAAAGTGCTAAAATAAAAACAAGGATAGGGACTGCGGCGCAGGGTCCCGCTTGTGCGGACGAACTGCGTTATTTTTTGCGCACGGCGCGTGGAACAATGTTTAGGAGCTGTTGTCATGAATATTTTGTTTTTCCTTTCACCCAAGCAGGATCTGATGTATGTTTACGACGATTTTACCCTTCGGCAGACGCTGGAAAAGTGGGAGAATAACCGCTACGCATCCATTCCGGTGCTCAACCGGCAGGGAAAATATGTGGGCACCCTGACCGAGGGCGACATTCTCTGGGGGCTGAAAAAGTTCCATGGTCTGGATCTGGAAGCGGCTGAGGATATCCCCATTTCGGCCTTCCCGCACAAGCGCGACTACAAGGCTGTCACCGTGACCACCAGCATGGATCAGCTGATCGAAGCGGCCATGAACCAGAACTTTGTGCCGGTTGTGGATGACCGCGGCATCTTCATTGGCATCGTGCGCAGGCAGGCAATCATCCGTTACTGCTATGAGAAGGCCCGCACGGAGCAGCAGGCCCATGAGCAGCGCATCCCGGAATATGCCGCTGTGCATTGAACGATATAAATAGGTGGCCAGCCGTCCGGTTCCGCATCTGGAGCCGGGCGGCTTTTTGTCTGCAAAATGCGTTGAAGATCCGATTTATGGTACCTGTTGTGTGCGATAATACAGCCATGGAACAAAAACGTTCTGAAAAGCTGCAAAAAACGAGATACAGGAGGGAACACAGATGAAAGATTTTGAACTGCGTTATGTTGGAAGCCATGTGGAAGTATACACCGGCAGCGGAGTGTTCCTGTTTTCGGCCGATACGGTGCGGGAAGCAATGGAAGAACTGGCAGAGTAAGCGCCCGCAAACAGGCAGGGACTTCGGCGCAAATGTAAAATTGATGTAAAATAATTGAAAAAGAAAGAGCACGAATTCATTAAGAGACGGAAAATTGTGTAGAAAAAGTGATTTTCTTGTAAAATAAACCTTGTTGTGACAGGATAAAAAATGATATAATAAATCCAAGCGCGGTCATTGTGCGCCGTTCTGTGCAGCAGAGCGGCAGGCCGCAGCATCTGCCGGATAAAGCAGGCCCGGTGTGCGGGCAGGGCAGATGTACAAGGATCAAAAGGAAGATCATTTTTAGGAGTATCGTTATGGATATCACACACATTACCTCTCTGTTGGGTGGAATTGCGCTGTTTCTGTACGGCATGTCCATTATGGGCGCTGGTCTGGAAAAGCTGGCCGGCGGCAAAATGCAGGGCGTGCTGCAAAAGCTGACCTCCTCAACGCTCAAGGGCGTTATTTTCGGCACCCTCATCACGGGTGTCATCCAGTCCTCGGCCGGCACGGTCGTTATTTGTGTCGGTCTGGTAAACTCCGGCATCATGACCCTTACGCAGTCGGTAGGTGTCATTATGGGTGCAAACATTGGTACCACTGTTACCGGCCAGCTGATCCGCATGGCGGATATCTCCGGTGACAGTCTCTGGCTGACACTGATCCAGCCCAAGACCTTTGCGCCCGTGGTGGCGTTTATCGGCTGCATTTTTTATGTGTTCCTGCGCAGCGCTAAAAAGAAGAACATCGGCCAGATCATGCTGGGCTTCGGCATCCTGTTTACCGGCATGAGCCTGATGGACACCGGTGTGGCTCCTCTGCGTGAGAGCGCCGTGTTCCAGAATCTGTTCGTTACCATGACGAATCCCGTTCTGGGCATTCTGGTGGGCGTGGTGGTCACGGTGATCATCCAGTCTTCCTCGGCATCGGTGGGTATCCTGCAGGCACTGTCCAGCACGGGTCTGGTCACCTTCAGCTCTGCCATCCCCATTATTCTGGGCGCACACATCGGCACGGCCTTTACGCCGCTGCTCACCATTGGCGGCTCCTCTAAGGACGGCAAGCGCGCTGCACTGATCCATCTGTACTTCAACATCATTGGCAGCGTGATCCTGCTGGCGCTGGTGTATGCGGTGCAGTTTACCGTTGGCATCCCCATGTGGAACGATGTGATGAACAAGAGCACCATCGCAAACATCCACACCCTTTCCAGCGTGTGCGCCATGTTGCTGTTCCTGCCCTGCAGCGGCGTGCTTTCCAAGCTGGCCATGCTTACCGTGCCGGACAGTGCCGAGGAAGCACAGGAGCTGAGCATGCCGGTGCTGGATGAACGTCTGTTCAAAAGCCCGGCTGTGGCCCTGCAGCAGGCTAAGAGCGCTGTGATCAAGATGTCCCGTCGTGCTGCCCGCAATGTGAATCTGGCTGCACCGCTGCTGCTGAAGATGGACGAGGATGCCGTCAGCGCCATCCGGGTGCGTGAAAACCTGATCGACCGCATGGAGGTGGCAATCTCCAACTATCTGATCAAGATGACCGATCAGGAGCTGGGCGACGATGAGAGCCACACTGTGACCGAACTGCTGAATTTTGTTACCGAGTTCGAGCGCATCGGCGACTATGCGGTGAACATTATGGAAAAGGCAGAAGAACTGCAGGAAAAGGAAGCGTCCTTCAGTGAAAGCGCCACCAAGGAGCTGCAGCTGCTGGAGAATGCACTGAACCGCATCCTGAACCTGACCAACGATGCCTTTGAAAACAACGATATGCGTCTGGCGGCTCAGGTGGAACCGCTGGAGGAGGTGATCGATGTGATGGCGGAGCGCCTGCGCGACCAGCACATCCTGCGCCTGAAGGACGGCGTGTGCTCCATTGATACGGGTGTCGTGTTCCTGGATGTGCTGAACAATGCAGAGCGCATCTCGGATCACTGCTCCAACGTTGCTGCCCGCCTGATCGGCATGGATGCCGGCGAGGACTACGACTCCCACACCCTCAAGAGCATCATGCACCACAACCCCACCAAGGACTACATGCTGGAATACGAGGAGTGCCGCAAGGCCTACCTTGTTCCGCTGGAAGAAATGGAAGCCTGAAACTAAGAAAGACCTCCGGGGCACTTTTCCCGGAGGTCTTTTTTGCGTTAAAAATCAGGCACTTTTGGGCAAAGAGACAATGACCCAGCGGTGCGGCCCGTGAAAGCCGTCCACCTTGGCGGCTTTGCTGCAGGTGCCGGGGCTGGGCGGGCCGAGGTGGATACCGCGGTCCAGCTGCTTGCCGCAAAGACGGCACTGGTAATGGAGGGTGATCTGTTCTGACATGAGGACGCACTTCCTTTTATGATCGCTGCAGGCGGTTAAGAAACTTTACTTCTATTATCATTATATAATTTTTACATCGGAATGTCAATAAAAATAATCGGTAAAAGTCGACAAAAATTGAGCATTCTGCACTCAACCGCCCAGATCTTCCAGCAGCAGGTCCAGTTCCCGTTCGCTGTACACGGTCACACCGCGCTTGATGCGCACGGCATCGTTCTCCGGCAGAAGATTGGTGTAGATGCCGGTGACGGTGACAAGCACATCCGGCTGGCCATTGGTGCCGCAGCGGTAAACGGCCACGCGCCCGCCTTTGTCGCACAGGCGGTAGCTCTGGGCAGCAAGCTCCGGCATGGCCTGTGCGGCAAGGTCTGCTGCGGAGGAAGGCGGTGCTTCGCTGCCGGGGTCGGGCACCGGAAGGCTGAGCTTGGGCAGGGCCATCCAGAACAGGCTGAATACGATGGTGAATACGCACAGCCCGTAGAACAGGCAGGTGCACAGTTTGCGCATGGAGAAACACGCTCCTTTCCGGCTGAAGTATGCCCCAAAACGGGGGGACACAGTCAATTTTCACACGGGAATGCTGTACTTTGTCCGGCAGATTGTGTTATACTACAGATGATTAGACCTATCAGGGCCGAAGATTGGTTCTTGCCCGCGTTCTGTGCACGTGCTATAATATGGTATTGCGTGCAGTTCTGTGCGCTTTGATGGAAAAGTACCAGCGCATGGCGCTGAAAAAGCAGCCTGAATGTTAGGAGGCGATTTCTATCTCCGATATGAGAAAGATCAACCGTGCCGGTGAGGGGCATTCCCCGGCACCGGCGGGGCGGAAGGTAAATGTGAGCAACAGCCGCCGGGAGTCCCAGCCGGGATCCAAACACGGCCGGGAACCCAAAGAACCAAAGGAACCCCGTGAAAAGGGCAGACATCCCATTCTGCGCTTCATTGGCCGAACCATTGCTACACTGATCTGTCTGGGCATCATGGCAGGCAGTCTGGTGGCAGTGGGTGCTGTGTATTACGTGGTGCAGGCTACCGCCAACGACGGCGACCTGCTGGATCTGGACAACATTGAGCTGAGCCAGTCCAGTGTGGTGATGGCCACCGACCCGGACACCGGTGCACAGGTGGAGTATGCCACGCTGCGCTCTTCCAACAGCCACCGCGTGTGGGCGGATCTGGAGCAGATCCCCACGAACCTGCAGTATGCGTTCATCTGCACCGAGGATAAGGACTTTTACAACGAGCCCGGCGTCAACTTCAAGCGCACCATCGGCGCAATGGTCAACGAATACCTGCTGCCCATCTACAGCTCCAAGCAGGGTGCATCCACGCTGGAGCAGCAGCTGATCAAGAACCTGACCGACGACAAGAGCGCCAGCGGCATTGAAGGCGCACTGCGCAAGCTGCGCGAGATCTACCGCGCCCTCTGCCTGAGCCGCAGCTATTCCAAGGAGACCATTCTGGAAGCGTACCTGAACACCATCAGCTTTACCGGCACCATTCAGGGCGTGCAGACTGCGGCCAACGAATACTTTAATAAGGATGTCAGCCAGCTGACCCTGTGGGAGTGTGCGACCATTGCGTCCATCACCAAAAACCCCACCAACTATAACCCCTACACCAACCCCGAAAACCTGATCAACCGCCGTAACTTCCTCATGTACAACATGTGGCAGCAGGGCGTGATCAGCGAAGAGGACTACCGCAACGCAGCGGCCCAGCCGCTGGTACTGGCCGAGGAAGAGGATACCAAGAAGAATTCTTCTGTTACCTCTTACTTTACCGATGCACTGTTCACCGAGCTGGTGCAGGACATCATGGACAAGGAAAACATTTCGGAATCCGAGGCACAGAAGCTGCTGTACACCGGCGGCTTTACCGTTGAGTCGACTGTGAACACCAAGGTGCAGTCCGCCATGGAAAACCTGATGCTCAACACGGATGATGCCTACTTCCCGGCCGGCTGGCATGAGGAAGAGGTGACCTCTATCTCGGACGACGATGTACAGGTGATGAACGAGGACGGTACGCCCAAGACCCGCACCGGCGACGACGGTACCGTTTACTATTACCGCAATGTGCGTACTCAGGCAGCCATGGTCACGCTGGACTATGACGGCAATGTGATCGCCATTGTGGGTGGTCTGGGCGAAAAGAACAAGAGCCTCTCGCTGAACCGTGCCTACAGTGTCACTCGTCAGACGGGTTCTACCATCAAGCCTATCGGTGCGTATGCACTGGGTGTAGAGTATGGTCTGGTGAACTGGTCCACCATGCTCAACAACTCGCCCTTGTATCAGAAGCAGGATATGGTGATCCGCGATGAAGATTACTGCCGCAAAAACGGCCTGATGGGCCTTTCCGACAAGCAGCTGCGCGCTTATCCCAACGCATGGCGCAGCTGGCCCCGCAACTATGGCGGCAACTACGGCGACAACAGTGATGTGCCGCTGTGGAACGGTCTGGCCCGCTCGCTGAACACCATTGCGGTGCGTGTGGGTGATCTGGTGGGCGCAAGCAACATCTTCAATTTTGTGTACAACACCCTACAGCTGAACACGCTGGACCCGGTAAACGATGTGGGTCTGGCGCAGATGGTCATGGGCAGTCAGACCCATGGCGTTACGCCCACGGCGCTGGCAGCTGCGTTCCAGATCTTCTACGATGGCCAGTACACCACCCCGCATCTGTATACCCGCGTGCTGGACCGTGACGGCAATATCTATCTGGAGAACAACTCCACCAGCTATCAGGCCCTGACCCCGGATACCGCTTATGTGATGAACCGCCTGCTGAAGAACGTTCTGTACTCCAGCGTGGGCACCGCCGGTGGCCGCTACCCCAACTCCAACGGCATGGAAGCCTTTGGCAAGACCGGTACCGCCAGCGACGAAAAGGATCTGTGGTTCGTGGGCGGCACGCCGTACTACGTTACCGCCGTGTGGTGGGGCTACGATGCACCCTATGATATGACCAAGACGCTGGGTAAGCAGCAGGCCAAGACCCGTACCTGTGTTATGGCGTGGAAGGCGCTGATGGAACAGGTGCAGGCAGACCTGCCGTATAAGGCATTCCCGACCTCTGCCGGTGTGGTGGAGCGCCGCTACTGCACCCAGAGCGGCCTGCTGGCAGGCGGCTCCTGCCCCAGTACCGCCGTGGGCTACTACCGCGCCGATGATCTGCCTGGTACCTGCAACTACTCCCATGCAGCAGCTCCTGCAGCGGCTGCACCTGCGGAGACTGCGGCACCGGAGCAGGATGTCATTCCTGCGGATACAGGTAATCAGGATACAGACTGATCTGTAGCCATATGAAGGACAAAAGGCGTACTATCGGCACCGGCGCGGGGTGAATCCGGCAAGGAAATACCGCGCTTGCCGCAGCAAAACTGGATAATCTGACAAAAACGCATCCGACCTCTTGCATTGCAGGGGGCCGGATGCTATTATATTCACTGCAAGAACACTTGTGTTTGTGAGGTGAACAAGTTGGAACGCCGCTTTTATCTGGTAGATGCGCAGGTGCTGCCTGAGGTTTTTCTCAAGGTGGTACGCGCCAAGGAACTTCTGGCCAGTGGGGAGGCACGCAGCATTTCCGCTGCCACCCGCGCAGTCGATCTTTCGCGCAGTGCTTTTTATAAGTATAAGGACTGCATTTTTGACTCCGAGAATGGCCGTGAGGTGATCACCGTCATGGCTACTCTGCGGGACGAGACCGGTGCACTGCAGAGCCTGCTGGCCGGCATCAGCGCCGCAGGTGCAAGCATTGTGACCATCAACCAGTCCACACCGGAAAACGGTGCCGCACTGGTGGCAGTCACCATCCGCACCGATACCATGCAGATGACTCCCGAAGAGCTGACCGAAAAACTTTCGCGTCAGCGTATGGTGGTAGGCGTGCACTGCGGGTACAATCTGTAAGCAGTCTTCAGAAAACGAGGGAGAACAACAATGGCTAAAATTGCAATTCTGGGCTTTGGCACGGTGGGCAGCGGCGTGTACGAGGTACTGTGCCGCAACGCTGCGGGTGTCTCCCGCCGTGCAGGTGAGCCGGTGGAGGTCAAGTACATCCTTGACCCGAAGGATTTTTCAAACCATCCGGATGCACACCTGTTTATAAAGAACTTCGATACCATTCTGGAAGACCCGGAGATCAAGGTGGTGGTGGAGACCATCGGCGGCACCCGCTTTGCGTATCCGTATGTAAAGGCCTGCCTTGAGAGCGGCCGCAGCGTATGCACCTCTAACAAGGAGATGGTAGCCACCTACGGCGCAGAGCTGCTGGGCCTTGCCAAAGAACACGGATGTGCCTTCCTGTTCGAGGCTTCTGTGGGCGGCGGTACGCCCATCATCACCCCGATGCACCAGTGTCTGGCGGCAAACGTCATCACCGAGGTGGAGGGCATCGTGAATGGCACCACCAACTTCATGCTCACCAAGATGGTGCGCGAAAATCTGGGCTTTGACGATGCGCTGAAGATCGCGCAAGAGCTGGGCTACGCCGAGACGAAGGACCCCAGCGACGATGTGGACGGCCGTGATGCGTGCCGCAAGATCGCCATTCTGTCTTCGCTGGTGTGCGGCCATCAGATCTACCCCCAGAACATTCCCACCCGCGGCATCCGTGCCATTACCACGGCAGATGTGGAAGCGGCGGAAAAGCTGGGCTGTGTGATCAAGCTGATCGCATGGATGAAGCGCGGCAAGGACGGCAGCGTGGCTGCCGGTGTGGAGCCGTGTCTGGTGCCCAAGGCAAACCAGCTGGCCAGCGTGGACGATGTGTTCAATGCAGTGCTGGTCAAGGGCGATATGCTGGGCGACGTGGTGTTCTACGGCAAGGGCGCAGGCAAGCTGCCCACCGCCAGCGCCGTGGTGGCCGACGTTGTGGATGCCCTGAAGCATGGCTCCAAGGTGCACGACAGCCTGTTCTGGCAGCCTGCTGAGCCGGTGGAGGGAATGCTCACCGACCCGGCTCCTGCTGCATATTATGTGCGTGTAGCAGGCATTGCTCCGGCAGTGGTGGAAGCCATCTACGGCTATGGCAGGGTGGTGGACGAACGATACGAAGGCTGCGCTTACTTTGTGGAGCGCGCCGACGAAAAGGCACTGGCCGAAGCAGCCCGCAAGGTGGAAGCCGTGGGCGGCAGCGTGAAGCTGGTGCTCAAGCGTCTGCCGGAAGAAAACTGATAACGGAATAAGGAAAGGTGCGGCGGCTATGAAGATCAAGGTTTCTGTCCCGGCCACCAGTGCAAACATCGGCTCCGGCTTTGATGCGCTGGGTCTGGCGGTGACGCTGTATAATACGGTCACCTTTGAAGAGAGCGAAGTGCTGGATATCTCGTCTGCGGACGGTACCCGCATCCCGCGCGGTGAATCGAACCTCGTGTACCGTTCGGCAAAGGGTCTGTTTGAGAAGGTGGGCAAGCAGATCCCGCCCCTCAAGATCACCCAGACGAATCCCATCCCCATGGCGCGCGGCCTTGGTTCTTCCTCGGCCTGCATCATTGCGGGCCTGCTGGGTGCAAACCGGATGCTGGGCGATGTGCTCAACACGCAGGAGCTGCTCACGCTGGCCACCTCCATTGAGGGCCACCCGGATAACGTGGCCCCGGCTCTTCTGGGCGGCCTGACCAGCAGCGTGTTCGAGGATGGCAAGGTGTACTCGGTCAAGCGCAATGTGGATGAAACGCTGTGCTTTGCCGCCATCGTGCCGGACTACAAGCTGCTGACGGAAGCCGCTCGTGCGGCCCTGCCCAAAGAGGTCTCCCACAAGGACGCGGTATATAACCTTTCGCGCGCTGCGCTGGTGCCCGCCGCCTTCTGCGAGGGCAGACACGACCTGCTGGCCATTGCCACCGAGGATAAGCTGCACCAGCCCTACCGTATGCCGCTGATGCCCGGCTCCAAGGAAGTGTTCGATATGGCACGCCTGTGCGGGGCAAAGGCTGTTTACGTTTCCGGTGCGGGCAGCACCGTGATGGCTGTAGCGGAAAAGGCGGAGGCCGAAAAGTTTTATTCCAAGCTGGAGAAGGGTCTGGAGCTTCTGGAAGGTCTGGACGGATGTGAAGCATTTACATTGCTGCGTTTGGATGCCGATAACACCGGCGCAACGGTGGAATGATAAATGGGTAAGGGAAGTGCAAGGCGCTGCTGACCGCTTCCGCCCGGTGTACCCCTTTTGACAAAGGGACAAAAAGAGGAGAGTGACAAGATATGGCGTTGATCGTACAGAAGTTCGGCGGTTCTTCGGTGAAGGACCGTGACCGTATCTTCAACGTGGCACGCATTGTGGCAAACACCCACAACGCGGGCAATGACGTAGTTGTGGTGGTGTCCGCTCAGGGCGATACCACCGATGACCTGATCGCCAAGGCTGGGGAGATCACCCACAACCCTTCGGCCCGTGAAATGGATATGCTGCTGGCCAGCGGCGAGCAAATCAGCATTTCGCTGCTGGCCATGGCACTGAATGAGCTGGGCTGCCATGCCATCAGCCTGACCGGCTGGCAGGCTGGCTTCCGCACCGACCGCGCCTATACCAAGGCGCGCATCACCCGCTTGGAGACAGAGCGCATCTCTTCTGAGCTGGAGCGCAACCGTGTGGTCGTTGTGGCGGGATTCCAGGGCCTGAACAAGATGGATGACATCACCACTCTGGGCCGCGGCGGCTCCGACACCAGCGCTGTTGCCATTGCAGCAGCCCTGCACGCAGACCGCTGCCAGATCTTTACCGATGTGGAAGGCGTTTACACGGCCGACCCGCGCAAGGTGCGCAACACCCGCAAGCTGGATGAGATCACCTTTGACGAGATGCTGGAGCTGGCATCTCTGGGCGCACAGGTGCTGAACAACCGCAGCGTGGAGCTGGCCAAAAAGTATAATGTGGAGCTGGAGGTGCTCTCCAGCCTGAATCCCGTGCCCGGTACGGTGGTCAAGGAGGTTACAAAAGACATGGAAGGTATGCTGATCAAGGGTGTCGCAAAAGACACTGATGTTGCTGTTATCACGATTCTGAACGTTCCCGATGAGCCGGGCATGAGCTTCAAGATCTTCGGTCTGCTGGCCCAGAAGAACATCAACGTGGACATCATCCTGCAGTCCACCGGCCGTGACGGCAAGAAGGATATCAGCTTTACCTGCTCTGAGGGCGAAGCCGATCTGGCCATGCGCGTGCTGAAGGAGAGTGCACACTTCAACGATGTGAGCGTGGACACCACCTGCGCCAAGGTCTCCATTGTGGGTGCCGGTATGCAGAGCCACAGCGGCGTTGCTTCCAAGATGTTTGAGGCACTGTCCAACAACAACATCAACATTAAGATGATCTCCACCAGCGAGATCAAGATCTCCTGCATCATCAACCGCGACGATGCCGACAAGGCTGTTTCTGCGATCCACGATATGCTGTTTGACTGATCTGTAAAAAAATGAATTTTGTGCGCTGTACAGTTTCTTTGGAAGCTGTACGGCGCTCTTTTTGTTGACGGCCTCGCCCTCTCAGTCGCTTACGCGACAGCTCTCCCAAAGGGAGAGCCTCTGGCGAAGAGAAAAACTTTCTGGTTCTGCCAAGGCCTCTCACTTTGGGAGAGGTGGACGCGAACAGTGTGAGCGGACGGAGAGGGCAAGGCCGCTGACGAGGACGGTCATACTTATTTTACACTTCCGGCGTTTACACAAAATGCAAAGGGGTGTATAATATACACTGTATCTGTGCGGCGCAGTGCGCTGCAAATTCTGCAAAAGGAGCTGCAACGCACCATGGAACCGACTGATAGAAATGCAGCAAAGCCCCGCCTGACCCGCGCTCAGTGGAAGCGCCGCAAGCGGCTGCGTCTGGCCCGCAACTGGGCCATTCTCATTCTCGTCTGCGCCGCCATTGTGGCGCTTATGACCAAAGGCATCCTCTGGCTGCTGCCAAAGGTGAACGCCATGCTTGCAGGGCCGCAGAGCTTTGATGCGGCCAGCTACGATGGCACCGGCTACAGCTTTGATGCTGACGATGAGCGCTTTGTGCTGGTGAACACCAATCTGCCTTTTACCGAGGAACCCTCTCCGGCCCTTGCCGATGCCGATGAAGCCAGCGGTATCCAACTGGAAGCCGAAGCAGCTGCAGCCTACCAGAAAATGGCTGCGGCTGCGGCCGAGGACGGCGTTGCACTGGTGCTGACGGCAGGCTATCAGGACGCAGATGTCCGCAGCGCGGCCTATGAGACGCAGAAGCAGCAGTATCTGGAAAAGGGCAAAACCGAGGAAGAAGCCGCCAGCCTTGCGGCAGATATCCAGCCGCCTGCGGAATGCAATGATCACGGCACCGGCTATGCGGCGGATATCCTCAGTACGGACTACCCGACCCGTGATACCGGCTTTGATACGACCCGCGCCTACGAGTGGCTCACCGCCTACGCCGCCGAATACGGCTTTATCCTGCGCTATCCGCAGGACAGGCAGGCTGCTACCGGCGTGGTGTTTGAGCCGTGGCACTGGCGGTATGTGGGCGTTGAAAATGCCCTTGCCATCCGTGCCAGCGGCCTGAGTCTGGAAGAATTTCTTGCCTTGCAGAAGGCATCATAAAAATAAAAGCTCCCTGTGAAAGCAGGGCGGAGGAACAAATTGAAACGTACTCTCATTGCGCCGGGTGTGCATCTTTCCTGTGACCCGGCGGAAAAATTCAACCGCTGCCGCATCAGCGTCCACTTTGCCTTTCCGGCAAAGCGGGAAACGGCCACAGCACATGCGCTGCTGCCGCTGGTGCTGGAGCGCGGCTATGCCGACTGCCCGGATATGACCCGCCTGACTAAAAAGCTGGCCAAGCTCTACGGTGCAGACCTCACAGTGGATGCCCGGCCCATGGGCTGCAGCCACAATCTGTGTGTTAGTGTTACCGGCATCAAGGATCAGTTTGCGCTGGAAGGGGAGAGCCTTACAAGGGAATATGCATCCATTGCACTGGGTGCGGCCTTTCACCCGTATTTTGTGGGCGGCACTTTTGATCCGGAAGCCGTGGGCATTGAAAAGCAGATGCTGAAAAAGGCGCTGGAAGATGAGATCAACGATAAGCGCCTTTACTGCCTGCATCAGGCCAACCGGGAATTCTTTGGCGACAGCCCGGCGGGTGTGCGGCAGGAGGGCTATCTGGAAGAGGTGGAAGGCCTGACACCGGAACAGCTTACCGCAGCCTATTACGAGATGCTGCGCACCGCCAACATTGAACTGATCGTGCTGGGCTGCACGGCAGAGCAGACCGCTGCGGTAAAGGATGCACTGCTGGCAGAGCTTGCGGCAATTGACCGCGCACCGCTGCCGCTGGCGGAAAACATTGCCATGCCCCGCCGGGAGCCGGTGCACAAAACCGAAACCTATGATATGGTGCAGGCGAAGCTCTGTATGCTGTTCACGCTGGGCGAACCCATGCGCACCGAGCAGCTGGCAGCGGTCCGCCTTGCCATGGCGCTGTATGGCGGCAGCGTGACCAGCCGCCTGTTCCTGAATGTGCGCGAGCGTGACCACCTGTGCTACTACTGCTCGTCCTCGTTCCAGAGCTTTACCGGAAGCATGGCTGTGAACAGCGGCGTGGAGCACGCCGACGCTGCCCGGGCTGAGCGGGCCATCTTGAAGGAACTGGCCGACCTGTGCGATGGCCCCATCACCGACGATGAATTTGAGGACTGCCGTCGGGGTCTGCTGAGCGGGATGCAGGGGGTAGAGGATACCTTGGGCGGCATCGAGACATGGTATTACATTGAAGTGCTGCGCGGCGGCGACCCGGCCAAGGTGCAGACACCCGCCGAAGCCCGCGCCGCTCTGCAGGCCGTGACCAAGGACGATGTGCGCGCCATCCTGCGCAAACTGACCCTCTCGGTCAGCTATCTGCTCACAAAGGAGGTGGCCGCTCATGCCGCAGAATAACCAGACCCTGCTGGAAAAGACCGTGGCTGACCAGTGGCAGACCCTGCCCTCCGGACTGACCGTTATCGTGCGGCCCATGCCGGGTTATTCCAGCACCCATGTCATTTTTGCTACCCGCTTTGGTTCCATTGACCGGGATTTCCGACTGGACGGCAAAGAGGTGCATCTGCCTGCAGGCGTGGCACACTTCCTCGAGCACAAGATGTTTGAAGATCAGGACGGCGATGCCTTTGCAAAGTATGCCAAGACCGGTGCCAATGCCAACGCATTTACCAGCTTTGACCGCACCTGCTACCTGTTCACTGCGACCCAGCAGCTGGATGAAAGCTTGGACGTGCTGCTGGGCATGGTGACGCATCCGTACTTTACCGAGCAGACCATCGCCAAGGAGCAGGGCATCATCGGGCAGGAGATCAAAATGTACGATGACAGCCCGGACTGGCGGCTCATCACCGGCCTGTTCGAGTGCTTGTACCACGAGCATCCCATCCGCAGCGATATCGCGGGCACGGTGGAGAGCATTGCTGAGATCACGCCGGAGATGCTTTACGACAGCTGCAAAGCCTTCTATGCACCGGGCAATATGGTGCTGGCGGCTGCCGGCGACACTACCATGGAGCAGATCCTGGCTGCCTGTGAGCGCCACGGCCTGATGAGACCGCGCAGCACCGAAAGGGTGCAGCGGCTGTGGAAGCCGGAACCCATGACGCTGGCGGCAGCCCATAAGACCCTGAAAATGCCGGTGTCCAAACCCTGCTTTGGCGTGGGCTTCAAGGAGAAGCCGTTGCCCCCGAACGATCTGCGTACTGAAGCGCTGTATGATCTGATCCTGAGCTGCATCACAGGCGGCATGTCGCCGCTGTACCGCCGCCTGTACGACGGAGGCCTTGTGAACCCCGGCTTTGGCGGGGAAGTGCTGCGGGTGGACGGCTGCTGCTGCATCCTGTTCACCGGCGAGAGCGATGCACCGGATACCGTGCGGAAGCTGCTGCTGGACGAGATCGCCCGCATCCGCGCAGAAGGTGTGGACCGGGAGATCTTTACCCTGTGCAAGAACGAAAAGTACGGTCAGCTGATCGAAAATCTGGAAAATGTGGAGGACTCGGCCAGCCAGATGGCAGACTTTGCCCTCTCCGGCCAGACGGTGGCGCAGCAGATCACCATGCTGGCAGGGCTGACTGCCGAGGATGCGGACGCTGCGCTGCAGCACATCCTCAGCACCGACCGCATGGCTGTGATGGATATTTTGCCAGATGGCACTGCGCCGCTGGCCGAGAACGAGGAGGAAGCAGAATGACAAATCTGGTGCAGTTCCCGGGGCTGGGCCTGAGCTTTGAGATCAACCGCGTGGCCCTTTCCATTGGCGGGTTCAATATTTACTGGTATGGCGTGTGCATTGCCTTTGGCATCTGTCTGGCGCTGGTATTTGCGTTCCGCCACAGCATCGAGTTCGGCGTGGACCCGGACAGCATGGTGGACGTGATCTTGATTGGCATCGTGCTGGGCATTGCCAGCGCCCGCGCTTACTATGTGGCCATGGCACCCTTTAAATACGAAAGCATCTGGGAGATGATCGCCATTCGGGATGGCGGCCTTGCCATCTACGGTGGCATCATCGGCGCCTTTCTGTTCGGTGGCTTGTCCTGCAAAAGGCGGGGCGTGCCGGTGCTGCCCATGTTCGACCTGACCGCTATGGGCTTTCTGCTGGGACAAGGCTGCGGCCGCTGGGGCAACTTTTTCAATCAGGAAGCCTTTGGCTGCAACACCACGCTGCCGTGGGGCATGTTCAGCGAAACGACCCGCGCTTACCTGATGGGCAGCACAGTCACGGCCCAGAGCGGCGTGACCATTGACCCGAATCTGCCGGTGCATCCCACCTTCCTGTACGAAAGCATCTGGTGCTTCGTGGGCTTTCTCCTGCTGTTCCGTTACATTAAAAAGCGCAAGTTCAACGGTGACATTGCCCTGCGGTATATGATCTGGTACGGCGCGGGCCGCTTCTGGATCGAAGCCCTGCGCACCGACAGTCTGATGCTGGTGCCCTCCATTGGTCTGCGGGCATCCCAGCTGGTGGCAGGTATCGCTGTGGTAGTCGGTATGGCTGCGGAAATTTACTTTACCCACAAGTTCAAGGACAAGCCCCTGATGGTAAAGCTGGCAATGACGGCGGACAACGAAGCTGCAGTCAATAAGCTGAGCAAAGAAAAAGCTGTTATCGGTCTGATGACGGATGCAGATACTGAACTGCTGGCCTCCAGCCCGCGTAAGCTGTTCGTGGAGCGCACCGAAGCCTACAATGCGGAAGTAAAACGCACCATCGCGGAAAGCGGGAAGGCGAAACAATAAAAAATCTTTCGGAAAGAGGAAAATTCCTCTTGCATTTCCATCGTTTTTTTGCTATACTATTCTAGCCGCGTGGTGTGGGCGCCTGAAATGGCCCAGTGTAAGGGCCTGCCTTTACGACCAGCGAGTACAACGAAAAGGAATGAACAAAATGTACGCAATCATTGTTACCGGCGGTAAGCAGTACCGCGTGGAGCAGGGCGACATCGTCTACATCGAAAAGCTGGACGTTGAGGCCGACTCCGAAGTGAAGTTTGATCAGGTTCTCGCTATTGGCGAGGAGGGTTCTGTGAAGGTTGGCGCTCCCGTTGTTGAGGGTGCTACCGTTACTGCCAAGGTCATCAAAAATGGCAAGGGCAAGAAGCTGAACATCATCACCTATCGCGCAAAGAAGCACAGTGCTCGCCGTATGGGCCATCGTCAGCCCTTCACCAAGGTTGAGATCACTGCAATCAACGGCTAAGGAGGTAAATTACAATGGCACATAAAAAGGGCGTAGGCAGCACCAAGAACGGCCGCGATTCCGCAGCACAGCGTCTGGGCACCAAGCGTGCAGACGGTCAGTTCGTTCTGGCCGGCAACATCCTGGTTCGTCAGCGTGGCACCCACATCATGCCGGGTGAGAACGTTGGCAAGGGCAGCGATGACACCCTGTTTGCTCTGGTGGACGGTACCGTCCGTTTCGAGCGCGTGGGTAAAGACGGCAAGAAGTGCAGCGTCAAGCAGTAACTTCTTTCGGATAACTGCAAAACGTAGAGAGCCGGACCCTCGTGGCCCGGCTCTTTTTGATGAAGAATTCTCTTTTTGACTGTCTGGCAGAAACTCCTCCAGTCGCCTGTGGCGACAGCCCCCTCGGGGAGGGGGCCTTAAAGCCTCCCTCCTTGAGGGAGGCGGCATCGTGCAGCGATGCCGGAAGGAGTTCCCGGCAAGGGAAGGGGAATAAACGAACATATAAAACTAAGGAGGGGCTGTATGGCAGCACAAACCAACTTTATCGACATCGCCACGATATGGCTCCACGCGGGCAAGGGCGGCGACGGTGCGGTGAGCTTTCACCGTGAAAAATTCGTGGCCGCTGGCGGCCCGGACGGCGGCGACGGCGGCCGCGGCGGCGATATCATCTTTGTGGTGGACGATCACCTGACCACCCTGATGGATTTCCGCTATAAGCGCAAGTATGTGGCCCCGGAGGGTGGCAAGGGCGGTGCAAGCCTGTGCCACGGCAAAAACGCGGAGAACCTTGTCATCAAGGTGCCGCTGGGCACCGTCATCAAGGACGCCGAGAGCGGCCTTGTCATTGCGGACCTGTCCGACCACACCCCAGTCACCATTGCAAAGGGTGGCCGCGGCGGCTACGGCAATGCGCATTTTGCCACTCCCACCCGACAGATCCCCAAGTTTGCAAAGCCCGGTATGCCCGGCGAAGACATTCAGGTGACGCTGGAGCTGAAGCTGATCGCTGATGTGGGTCTGATCGGCTTCCCCAATGTGGGTAAGTCCACCCTCATTTCCACCATCAGCGCAGCCAAGCCTAAGATCGCAAACTACCACTTCACCACGCTGGTGCCCACGCTGGGCGTTGTGTCCGTGGCGGAGGGCGCAAGCTTTGTCTGCGCCGACATCCCCGGCCTGATCGAGGGTGCCAGCGAGGGCATCGGTCTGGGCCACGACTTCCTGCGCCATGTGGAGCGCTGCCGCCTGCTGCTGCATGTGGTGGATGTTTCTGGCAGCGAGTGCCGTGAACCCATTGAAGATTTTGAAAAGATCAACGAGGAGCTGGCAAAGTTCAGCCCTGTGCTGGCTGAGCGTCCGCAGATCGTCATTGGCAACAAGTGCGATCTGGCCACCGAGGAGCAGATCGAAGCTTTCCGCAAGTATGTGGAGGGCAAGGGCTTGACCTTTGTGCCCATCTCTGCCGCTACGATGCAGGGCGTGAAGGAACTGCCGGGCCTCGTGTATAACCGCCTGAAGGATATCCCGCCGGTGCCGGTGTTTGCTCCCGAGTACAAGAAGCCCGAACCCAAGGCCAACGACCGTGCGTTTGAGATCAAGCGCATGGAAGCCCATGTGTGGAGCGTGGAAGCCCCGTGGCTGGAATACATTCTGGCCGGCAGCAATGTGGACGACTACGAAAGCTTGCAGTTCTTCCAGCGCCAGCTGGGCGAGAGCGGCATTCTGGACGCTCTGGTGGCAAAGGGCGTGCAGGAGAACGATACCATTCTCATTGGCGATTACCAGTTCGATTATATCTTCTAAGAGGTCACTATGAACGAACCTGAAAAGATCGACCCGCGGGAGCTTAGCCCCTTGGCGCTGGCCTTTGTGGGCGACAGCGTGCTGGAACTGCTGGTGCGACAGCGTCTGGTGGAGCACCACCGCCTGTCTGCCGGAAAGCTCAACGCAGAAAAGGTCAAATATGTCTCGGCCCGGGCACAGTTCCGGGAGGAACAGCTGCTGGAGCCGCTGTTCACTGAGGACGAACTGGCCGTGTTCAAGCGGGGCCGCAACGCCAGCAAGGCCAGCGTGGCAAAGCACGCTTCCCCGGAGGAATACCGTGCTTCCACCGGCTTCGAGTGCCTGCTGGGCTGGCTGTATCTGAACGGTCAGCTGGGCCGTGTGCACGAGCTGTTTGAAACACTGTGGCAGCAGTTCGACCCCAACGAGACCTGAGAAGTTGCTTTCATAATCATTGCACACCGCCTGAACGGTCTTTTTGCTGCCATACTGCGTTGCTCTTCCTTGCAATCCATCAGGATTGCTGCGGAAAACCGCCTTGTCTGGCGGCAAAAAGCCGCGCCCACTCGGCGCACCCTGACTATAAAAACAACTTCTGACGCGAAAGCCCGCTGCTTTCCGCACTGGAAAACAGTGCCGGAGGGCAGCGGGCTTTGCGATTTGAGAAAGATCAGAGGTTCGCGCCCATGGTCCATCAGGCGCGAAGGGCAGCGTTAGCGGCTGTTTTTGGCGTTGCTGGAACGGTTGCTCGTGGAGTTCTTGGCGCTCTCATCGTCGGCACCCTTGGTGTACTGGTTGGGGTGCTTGTGCTCGTTGGTGGCGCTGTTAGTGGTCTGGTTGGACGTGCGGTTCGAGGTCTGATTCTTGCAGTTATTGCTGCGGTTTTCGGTTGCCATAGTGAATGATCTCCTTTCGGTTTTCCGTGCGGGGCGGTGTGCCCCTCACAAGACCTAGTTTGGCCGCAGACGGCGGCTTTATACATCCCACAGGAGGAATGCAGAATGCCCATGGAATATTTTGAACAGCGGGAGCGCGCTCTGCTGGGAGACCGGTTCGATGTCCTGTATGCAGCCCCGCAGGAAACGGCGGAGCGCGGCGTAACGGTGTCGGCCCTGCGCAGCTCACCGGAGCAGTTTGCCGCAAAAGCCGATTTCCCACTGGAAGCATCGCCCTTTTGCAAGGCGGCATTCGTGGTGCATCAGCCGGATGATTTGAAATTCCGGCCCGGGCGGCATCCGTACCACCATGCGGGCGCGTTCTACTCGCAGGAGCCGTCTGCGTCCTCGGCGGCACCGCTGCTGGGCGTGCAGCCCGGGATGCGTGTGCTGGACATGTGCGCCGCGCCCGGCGGCAAAAGCAGCCAGCTGGCGGCGGCGCTGCAGGGCCGGGGTGTGCTGGTGAGCAACGAATACGTTGCAGCTCGTGCGGATATCCTGAAAAGCAATCTGGAACGCATGGGCGTGCCCAATGCAGTGGTGCTGAACGAAGCACCTGCCCGCATTGCGGATGCGCTGCCGGAATTTTTTGACCGGGTGCTGGTGGACGCGCCCTGTTCCGGCGAGGGAATGTTCCGCAAGGAGCCGGTGGCCCGTCAGCAGCACTGTGAAGCGCTGGTGAAGCAGTGTGCTGAGCTGGGTGCAGAAATTCTGGACTGTGCAGCCGCTGTGCTGGCCCCGGGCGGGCAGCTGGTGTATTCCACCTGCACCTTTGCACCTGAGGAGGACGAGGGACAGGTGGCGGCATTCCTGCAGCGCCACCCGGAGTTCACCCTTGCGGATGCGCTTGGCAATGTGGACTACACCTTTGGCAGTGAGGGCGAAGCCAACCGCACCGGCGGTCTGCCGCTGGATGTGAGCAAGGTGCGCCGTATCTGGCCCTGTCAGGGCGGCGAGGGCCACTTTATGGCCCGGCTCGTCAAAGCTGGCACTCCGCGCGTTCTGCCCGCAGAGGGCGAGTACACTGCCGAAGAACAGCTCTGGCTGGCAGCAGCGGAAACTGCGGGCAAAAAGGCCAAGGGGAAGGGCGGCAAGCCTGCCAAGGCTGCGGATGCCCGTGCATCCCGCCGCGAGAATGTCCGTGCCTGCCGGGAAGCGGTGCAGGGTGAAAAGCGCAGCCGCGAAGCACAGGCAGGGGAGACAAGTCCTGCCCAGAGCCTTGCAGCATGGCACGCGTTTGCCGGGCAGTATTTCCCGGCGCTGGCAGACCGCCCGGCTGTGGTGCACGGCGGCGGTGTGCTGCTGCCGGTGCCGTTCCCGCAGACGAACCTGCATGTGCTGCGGGCGGGCGTATTTGTGGGCAGCGTGCAGAAAGGCCGCTTTGTGCCGGAGCACCATCTGTTCACGGCATTTGGCGCACAGTGTGTAAACCGCGAAGAACTCACTCTTGATGACCCGCGCTGCGTGGAGTATCTTTCCGGCCGTGAGGTGGAAGCCCGCATCGCTGCTGACGGCTGGTGCTGCGTGACGGTGGACGGCTGGCCGCTGGGCGGCGGCAAGGTGTCCGGCGGGCGGGTGAAAAACCATTATCCCAAGGCGCTGCGGCTGCTGTGAACGGGCAGAAAAAGCGCATTTTTCCGCGCAGAATGCTGAAAACCGGGCGGATAAGGCTTGAACGCTCTGCCCGGTTGTGCTACAATAATAGAGTTAGATTTTGTGTGCTGCCACAATGCGGGCGACCACAGCCCGTCTGCCCGCAGGCGGAGATTTGAGAATATACAGGAGGCTCTTTCCCATGTCTGGACATAGCAAATGGAACAATATTAAGCGCAAGAAGGAAAAGACCGATGGCGCAAAGGCAAAGGTCTTTACCAAGATCGGCCGCGAGATCAGCGTTGCCGTGCGTACCGGCGGCCCGAACCCTGCTTCCAACAGCAAGCTGGCTGACCTGATCGCCAAGGCAAAGCGCATGAGCGTGCCCAACGATAACATCCAGCGCATCATCAAGAAGGCCGAGGGCGGCGATAAGACCGAGTACGAAGCAATCACCTACGAAGGCTACGGCCCCGGCGGCGTTGCTGTCATGGTGGAGACCCTGACCGACAACCGCAACCGTACCGCTGCCGACCTGCGCCACTACTTCGACAAGAACGGCGGCAATCTGGGTGCTATGGGCTGCGTGGGCTTCCTGTTCAGCCAGAAGGGTGTCATTGACATCTCTCTGGAAGATAAGGATGCCGACGAGGCTATGATGGATGCTCTGGATGCTGGTGCCGAGGACTTCGATGCCAGCGAGGATGCAGCCGAGATCACCACTGATCCCGAGAACTACTCTGCTGTGGTCAAGGCCATGGAGGAGAAGGGCTACGAGATCCTCTCCGACGATCTGGCCATGGTGCCCATGACCACCACCCGCCTGACCGACCCCGACCAGCTGAAGCTGATGGGCAAGCTGCTGGATGCGCTGGAAGACAATGATGATGTCCAGAACGTCTGGCACAGCCTGGAGAACGAAGAGGATCTGCCGGAATAACCTTCCGCAAGGCCCTTTGCTCCTGAAATAAGACGATAAAAAGCCGCTTTTTGTGCTAATTGGCACGAAAGGCGGCTTTTTTGTGCTGTGTTACGGGACTGAAAACGGCTTGGGACCTCCACTGAACAACAAAAATCCCCCGTCGGCAAGGCATACCGGCGGGGGAAAGGGGGAGAGCGTTTTTAATAGATTATTGCACGCTTGCAAGGAACCGCACAAAGCCTGCGCGGCCAGCCTCGTCCATTTTATAGACACCGGCATCGGCCAAGACCTGAGCGAACACATGGCCCACCTCGTCCTGCAGGATGAGGTGCACGGTGTCGCCGTTCAGTTCCGGGTGGCGGGCAAGAATATCCTCGGCCCACTCGGCGTGCTTCTGCAGTTCTTCCGGGTACTGGCTCACCGGGGTGCGGGCCACCAGTGCATCGGCCAGCTCAAACAGCTCCTTTTTCAGGCGGCTGGGCAGCACGGCAAGGCCCATGACCTCGATCAGGCCGATGTTTTCTTTTTTGATGTGATGCAGCTTTGCATGAGGATGGAACACGCCCAGCGGATGCTCCGGGGTGGTGATGTTGTTGCGCAGCACCAGATCCAGCTGATACTTGCCGTCCCGCATCCGGGCAATGGGGGTGATGGTGTTATGTGGCTCGCCGTCGGTCTCGGCAAAGATGAAGCATTTTTCGTCCGAGTAGCCGCGCCATGCGGTCAGAATTTTATCGGCCAGCTCCACAAGACGGGCATCATCCTCGCTGGTCAGGCGGATGCAGCTCATGGGCCAGTGCACGATACCGGCATCCACATCCTCAAAACCGGGGAAGACCCACTTCTTCTCGACGGGAGCCTTTGCCATAGCGAATTCATAGTGGCCGCCCTGGAAATGGTCGTGGCTGAGAATGCTGCCGCCCACGATGGGCAGGTCGGCGTTGCTGCCCACGAAATAGTGGGGGAACAGGCCCACGAAATCCAGCAGCTTGCGGAAGGTAGCACGCTCGATCTTCATGGGAGTGTGCTGGTTGTTGAACACGATGCAGTGCTCGTTGTAGTAGACATAGGGGCTGTACTGCAGGTTCCAAGCGCTGTCATTGATGGTGAGAGGGATGATGCGGTGATTCTCGCGGGCGGGATGGTTCATGCGGCCTGCATAGCCTTCGTTCTCGGCGCAGAGCTGGCACTTGGGGTAGGCGCTCTGGGGAGCCAGTTTGGCGGCGGCAATGGCCTTAGGGTCTTTTTCGGGCTTCGAGAGGTTGATGGTGATATCCAGATCGCCGTAGGGGGTCTTGGTGACCCATTTCAGGTCGCGCTTGATGCGGTAGCGGCGGATATAATCGGTGTCCTGACTGAATTTATAGAACCAGTCGGTCGCGGCCTGAGGGCCTTCGCTTTCGTAGCGCTCCTCGAAATTGGCGCGCACGATGCTGGGCCGCGGGGTCAATACGCCCATGAGCTTTGTGTCGAACAGGTCGCGGGCGGTGGAGTTGTCCTCGCACACACCGCGGGCAACGGCATCATCTACCAGCGTTTTGAGGATGCTTTCCAGATCGGTATAGCACACCTCGCCCTCCGGCGCGGTAAAGTCGTCCAGCTGCATGGTCATAAGCAGCTGGTTGCGGATGTAAATTTCATCATCGGGCAGGATAAGGCCGGTGTCCAGCCCGTAATTCACGAGCTGCTGAATGGCGGTAGAGATCACAGCACTGCGCCTCCTTCCGGGCGGATGCTCAGCACATGGCAGCGGCCCTCACCAAGGATGGCTTCCATGTGGGCCTTGAAGTCGGCCAGCATTTCCACCGGCACAAAGGCCTGAGCCGTACCGGCAAAGCCGCCGCCATGCACGCGCACAGCGCCCTTGCCGTTCAGATAATGCTTGGCAGCTGCAATGGTCACGCCCATCTCCTGATGCTCCTTGTAACCGGCGGGGATCACGTTCTGCAGGTATTCCCAGCTGCTGTGGCCGGACTCGTTGACCAGACGCAGGAAAGTGTCAAAATCGCCCTCGCGCAGGGCAGCTACCTGTTTTGCCACACGGTCGTTATCGGCATAGATATGGAAGGCGCGCAGCACAGCACGGTCGCCGCACTGCTTGCGGCACTCCGGAAGCTTTGCAAGGAAGGTCTCGAACGGCACATCCCGCAGCACTTCGCCGCCGCACACAGCAGCCACAGCGCGGCACTCGGCGGGCACAGCGGCATATTCGTCGGTCAGGTCGGCATGATCTGCGCAGGAATCCAGAATGCACAGGGCAAGGCCTGCCTTGGAGAAATCCACGGCCACCGGCTCCACATCCGGGTGGGCAGGGTCCGCAAAATCAATGGTAATAATGTTGCCAACGCTGGAAGCCATCTGATCCATCAGGCCGCAGGGCTTGCCAAAGTAGACGTTCTCTGCCCACTGGCCGATCTGCGCGATCTCGATGGGGGAGACTTTATCGGTCATGAAGCAGTCATTCAGGATCACGCCGATCAGCACTTCAAAGGCGGCGGAGGAAGAAACGCCGCTGCCCTTGGGCACGTTGGAGGAAATGTACACATCCAGACCGGCCAGCTTTGCGCCGCGCTGACGGAAGGCTTCGCATTCGCCGCGCAACAGAGAGAGGGTAGTGTTTTCCTCTTCCTTGCGGGCAGCAAGGTCATCAAGGCCGATCACACACAGGTCGTAGCCTTCGCTCTGCACGCGCAGCTGGTTCAGGGTGTTGGGCGCGGCGGCAGCGATCATATCAATATTCACGCTGCCGGCCAGCACGCGGCCATGCTGGTGGTCGGTGTGGTTGCCGCCGATCTCGGTGCGGCCGGGGGCACTGTAAAGGCCAGCTTCAGCATGGGGGCCAAAGGTGGCATCCAGACCATTCAGAACAGCTTCGTAGCGGGCAGCCTGTGCAGGAGTTTCTTCGGGCGCACAGCAGTAAAGTGCTGCCAGCCGGGCAGCGTGAGCGCCGCTGGAAAGCTCCTGCTTCCATGCGGAAACAGATTTCATCATAGGATAATCCTCCTTTTGAGCGGGTTGGAACTGCAGTGCAGAGCCGCATACAGGATGCTCTGCACACTTCTGTCCTTATCATATAAAATCCGGACAGAAAAAACCATGTGTTATTGTTGCATCTGGATGAAAAGTTGCAAAAAGACTGAAATTGGCGCACAGAGTGGAATTTGACGGTTGAAATAAAATTAGATATAAAACGGAAAAACCATTGGCAAAAATGCCTGCAAATCCGCGGTTTTGCGTGGGACGGACGAGGCCTGCACAACATGGAGATTTGCGCTTTGAAAAAACAGGGAAAAAGCTCATGGGCCTTTTCCCTGTTTCCGAAAATATTATTTTGTAAACTCGTTTCCGGTCAGGCCGTCCATGTTCAGCATCCCTTCCAGCGCGGCCACATCTGCCGAAACGTCCAGTGCGTCGGACTGGAACAGCTTGTCCAGCTGATTTTCAAAGGCGGTCACCATCAGGTCCATGCTGCGCTCGATGTTCTTTTTGGCATCGGCGATGTTTTCCCCCTGCACATCCTGCGCAGGAAGGCTGGCGTAAGTGTTCAGCAGCTTGAGGGCGGTGGGCAGATAGTAGTCCATGAATTTCTGCAGCTGAGCCTTTTTGCCGGGGTCCTGCTTTGCCAGCTCAAAGATGCGGGCACTGACCGCTTCCAGACGGCTGATCTTGGTGGTCATCACGGGGTCCGGGATGGCATCGTTGACCTGCCGCAGCTGTTGCAGAATTGCGGTATATTGGTCCGCTGGTGCAGGTTCTGGGGCGGGCGCAGGCTTCGGTTTCCGGGGCGGCTGGGGAGCCGCGCCGCGCACTACCAGAGTATTGGTGCGGTTATCAATGTAAGCATCTGCACCGAAGTAACCGTGGGAAATAGCACTTTCCACCACGGTGCGGCCCTTTGCGGCATCGATGCCCGCGGCAGCAAACAGCTCGTCCAGCGGAATATTGTCGCGGTCGCCTGCGATCTTGTCCAACAGGCGTTCCAGCTTGCGGGTGCGGTCCATGCGCAGGCCGGTCCACAGTGCGCCGGCTCCGCCAATGGTCGTGGCCAATGCAGGGAGCAGATCGTCGAAGTCCGGAAAGTCGAACAGGCAGTCGATCAGTTCCTCCGCACCGGTAAACAGGAAGATAGCACCCAGAATGGTGCAGATCACGGCAATGGTCTTGTGCCAGTTTTGAGCGTCCTTCTGCTCTTTGGTGGGAACATCGTGGCCGTAGGCTGGCTCGTTTTCCTGCTGGGGGGCCGTCTGCGCAGATGCGGGGCCGAGGTCGGAACGATAGTCTGCCTGCGCCTGTGCAGCAGCCTTTTCCTCTTTTTCGGCGTTTTCATCGATGCTTTTTAAGATGAACAGCAGCACGCCCAGCGGTGCCGACATGGCAAACACAATAAAGATGGCAATGGTGGGGATGTGGGCAAAATAATGTTTTTTGGGCTGCATGAGCAAAAACCTCTCAATTTATCCTGACTGTCCGGCAAAAGAACAGAAAAAGACCGCGTTCCACTCTATTATAGCGGAGCACGGCCTTTTTGTTAAGGGGTAAATATTGATGTGCGTGGAAGCGGCAGGAGAGTAAGTCTGCTGCCTGCCGGAAAAAGTTACTTCATCAGGCTGCAGACGGCCTCGGCGTAGGCGGCGGGATCATCCACCGGCAGGCCTTCGATCAGCTGAGCCTGTGCGTACAGCAGAGCACTGTACTTCTTGAGCTTGTCGGTGTCACCGGCCTCCTGTGCGGCCTTCAGCACGGCGAACACGGGGTGGTTGACATTCAGTTCCAGAACCTTATCGCTCTTTACGCCTTCGCTGCCGGGCTGCTTGGACAGCACTTTTTCCATCTCAATGGACAGCGGGCCGTCAGCACTCAGGCACACAGGGTGATCCTTCAGGCGGGTAGAGACCTTGACCTCTTTCACCTTGCCGTCCAGAGCGTCCTTCATGGCATCGAACAGGTTCTTGTTCTCAGCGGTAGCGTCCTCGGCGGCCTTCTTCTCTTCCTCGGTCTCAAGGCCCAGATCACCGCTGTTGACGTTCTTGAACTCCACGGTGCTATCCTTGCCTTCGGCATCCTTGCGGGGATAGGTGCGCAGGATCTGCAGGCAGAACTCATCCACGTCCTCGGTCAGCAGCAGGACGTCATAGCCCTTATCCATGACCAGCTCAGCGGCGGGTAGCTTTGCCAGACGGTCGGTAGAATCACCGGCAGCAAAGTAGATATACTTCTGCTCAGCGGGCATCTTGTCCACATACTCCTGCAGAGTGACCATCTTCTGCTCCTTGGCGGACCAGAACAGCAGCAGGTCGCGAAGCAGCTCGGCGTGCATGCCGTAGTCGGAGTAAGCACCGAACTTGATCTGACGGCCGAACTCTTTCCAGAATTCCTCGTACTTCTCGCGGTCATTGGCCAGCATGGCGTGCAGCTCGTTCTTGATTTTCTTTTCCAGAGCGTTGTGGATCAGCTTGAGCTGGTTGTCCTTCTGCAGCATCTCGCGGCTGATGTTCAGGCTCAGATCCTGACTGTCCACAATGCCCTTGACGAAGCTGAAGTAATCGGGCAGCAGGTCGGCGCACTTCTCCATAATGAGCACGCCGGATGCGTACAGGGCCAGACCCTTTTCATAATCCTTGGTGTAGAAGTCGTAGGGACGGTGGCTGGGCACGAACAGCAGGGCATTATAATTTGCAGTGCCCTCGGTGCGGCTGACGATGACGCGGGCGGGGTCGGTATAATCACCAAACTTTTCCTTATAGAAGTTCGCGTACTCCTCGTCGGTCACTTCGCTCTTCTGCTTTTTCCAGATGGGCACCATGCTGTTCAGAGTTTCCAGCTCGGTGTAAGTCTCCCACTCGGGCTTATAGTCCTCCGGCTTGGGATCGGGTTCCGGCTTCTGGCGCTCGTGCTGGCGCTCCATCTGGATGGGATAGCGCACATAGTCGCTGTACTTCTTCACGATGGCCACGATGCCGTATTCATCGAGGAAGTTGTCGTAGTGGTCCGTCTCAGTATCCGGCTTGATGTGCAGGATGATCTGGGTGCCTGCAGTGTCCTTCTGGGCGGGGGTCATTTCGTAGCCGTCCACACCGGAGGACTCCCACTGCCATGCTTCATCCGAGCCATAAGCCTTGGAAATGACGGTGACTTTATCGGCTACCATGAAGGAAGAGTAGAAGCCGACACCAAACTGGCCGATGATATCGATGTTCTCGTCCTTGTTATACTTCTTGAAATCCAGAGAACCGGAGTGAGCAATGGTGCCCAGATTCTGCTCAAGTTCCTCTTTGGTCATGCCGATGCCGTTATCCTCAATGGTCAGGATGCGGTTCTCCTTATCGCGGGTGATGAGGATACGGAAATCGCCCTTGTTCATGCCCACAGAAGGATCGGTCAGGCTCTTATAATAGAGCTTATCGATGGCATCCGATGCGTTGGAGATCAGCTCGCGCAGGAAAATTTCCTTATTGGTGTAGATGGAGTTAATCATCATATCCATCAGCTTTTTGCTTTCAGCCTGAAATTCTTTCTTAGCCATAATGCAAAACCTCTTTTTATCTGTATTCGATACCAAGCACTCGGAAGAGAATATTACTTTTGAATGCTTAGCACTCGTGACTTTCGAGTGCTAATATACACCGACAAAAAGCAAAAATCAAGAGCTTTCATAAAAAGTTTAAAAAATGGTTCGTTTTGTGCTATAATGAACCGCAAAGGATGCTGTAAAAGGAGGAAATATCATGCAGCTGAAGCAGCTGGAACTGGCCGGCGGTGGGACGCTGACCGTTTATCTGCGTGATTGCTGTGAGCGGATGCCGAATGTGCTTGACCGGCCATTGGTGCTGGTGGTGCCCGGCGGCGGCTATACCCATGTGAGTGCCCGCGAGGGCGACCCGGTGGCGCTGCAGTTTGCGGCGGCGGGGTACCACACCGCTGTGCTGGACTACGCCATCTGCGAAAAGGCAAAGGACTACATGCCGCTGCGCCAGCTGGCCGAGGCTATCGGTCTTGTGCGACAGTACGCGGCCCAGTGGCATATCCTGCCGGAAAAAATTGCCGTGTGCGGCTTTTCAGCGGGCGGCCACCTGGCCCTTTCCGGTGCTGTGCTGGACATTCCCGGCGAAGCGGCCCAGCCCCGGCCCAATGCGGTCATTCTGGGCTATCCGGTGGTCACGGCAGGGCAGTATGCCCACTGCGGCAGCTTTGTGCAGCTGGCGGGCAGCACTGACCCGGCGGCACAGCAGGTGTTCGGGCTGGAGGATAAGATCACGCCGCAGACGCCGCCGGTGTTCGTATGGACCACCATGGAGGATGCCACCGTTCCGGTGGAGAACACCCTGATGCTGGTGAACGCTCTGCACCGGGCGGGTGTGCCCTGCGAGGCGCATCTGTTTGAAAAGGGGGTGCACGGTACCAGCATCAGCACGGCAGAGGTGGACCAGCCCAGCCGCCACCGGCATCACTGGGTGGAACTGGCAGTGGAATGGCTGGGAGACACTTTTGCCTTTTCCGTCTGTTAAGTCTGGATATATTTGAACGAACCTACAAAAAATTCACAATTAAACTGTTGACTTGCATAAGCCTTTGACGTATACTGGTCAGCAGGGACAAACTAAAGGAAGAAGGAAATACCTATGGTTATGGACCCGACCCTGCCGCGCATCTCTGTGCGCGACCTGATGATGCAGGCTTTTCTCACCGGATGGGAGCTTTCGGACAAGACGGTCTCGCAGGACGAATACCTGCAAAGCTCTATTCAGGTGATCGAAATGCTGCAGGTGGAACCGGAAAACCTTTATGCCGAAGAAGGCCTTGGCCTGCCGGACGGCGAAGAGGTGGATCATCTGGACGACTGGCTGCGTGCCGACGGCCAGTGGCTGTACTACGGTGTAGAGGAAGAAAATTTCTTCCTGATCCAGTGGTACCCGGACGAAGCCGCCGCAAAGGCAAAACTGGCCCAGCTGGAAGAACTGGGCGACGGCAAGCAGTATCTGGTAGATTTTTCCCTCAAGCGGGAGAACCCTTCCAGTGCAGAGAACTTCGGTAATTCCAATCCGGTCCAGCTCCGCTCCTGAAAACATCACCTTAAAGCGAAAGGAAATTTTGCAGCATGCAGCTTTCTGAGATCGAGCGCGAACAGCTTTATGCCATCGTAGAAAAATATGATCATCACCCGGATGTGCAGCGGATGCGGGAGTACATCCAGCACGGTTCTGTCACCACCTACCAGCATTGCAAGAATGTGGCGCTGGTGAGCTTTTGGCTCAACCGCCGTCTGCATCTGCACGCTGACGAGACCTCGCTGGCAGTGGGTGCCCTGCTGCATGATTTTTATCTGTACGACTGGCACACCACCGGTACCTTTCACGGCCTGCGCCGCCTGTTTGAGATGCACGGCTTCTCCCATCCGGGTTATGCCTGCGTCAATGCAAAGCGGGTGTTCAGCATTACCAGAAAGGAACAGAGCATCATTGCAAGCCACATGTGGCCGCTGACCTTCCGTCATGTGCCCACCTGCCGCGAAGCAGTCATCGTCTGTCTGGCCGATAAGTACTGCGCTGTGGTAGAAAGCATGTTCCAGCGTTCCCGCGCCGGGGCCGTGGTGGACGGCAGCGTGGACATCGACGGCGAAGAGTGGTAAGCCTGTTTTTACCTTTATCATTTTATCAATGGACAAAAAAGAACTCCGCACCTCACAGGGCGCGGAGTTCTTTTGTATCTTACAGCTTTTTATAGCCTTCCGGTTCATTGGCAGCAGCGCGGTATTCCATTAAGAATGTGTCCAGCCAGCGGCCGTGACAGTCGCGGGCAATGCGTTCCCGGCGGCCCACTAAGCGAAAGCCGCATTTTGTGTGCAGGGCGCGGCTGGCAGCGTTGTCCTGCAGCACGGTGGACTGCAGTGTCCAGTAGCCGGCCTTTTCTGCCTGATGGCACAGCTCGGTCAGCAGGTGATAGCCAAGGCCATGGCCCCGGAACTGCTCACCCACGTAAATACTCACCTCGGCAACGCCGCGGTAGCACCAGCGCGGGTCCACCCGGCGCAACGCCGTCCACCCGGCGATCACGCCGTCGGCCAGCAGTACCAGTCGGCATTCTTTTGCGTGGGAAGCATCCCACGCAGAATACGGCGGACAGGTGGTCTGAAAAGTGGCATGTTCTGTAGCAATGCCCTCTAAATAGATTCTGGAAACAGCGCTCCAGTCTTCCGGCTCCATGGGCCGGATCTCGATTTTGCTCATATTTCGATCCCGGCAGAAAGTGCATAGCTTTCCGCGCCCTCAACTCTCAAAAAATATCCGGCTCCAGTATAGCAGAATTTGCGGTGCGGTACAAGCGCCGTACTGCACAGAAATTTCTTTGACAAGCGGAAGGTTTGTGATACAATAAATCATAACAAAGAAAAGCACGGCAGGATACGCCGCTGCAGAACGGAGGATGTCCCAAAATGAAGTGGATCAGAACGGTGGTGTGCGCGCTGGGAATGCTGGCGTGCGTATCGCTTTCGGCATTTGCTGCAGAGTACGGCGAGCCGAACATCACAACAAAGACGACCATGAAAGAGCTGCGGGAGAACCCCAGCATCAAAGGCTCCGGCTACTATACCTACTGCAACGAATGGATCGAGGGCAGCACGCAGTACGATGATACGCCCATTGAGGGCTATGTAAGCTACGCGGCTGCCGAGGATGCCGCCGAAGGCATGAACCTTGTGATCGAAAACTACAACAGGGGCGTACAGATCACATGGCAGGTGTATACCCCGGAAGAAATTGCGGAAAATTCTTCTCTGGGCATGGTGCAGCTGTATTATTTCCCGGCTAAAACAGCCAACGCAAAGTACGCCATCGTGGTGCCCGGCAACGGCGGCAACACCACCGCAGAGCTGAACGAGGGTGCTTCCATTGCCAACCAGCTGCACGAGCTGGGCTATGCGGCCTTTGTGCTGCGGTACCGCTCTTTCCTGAATGCATCCGACAATGCGCCACTGTACGATATTGCCAACGCCGTAAAGTACCTGACCGAAAATGCAGATCAGTTTGGCGTTCAGCGCGAAAACTATGCGCTGATGGGCTTTTCTTCCGGCGGACACATCGTGGGCCTGATCGGCTCGGACAACGAAAAGTTCGGCTATAAGGCATTTGGCCTCCCACAGCCTGCAGCGCTGCTGCTGGGTTACCCCATCAACGATTTCTTTGAGGTGAAGCCGCTGTATCAGCTGGCCATTGACCCGCTGGTGCTTGGCTGGCGTTACTACTGGACCGATATTTCGGATGTGGTGAACGAAAACTTTACCCCTACCTATTTCTTCTACGGCAAAAATGATCTTTATATGCAGCGCATGTGCTACTCCCAGCAGGGGCCGCTGCTGGAGCGCAAGCTCCGGGAGAGCGGGGCTGTTTATGAGTGCCATGTGTACGAGAACGCACCCCACGCCATTGGCCCGGGCCACCACACCGATGCGGACGGCTGGATCCGGCAGGCAACGGCATTCTGGGAAAAACAGTGCAAATAAAGAGATAAACGGGGGATTGCTGTGAGAAAACGATTGAGCACGGTGATGTTTGGTATTGGCCTGATGATCCTGCTGGCACAGCCGGCGTTTGCGGAGGAGCTTGGTCAGGCCAACATCACACCGCACACCAAAATGGCAGAGATCCGCTCCAACCCCGGCATTGTGGGTGCGGGCATCTACACCTACTCGCTGGATCAGGACCGTGTGCTGGACCGGATGTACTGGGACGCGCAGCCGCTGAGCCGCCTTTCCAATCACTGGACGGCACAGGATGCGGCGGATGGACTGAACTATCTGATCCGCACCTATAACGCTGGGCAGCGGGTGACCTTCCCGCTTTATACGGCGGAGGAGATCGCGCAGGATACCAGCCGGGACGGTGTGGAACTGTATTATCTGCCGGCAGAAGGGGCGCAGGCGAACCAGAAATATGCGCTGGTGATCGGCGGTAATGCGATCGTGGTCAGTGCGGAGATCCGCGAGGGCATTTCCACTGCATGGAACCTGCACGAAATGGGCTACCCGGTGTTCGTGCTGCGCTACCGCATCGGCATGAAGGCTTCCAACAATGCGCCGCTGCAGGATGTGGTCCGCGCGGTGCAATATATCACGGAACATGCAGGACAGTTTGGCGTGCAGGCGGAGGATTATGCCATTGTAAGCTATTCCTCAGGCGGGCAGATCGCCGGACTGTTCGGCACCGACGCGGTGGGCTACAAAAATTACGGCCTGCCAAAGCCCGGTGCCATGCTGCTGGGCTACCCGGTAAACACCTTTCTGGAGTTCAAACCGGTCTATAATATCCTGCTGGACCCCGGCGTGTGCAAGCAGCGGTATTATAAAATGACATTGTCGGATTACATCACACCGGATTACCCGCCTACCTATCACTGGTACGGCAAAAACGATATGACCCTTATGACCATGTGCTGGTCGGCGCAGGGGCCTGTGCTGGAAAAGGCACTGGCCCGCAACCATGTGACGCATATCTACCATGTGTATGATGATGCTCCCCATGCAGTGGCCGCAGGCAAAGGCACCGATGCGGAGGGCTGGCTGAATGAAGCAGTTGCCTTCTGGGAGGAACAGGTCGGCTGAAAAGGAGATACTGAGTTGAAACACAGGATATGCACCGCAGCAGCCTGTATCTGTCTGCTGCTGATGATGGCGCTGCCTGCATTTGCAGCAGAGTATGGCGAGCCGGATATCACGCCGCAGACCACCATGGGCGAGATCCGCTCGAACCCCAGCATCCTTGGCGCAGGCGTTTGGACCTATTCCAAGGAGCAGAACCTGCCCGGCACTGAGGACTGGTGCAATGACCAGACGTTGGAAAAATATGTGAGCAGCTATGTGGCACAGGATTGTGCCGATGGTCTGAACCTGCTTATCCGCAATTACAATGCGGGCGTGCAGATCACCTATAAGCTCTACTCGGAGCAGGAGATCGCCGAGGACAGCTCCCGCAACAATGTGGAGTTCTATTACTACCCGGCCAGCACGCCGGATGCAAAGTATGCGCTGGTGCTCTCCGGCAACATCCTCAACCGCACGGCGGAGTTAAAGGAGTGCATCTCCACAGCTTACCAGCTGCACCAGAAAGGCTATGCGGTGTTCGTGATGCGCTACCGCGCCTACCCGGATAACGACAACAACGGACCCGTGGAGGACATTGCACGGGCGGTGAAGTACATCACCGGCCACGCACAGCGGTTCGGCGTGCAGACGGAAAGTTATGCCCTGATCGGCTATTCTTCCGGCGGACATCTGGCGGGCCTGTTTGCATCGGACGCTCTGGGCTATAAAAACTATGGCCTGCCCAAGCCCGGCGCAGTGATCCTGGCGTATCCCATCGTGCAGTTTGCCGAGATCACACCGATCTACCGTGTGGGCACAGACCCCTTTGTGTGCGGCCGGTTCTACTATGAATACAGCCTTGCCGACCTGATCACAGAGGACTATCCGCCGGTGTATTTCTGGTATGGCAGGGATGACCTGACCTTGAACCTGCTGTGCTGGCCGCTGCAGGGGCCAGCCCTCAGCAAGGCACTGGCCGCGCATGGCGTACCTTACAAAGAAGTGGTATATGACCACGCAGCCCATGGCATCAGCCTTGGCCGCGGCACGGCTGCGGATGGCTGGCTGGACGAAGCCGCTGCCTTCTGGGAAGAACAGACAAAATAATATAAAGTACGCAGATCCGGGCTTTGCAGCTGCACAGCCCGGATTTTGCAATAGGAGACATTATGGAATTTTTAGCGTTTCTTTACACGGTGCTTCTGGTGGCCATCTGCCTGATGATGGCCCTGCTGCTGTACCGCTCGGCAAAGCCTGCCGCAAACCGGGACGATGCAGAACGGAAGGAATGGCTGCGTCAGCAGCTGGAAGCGCAGAACCGCCAGATGGACGCGAAGCTGGCAGAGATGGCGCAGCAGAACCTTGCCGCTATGGGCCACATCAGTGAAACACTGCAGGCTTCGGTGCAGAGCATGAGCACCGCCCTTGCCGCAGGGCAGGGTACCCAGCAGCAGACCATGGAACAGCGCCTGCAGGGGCTGGAAGCCTCCAACGCCCGCAAGCTGGAAGAGATGCGCCGCACCCTTGCCGAGGGCATGACTGCCCTGCAGGCCCAGAACGCCCAGAAGCTGGACGAGATCCGCCATACTGTGGACGAACAGCTGCAGGATGCGTTACAGAAGCGGGTGACCGAAAGCTTCAAGGCGGTGAACGACCAACTGGAACAGGTGTACAAGGGTCTTGGCGAAATGCAGAACCTTGCCGCTGATGTGGGCGGGCTGAAACAGGTGCTTTCCGGTGTGAAGACCCGCGGTATTCTGGGCGAGATCCAGCTGGGAGCCATTCTGGAAGAAATCCTTGCCCCGGAACAGTACGACACCAACGTGGCCACCATTCCGGGCAGCACCCAGCGGGTGGAGTACGCCATCCGGATGCCCGGCGCGGACGGCGGCACGGTCTGGCTGCCCATCGACTCCAAGTTCCCCGGCGATACCTATGCCCATTTGCAGGACGCGCAGGCATCCGGCGACGCGCAGGCTGTGGAGAACGCCCGCCACGCACTGGAACTGGTGCTGCGGGCCGAGGCCAAAGACATCCGGGAAAAATATGTGGAGCCGCCCTATACCACGGCCTTCGGTATCCTGTTCCTGCCCTTCGAGGGTTTGTATGCCGAGGTGGTGAACGCGGGCCTGCTGGAAGTGCTGCAGCGGGACTATCAGGTGAACATTGCAGGCCCCAGCACCATGGCAGCGCTGCTCAACAGCCTGCAGATGGGTTTCAAGACCCTTGCCATCCAGAAGCGCTCCGGTGAGGTATGGCAGCTTCTGGGTGCAGTGAAGACCGAATTTGACAAGTTCGGGCAGGGGCTTTCCAAGATGCAGCAGCGCCTGCGCCAGACCGACGAAGAACTGGATAATCTCATTGGCGTGCGCAGCCGTGCCATCAGCCGCAAGCTGCGCGCGGTGCAGACCATGGACGAAAGCGCTGCTGCCGCTCTGCTGGAACTGGATGCTGAGCCGGGCAGGCCGGTAACGGCAAAGCTGCCGGAAAATGGAGAAGAATAATATCTCTTGCGAAATTTCTAACAATGTGCTATAATAGGAACTGTTCTTAGAAATAATTGCTGCAGTCTGCGGCATATCATAAAAAGGAGACGGAAAGCTATGAGTGTGAAGAAAATCAGCGAAGCCATTTTGGGTGTGGGCGTGGACGATACCACCATTGACCTGTTTGAGAGCCAGTATCCGGTGCCCACCGGCGTGAGCTATAATTCCTATGTCATTCTGGACGAAAAGACCGCCGTTCTGGATACGGTGGATGCCCGCGCTACCGAGCCGTGGCTGGAAAACCTGTCCGAAGCTCTGGCAGGCCGTAAGCCGGATTATCTGGTAGTCTCCCACATGGAGCCGGACCACGGTGCCAACATTGCAAAGCTGGCGGCACTCTACCCTGAGATGCAGGTGGTGGGCAACGCCAAGACCTTTTTGTATATGGAGCAGTTCTTTGGCGCTGATGCCATTGCCAAGGAGCGCCGTGTAGTGGTGAAGGACGGCGAGAGCCTGTGCCTTGGCACCCACACCCTGACCTTTGTGTTTGCCCCCATGGTGCACTGGCCGGAGGTCATGGTCAGCTATGAATCCACCGAAAAGGTGCTGTTCTCCGCGGATGGCTTCGGTCGCTTTGGCGCTGTGGCAAAGTTTGACGAAAAGGCCGACTGGGCCAGCGAAGCCCGCCGCTACTACCTGAACATCGTGGGGAAATACGGCCCGCAGGTGCAGGCGCTGCTGAAAAAGGCCGCGGCTCTGGACATCCAGACCATTTGCCCGCTGCACGGCCCGGTGCTGACCGGAGATCTGGGCAAGTACCTGAACTACTACGACATCTGGTCCAGCTACAAGCCTGAGGAGCCGGAAAAGATCCTTGTGGCAAGTGCTTCCATCCACGGCCACACCCGTGCAGCAGCCCACCTCATGGCCGAAAAGCTGCGTGCAAAGGGCGCAAAGGTCGTGGAGGTGGACCTGACCCGCACGGATGTGTCCTATGCCGTCACCGAAGCCTTCCGCTGCGGAAAGATCGTGCTGGCCTGCGCCACCTACGACGGCTTCCTCTTCCCGCCGATGGAAAATCTGCTGACCCACCTCAAGACCAAGAACTTCCAGAACCGCACGGTGGGTCTGATGGAGAATGGCACATGGGCACCCATGGCCGCAAAGCTCATGCGCGCCGAGCTGGAAAGCATGAAGAACATCACCGTGTGTGATACTGTGGTCACCATCCGCAGTGCTGCCAATGCTGCTGCCGAAGCGCAGATGGATGCACTGGCTGCAGAAATCGTGGCAAAATAAAGCACTCTGGAAAAAAACGCAAGATCCTCTGCCGACTGCCCGGCAGGGGATTTTTTTATTGAACCATGTGGAAGAGTTTGATATACTGAAAAGCAGAAGTTTATGGATGGAGGAATATCATGTCTGTAAAAATAAAAGCGGATATCAGACACTGGCTGCGGGAGTTGGATAAGAAATATTTCTTTGTGATGCTGGGCTTTGCGGTGATGGTCTATTTTCCGCTGATCAGTTTGAAGCTGACGAACACAGTGGATGGTCTGTGGACAACGGCTGAGTACATGGCGGGAGCATGGGAGCTTTCCAATGGGCGATGGTTCTGGCTGGTGACCAGTTTTATGCGTTTCAGTCTGCAGCTAGAACCCATCAATGCGGTGGTGTGCTTGGTGCTGGTTTCTCTTGGAGTCACCAGGCTTCATATGCTCTTCAAACCGGCATGGATGAGAACATCCTGCATTGACTGGCTCGCAGGTTTATGCTATGTTTCCAATGTTGTGGTCGGGTGCTATCTTTCGTTTCACTTCATTGCACCGGAGTACGGATTTTCGTTTTTCTTTGCAATGCTGGCTACAGAGCACGTGATCCGGGGAAAATCAGCCGTAAGCAGCATTGTGCCGGCAGCGGTGCTTTTGGCACTGAGCCTTGGCCTGTACCAGACGAACCTTGCCTGTTTCTGTCTGGTGCTGCTGGCCTATTTTCTCCTGCTGCTTTTCCAGAATGGAGAAAAACAAAAGATTCGGGAATATATTTGCAAAAGCCTGGCAAGTGCTGCATCCGGCGCAGTGCTGTATCTGATGATCTTAAAGATTACACTGTGGGCGACGGGAACGGCGATGGCCGATTACCAGGGTGGTGCAGATATTTCAGTGTCTGGAATTCTGAAAAATCTTCCTTCCAGCGTTGAAAAGTGCTATGAGCTTTTTTATCGGTATTTCTTTGGCACCCTTGTAAAACACAATATGCTGCAGGAAACTGCAGTTGTATTTGCTTTGATTTTTTGTGTGGTGGGTGCCGCGCTTGCGTGCAGACTGGTTCGGCTCATACGCCGGAAAGATTGGGAAAACACTTTCTATGGCACAGCAGCGCTGCTGGTGCTGCCCATGATGTGCACGGTATTTATGGTGGCAACCTCGCAGGCGTCGTTTTATATTCCCATGTCCGGAGGTCTGGCCTTGTTCCTGCCGGTCTGTTTCTGGCTATTGGACAGCAGCCAGGAGGGAGAAACAGCCTGTGATGCGTTCCGCAAATGCTGGAATAAAGCAGAAAAAGCACTGATCCTGCTTACGGCGGCTGCTGTCGTTTACGGGAGCGTATTCATGTCGGCTATCGATCAGCAGGCGATGTATGAGGGACGCAAGGCAACAAAACAAATCGCGGACCTTGTGGCCAGTGAGCTGGTGGCAGAGGGCTATTATGATTTGCCGGAAAAACTGCCGGTGATGCTGGTAGGCCGCCCCAGTGCAAACCCACTGTTCCGGACACACGTTATCTACTGGGATGCAAACGACTACGCACAGGTGGGCCTTTTCAAAAAAGAAAATGCTGCCACAATGCGCTATTCATGGAATGCGGTGTTTCGTGACCTCACACCGATGCAGTTGGAGCTGTGCAGTGATGAGGTATATGACGAACTGATCCGGACAGAAGAAATCAAACGAATGCCGACATTCCCTGAGAAAGGCTCCATGCAGGAAATGGACGGCGTATATGTGATCAAAATTTCAGAGGATTATCTGATCGATGAATAACAAATGAGCCTGAGAACATAAAACAGGACAGATGGAGAAAATAACGATGAAAGAAAAAATCGATGTACAGAAACCGGACGACCTTGGGCTGGATATATCGGATCTAAGATATTTTCTGGTGATGCTGCTGTTTTCGGCGGTAGTGTTTTTCCTGCTGATCAGCCAGCGGCTGACCAATACATTTGACGGATTGTGGAACAATACATGGTTCTTCGGCGGCTATTGGCAGGTAGTCACGGGCCGATGGCTCTGGCCGGTGATCGATGCGCTGCGGTTTGGCATCCAGACGGAACCTTTCAATTCATTGCTGACGCTTTCCATGTCGGCGCTGGCTGTTACCCTGCTTCGGAAGTTTTTTACAGAGAAGGATTCTGTCGTGACCTATCTGGCGGGTATGGCTGTTCTGGCCAGCACGGTCACTGGAATACAGCTGTCATATCGGTTTCAGTCGCCGGTGTTTGGCTGCTCTTTTTTGTTTTCTGTTCTGGCGGCAGAGCGTGTGGTTCGTGCCGCAGATTTTAGAAAAGCGGTCGTACAGGGAGCACTGCTTCTGGTCATGAGCCTTGCGTGCTATCAGACGAGCCTTGATAACTTTTGTCTGCTCCTGCTGACATATCTTCTGCTGCTTCTGTTCCGCAATGTGGACAGAGAAAAGGTCCATGCCCACATTGGAAGAAGTCTTTGCAGCGCAGCTGCAGGAATGGTTTTGTATTTCCTGCTCACAAAGCTGATCGTATGGGCATGTGGATGGCAGATGGCAAGTTATAATGGAGGAGCGGATGTTTCGGTACTTTCTATACTGAAAAATCTGCCCAATGCCATTGCAGAGACCTACCAACTGTTTGGAGCTTACTTTTTTCAGAATTACTATCGGCATAACATTCTGCAGCCGGTGGGCTTTTTCGTTTTGGTATTTCTGGCGCTGAGCATCGGACTGCTGAACCGCTTCAGAAAAATGCTTCACCGGAAAAATTGGGAATATATCCTTCTGGGAGTGGCAGCGCTGATCGTTTTGCCCATCATGTGCAATGCCATCATGCTGATCACAAGCGAGGCGGTCTGGCTTTTGCAGATGGGCGAAGGATTGAATCTGTTCGTGCCGGTATGTCTGCTGCTGCTTGAAGGGACGCGCACAAATCAGCATATGGTAAAAAAGTATGTACGTGCTGCCCGGACAGGGGCTGTAGTACTTGCGGTTTTGGTCGTCTATGGCAATGTCTGCTCTGCTGTGATCGATCAGGAAGCTATGTATGAGGGAAGAAAAACACTCAAGAGCATGTCGGATCACATCGCGGACGACCTGATGAGCAGCGGATATTTTGACGATAACGAGCAGCTGCCGGTACTGTTTGTGGGCAGACCCAGCTCGAACTCCAGTTTTATGAAGAGGGAGTATTACCTCTATGCAAATCCGTATGCGCAGATGGGCCGCTTCTGGCTGAACGATTACTCGGCCAGAGCGTCTTGGAAAGCGGTTTTCAGGGATATTACTCCGGCAAAACTCAAGCATTGCTCGGTGGAACAGTACGGAGAACTGTACAGCAGAACAGAGCTGGAACAGATGCCAGTCTATCCGCAGGAAGGATATATCCAGCAGATCGACGGTGTGGTCGTGGTAAAAATTTCAGATGATTACAAAGTTGATAAAGAGTTTGCGCCACTGATCGACCTGGGAGAATTGTTTCAGCTCATAATGGATGACATAAACGATTCATAATGGCTGCGGCTTTGTGAAAAACCTCCACCGAACGCGATTTTTGCGGAAAGCGACTGCACAGCCCTTGCAAACCACCGCAAAATGTGGTAACATAGTTCTTGGTTATAAAACCTGAATACTCCCAAACGCAGCGACGGAGAGAGTAGGCATGGCGTACACGGCAAAGAGAGAAGCTTCACCGGCTGAGAGGGCTTCCGGGTGTATCTGTGCTGAAGTTCGCTCCTGAGCGGTCTGTGCGAAACAGCAGTAGTACAGAACGGCCACGCCCCGTTACGGCGTTCTGAGAGCCGCCCGGCATCTGTGCACGGGTGGAAACCGGGTGGTACCGCGGAGCTAAGAATCAACAGCTTCGTCCCTTTTGCCTGAGAAATCGGGCAGGGGACGGAGCTTTTTTGTTGCACTCCGCTCATCAACACGAAGAATAAAGGAGAGAACATCCATGCAAGCAATGATCGACGAGCTGGCAAAACAGGCCGCTGAAAGCCTTGGTCAGGTGTCCGGCAAGGAAACGCTGGCCTCCTTCTGGCAGGAGTACCTCAGCAAAAACGGCAAGATCCCTGCCCTGATGAAGAATCTGCGCACCGTCGCGCCGGAAGAACGCCCCGCTATGGGCAAGATCATCAATGAACTCAAGGCAAAGGTGCAGGCAGATTATGATGCTGCTGCAGAACAGGTGAAGCAGGCAGAGCTTGCTGCCCGCAATGCTGCGGAGACGGTGGATATCACGCTGCCCGCCAAGACCCGCCCCATGGGCGGCCTGCACCCGCTGACCCTGATCACCAACCAGATCATCGACGTGTTCTCCGGCATGGGCTTTTCGGTGGGCACCTTCCCGGAGATCGAGGACGATGACCACAACTTCACCCGCCTGAACGTGCCCAAGGATCACCCGGCACGCGACATGCAGGACACCTTCTACCTGTCGGAGGAGTTCCTGTTGCGTACCCAGACTTCCGGCGGCCAGATCCGCACCATGGACGTTCAGAAGCCGCCCATCAAGATCCTGATGCCCGGCCGTGTGTTCCGCTCTGACTCCGATGCCACCCACAGCCCCATGTTCCACCAGATGGAAGGTCTGGTGGTGGATAAGGGCATCACGCTGGGCGACCTGCAGGGCGCACTGAATACCTTCGTGCAGAAGCTGTTCGGCGCTGACACCCGCACCCGCCTGCGTCCCTCCTACTTCCCGTTCACCGAGCCCAGCGTGGAGGTGGACGTGAGCTGCTTCGAGTGCCACGGCAAGGGCTGCCCGCTGTGCAAGCACACCGGCTGGATCGAGGTGCTGGGCGGCGGTGTCGTCAACCGCAAGGTGCTGGAGAACTGCGGTATCGACCCGGACGAGTATTCCGGCTTCGCCTTCGGCATCGGCATCGAGCGTATCGCCATGCTGAAGTATGGCATCAACAACATCGGCCTGATGTTCGAGAACAACCTGCAGTTCCTCAAGCAGTTCCACGAATAAGAGGGGAGAGAAGAGACAATGAAAGTACCTTTCAGCTGGTTAAAAGAATTTGTAGATATCGACGTTACTGCGCAGGAACTGGAAGAAAAGCTCTTCTCCTGCGGCTTTGAGGTCGAAGAGCTGATCCCGCTGGATGCCGGCATCAGCAAGGTGGTCGTCGGCAAGATCGTGGAGATGGAAAAGCAGGAGGGCACCCACCTGACCAAGTGTGTGGTGGACTGTGGCGACTACGGCCACGACATCCGCATCAGCACCGGTGCCGCTAACATGAAGCTGGGCGACTGCGTGCCCGCTGCTCTGGATGGCTCCACCCTGCCCGGCGGCATCAAGATCAAGGCCCGCAAGATGCAGGGCGTGGAGTCCAACGGTATGCTGTGCTCCGGCGAAGAGCTGGGCCTGAACGACGACCTGTTCCCGGGCTCTGAGGTCTACGGCCTGCTCATCCTGCCCGAGGATTCTGTCCCCGGCACCGACATTGCGCCGGTGGTGGGTCTGGACGACTATATCTTTGATATCTCCATCACCGCCAACCGCCCGGACTGCCAGTCTGTCCTGGGCATTGCCCGTGAGGTGGCTGCCGTTCTGGGCAAGCCCCTGCACATGCCCGCCATGGACTACAAGGCCGTCTGCGAGCCGGATGCGCCCATCACCGTCAAGGTGGAGGCTCCGGACCTGTGCCCCCGCTATATGGCACACTATGTGCGCAACATCCGCATGGGCGAGTCTCCCCGCTGGATGAAGCGCCATCTGGCTCTGTGCGGCCTGCGCTCCATCAGCAACGTGGTGGATATCACCAACCACACCCTGCTGGAAATGGGTCAGCCCATGCACGCCTTTGACCTGAACAAGGTCGCCGGCCGCACCATCGATGTGCGCCGCGCCCATGCGGGCGAAAAGATCGTCACGCTGGATGAGAAGGAGTTCACTCTGAACCCCAACAATCTGGTCATCTGTGATGCCGAAAAGCCGGTGGCACTTGCCGGCATCATGGGCGGCGCAAACTCCGGCATGGATGAGAACACCACCAGCCTGCTGTTTGAGTGTGCCACCTTCGCCCGCGACTGCGTGCGTAAGACCAGCCGCGCATTGGGCCAGAACAGCGACTCTTCTGCCCGCTACGAGAAGGGCGTGGACCGTCACTCTCCTGAACTGGGCCTTGCCCGTGCCCTGCACCTGATCCAAGAGCTGGACTGCGGCGACATCACCACACTGGAATATGACCTGACCGATGGCCGCCCGATGGAGCGCAAGCACATCGTTACCACTCCGGCTAAGATCTGCGGCGTGCTGGGTATCACCGTGCCGGATCAGACCATGATCGACATTCTGCAGCGTCTGGAGTTCACGGTGGATGTACAGGCCGATGGAAGCTGGGACGTGTCCGCACCCCTGTACCGCGAGGACGTGGAGAGCTTCCCGGATCTGGCCGAGGAGGTCATCCGTGAGTACGGCTACGACCACATCGTGCCCACCTTCCTGAACACCGCCTCCGTTACAAACGGCGGTCTGAACTACGACCAGAAGCAGCAGCTCAAGACCAAGCGTCTGCTGGCCGCACAGGGCTTCTATGAGGCCTCCACGCTGGCCTTCTACTCCAACGCAGAACTGGATATGCTGCACATTCCGGCGGATGATGAAGCCCGCAAGGCCATCCGCATCCTGAACCCCATCAGCGAGAATTTGTCCATCATGCGCACCCTGCTGGCTCCCTCCATGCTGAATGTCATTGTGGACAATCTCAAGAAGGGCAACACGGAGGGCCGTCTGTTCGAGATGGCACCGGTGTATCTTGCCAAGGAACTGCCCATCAACGAGCATCCGCACGAGCGCCAGACCCTCTGCATTGGTGCATTCGGCCCCGAAGAAGATTTCTTCACGGTCAAGGGTGCACTGGAAGCACTGGCAGCCGGCTTTGGCCTGAGCTTTGATTATAAGCGCGAGACGACCCCGTGGCTGCACCCCGGCATCAGCGCTGCTGTTTACTGCGGTGACAAGCGTCTGGGCGCGTTTGGCAAGCTGTCCAACGAGATCAACGGCGAGCTGGAAATTGCAAAGGATCAGAAGGACAGCCAGAATATCTATCTGGGTGAGCTGGACTACGAGGCTCTGATGTCCTGCGTGGACGGTGAGCTGCGCTATCAGCCGCTCAGTCCCTATGCTGCTGTCAAGCGTGATCTGGCACTGGTCTGCGATGAAAAGACCACCTGCGGCGAGATCGAAGAGACTATCAAGAAGGCCAGCCCTCTGGTGGGTGAGATCAAGCTGTTCGATATCTACCGCGGCGCAAATCTGGGCGAGGGTAAGAAGAGCATGGCGTTCACCCTGTCTCTGTCCGACCCGAAGAAGGAAGTTTCCGCTGAGGAAGTGGAGCGCGTGGTCAAGAAGATCCTCGGCAACCTGAAGTTCAAGCTGGGCATCGAGATCCGCTAACTCTATTATAGAAGTAATATAAGGCCGTCTGTGCAGGAATGTGCAGGCGGCTTTTTTGCGTAAAAAGAGAACGTTGAATACAAGAAAATGAACGTTTTTCAGCAGCGCAAGAAAAAAGATGAAAAAATCTGTCAAAAAGTGTTGACAAGGAGGCGGGGGTGTGGTATTAT